>JBBRVU010000100.1:0-14486 GCA_038246575.1 Actinomycetes bacterium | reverse complement strand
GAGCAGCCCCGGCCGGTTGCCGCCTTAGCTCAGTTGGCCAGAGCAACGCATTCGTAATGCGTAGGTCGTCGGTTCGATTCCGACAGGCGGCTCCGTGGGCCGGCAGGACTAGTACGACAGGACTAGACCGTGCTGGTGATGGAGTGACCTGTGGTGACTATGAGCGTCTCCACTCGCCATGGCGGGGTCAGTTGTCCAGCGATATCCCGGTTTGACCGGCGGCACCCCGTTCCCAGGACGCCGGCGTCGCGCCGGGCGACGCCGCGGGGATGCCCCGCACTGGCTATAGCCCCCGGTGGCGAAAGCGACCTAGCGTGGCAGGTGCGTTCCCGAACTCTGGGGGGGAACGCCCGGCTCGGGGGGAATTCGGGTGCAATGAGTGAGTTGATGAACGTCGCTGACGCCTGGGACGTGCTGTCGTCCGACGGGCGGATGCTCTGTCACGACCTGAAACAACCCGTCGCTGCCATCCTCGTCGTCGCGTCGGAGGCTGCACGTCTACCGGCAACCGAGATGAGCGACGAGGTGCGGGCCCGACTCCGGCAGATCGAGGAGCAGGCCGAGCTGCTGGCAGAGGTCATCGACGCCACCCTTGCGCCGGCTGCGACCGACGAGGAGGTAGACGCGCGGGGCCGCGAGCTGGACGTGACCCTCGTCGAGGCGGTGGCCCTGACCCGGCTCACCTACACCGGACGCGTCGTCCTGGACCACGATGCCGCGCGTGCCCGGGTCTCGCTCGGCCACGTCCTGGTGCGGCGGGTCCTGGGCAACATCCTGGACAACGCGACCCGCGCCGCCGGCTCCGACGGAACGCTCTGGGTCAGCAGCCACCGCAGCCCGGGGCGGGTTCTGGTCGACGTCGACGATGACGGACCGGGTTGGGGGCAGGTTCCTCCCGGCCAAGGGCTGGGTCTCGCCTTCGTCTCCGCCGTCATGGAGACGGCCGGGGGGGCAGTCTCCGCCGGCGCGCTGTCCGGCGGTGGCACCCGAGTGCGCTTGGAGTTCCCTATCGCTGCCGAGACAGGCTGAGGCGCCGTGCGGCTGGTGATCTGCGACGACCATCGACTGCTGCTGGACACCCTCGGTTCGGCCCTCGCCGGTCGCGGGTACACGATCAACGCGCTCGTCACGACAGCCGAGGCGGTCGTCGAATCGGTGCGCGACGGCGATCCCGACATCGCGATCATCGACGTGCACCTGGCGGCCGGCAGCGGCCTGGCTGCTGCGGCCGAGATCGTGCGCGACCACCCGAGGACCAAGGTGCTGATGTTGTCGGCCTCGCCCGACGCAGACGTGGTCCGCGTCGCGCTAGAGGTGGGCGCGGCGGGCTTCGTGCGCAAGGACCAGAGTGTCGACGGCATCGTGCGCCGCCTCGAACAGGTTGCCGACGGGGAAGCAGCATTCGACCTCGTGGTGCTCCGGCGGGCCGTCTCGGCACCGGCGGAGGGTGGAGCGGCCCAGCGGTTGGCGCGGCAGCTCAGTCCCCGGGAGCGTGAAGTGCTTGCCATGCTCGTCGATGGACATGACACCGCAGAGATAGCGGTCGCTCTGTGCATCGCGGACAGCACGGCACGCACCCATGTCCAGAACGTCCTCGTCAAGCTAGGGGCACACTCGCGGCTGCAGGCGGTGTCGATAGCCGTGCAGATGGGGTTGCTGGACCTGTTCGTCTAGCGCGCACCCTAGACGGGTCGACCTCGGTCTGGACGGTCGGCTACGGCATCGGCTGTAGCGCTGGTTCATGTCATCAGAGGTTCCGGTGAACAGCTGAGGTCGACAAGGTGAACGGGTGGCCGACACCTCCGTCCTGCTCGTCGGCAGGCAGCGCACCCTGACGCAGAGCCTGGCCGAGCGTTTCGAGCTCGAGCCCGATCTTCTCGTCATCGGTGTCGCCGAAACGTTGTTGCAGGCGCGCGCGTCGGTCATCTGGCTGTGCGCCGACGTCGTGCTGCTCGACTGTGACGTGGAGACCCCCGGTGGTGAGCTTGCGGCGACTCTCGGGCCCGCCGGTCCGGCGCCGCGCATCGTGCTGCTCGCCGACACTGCCCGGGAGGCCGACGTCGCGCTTCTCGTCCGGGCGGGCGTGTCCGGATGGGTGGACAAGACCGAGGACCTGGCCCAGTTGTTCGCGACGGTGCGCGGGGTGGCCGCGGGCGAGGTGTGGATCCCGCCGCGGTTGCTCTGCCACGTCGTGGCGAGCTACCGCGACGGCGAGCTGACCCGGCGTCCTTGGGACGGATTGCACACCCTCTCCGAACGGGAGCGCGAGGTCCTCGCCCGGATGGTTGCCGGGCGCAACCGTAGCCAGATCGCCACCGAGCTGGCGCTGTCCGAGAGCACCGTACGCACGCATGCCCAGAACGTGCTGCGCAAGCTGGGCGTCCACTCGTCCCTGGCAGCCGTTGCGCTGGCCCGTCGAGCTGGGCTGACCACCTCCGGCTCCGGACCGGTCACGGCCGGTGCGGGGGAGCAATCGTGAGCGCCCCCACCTTCGACTACCTTCCCACCCACGGGGTGGTGACCTCGCCGACGGTGACGGTGATCGTCCCGACTCGTAACGAGGCGGGGAACGTGGCGGCCCTCGTCGAGCGGCTGGACGCCGCACTGCACTCCGTGGATGCCGAGATCCTGTTCGTCGACGACAGCACCGACGACACGCCGGAACGCATCCGGTCGGTCGCGGGACACACCGCGCGACGAGTCCGGCTGCTGCACCGCAGCGGCCCCGAGCGGGTCGGCGGCCTCGGAGGAGCCGTCCTGGCCGGGTTGCGAACCGCGCGCGGTGACTGGGCAGTGGTCATGGACGGTGACCTCCAGCACCCGCCGGAGACCGTTCCCGAGCTGGTGCTCGCAGGTGTCCGGGCCGGCGCGGACCTTGTCGTCGCCAGCCGCTACTGCGGCGCAGGGAGCGCGGCCGGGCTTGCCGGAGCGACCCGGCGGCGGGTGTCGGGAGCCGGCACCCACATCGCTCGTACCGCCTTTCCTCGTCGGCTGGCCGGATGTACCGACCCGATGAGCGGCTTCTTCGCCCTACGCCGGGGAGCGGTCGACCTCGACCAGCTGCGGCCCAACGGCTTCAAGATCCTGCTCGAGATCGTGGCCCGGGCGCCGCGCCTGCGTCTGGCAGAGGTGCCGTTCGTCTTCCAGGAGAGGCACAGTGGCAACAGCAAGGCCTCGCTGCGCGAAGGGCTGTTGCTGGCAGGCAAGCTCGTCGGGCTGCGCGCCGCCTCGATGCTCGGTGCGCTCAGCCCGATGTCGGCCCGCGTTCTGAGCTTCGCCGCGGTCGGCGCGACCGGGATCGTCATCAACAGCGTCGCACTTTGGTTGCTCGTCGATGGCGCGGACATCGGCCTGCTCGTGGGCGCCTCCTTGGCCACTCAGGTGTCGACGCTCTGGAACTACCTGCTCACCGAGAGGCTCGTGTTCAGAGGACCCAAGGCACGGTCCTGGCGGACCCGGCTCGCCGGGTTCGTCGCGGTGAACAACGCCGCCCTGCTCCTCCGGCTGCCGCTGCTCGCCTGGCTGGTCCGCAGCGCGGGCGTCGACTACCTGGTCGCGAGCGTGCTCACCCTGATCGCTGCGTTCGCCGCCCGATTCCTCATCTCCGATCGCTACCTCTTTCGCTCTGGAGCGTCCATGTCTCGTCCCCACGGCCGTCTCGACACCGCGACCGCTGTTGCCGCCACGCAGGTTGATCGCCGCCTCGATCAACCCGCCGCCGCGGCTCCCTCAACGCGCTCGGGTCGTCCCGTCGACCTTGTCGTCGACCTGCGGGAACGTGGCTTCGTCCCCGCCCAGCGCCACAGCAGCGACGCGCTGCCGTTCCGCTACGACGTGCACGGGCTTCTCACCCTGGCGTCGGCCGTACCCCTCTCGGAACTCGCCGGCTTCGCCACCGAGGCATCGGCGGAACGTCCGGACATCGAGATCCGGCGCGGCCTGGTCGGCGGCGGCGCGCTCCGACGGCGGACCCGCGTCACGCAGTACGCGTCACCGGCAGCCGTGTCTTATCAGGAGCACCTGGGCCGCCTGGGCTCGGACTTCTCGGTCGAGATGGGGGAGCCGATCCAGGTCGTCGTCGGGCCGCTCCTGACTCGGTCGCCTCACGTCCTGTACACAAACATCGTCGAGGCACTGCTGCGATTCGTGCTGGTCTCGCGCGGCCACGTCCTGCTGCACTCTGCGTGCCTGGAGCTCGATGGCCGCGGCGTCCTGCTCTCTGCTCTCACGGACACCGGCAAGACCGGCACCATCTTGCGCTTGGTCCGTGAGAACAACAGTCGGTTCCTGTCCGACGACATGACGGTGTTGCGTCCCGACGGCACGGCGCTGTCGTTCCCGAAGCCGCTCACCATCAGCCAGCACACGCTTCGAGCGGTTGAGGCCGGCGACCTGAGTCCACGGGAGTGGCGCCGGCTGCGCATCCAGAGCCGCCTGCACTCCAAGGAGGGTCGCGGCATCGGGGTCCGGCTCGGTGAGATGAACGTCCCGATCATGAGCTTCAACGCACTCACACAGGTGCTCGTCCCGCCGCCCAAGTACGACATCGGACGACTGGTCCCATGTGAGCGCGCCAGCAGTGTGCAGGTCCGGGACCTGTTCATCATCGAACGTCGCGACCACGAGCTCTCCGACATCGACCCGGATCAGCTTCTCGACGAGCTCATCGCGAACACCGATGACGCCTATGGCTTTCCGCCCTTCCGCTACTTCGCGCCGGCACTGGTCGTCGAGGGTCTCGGCTACGAGGAGTTGCGCGCGTCCGAACGCTCCATCCTGGCCCGGGCCTTCGCTGGCATACGGGCCCGTCGCCTGGCAACACCGGACTTCACGTGGGCCGACCTGATCCCGGCACTGGCCATGGACGGCGCCGAGGGCCTTCCAGCGTCGACCGGCCGGACGCCGGACGCCACGCAGACATCCACGGGGACCAGAGATGCCGAGCCGCCGCTCGGACTGCCGCCGATGTCGGCGGCGACCGGGCACGGAGACTGAGAGACAGAGGGCCGAGCCGTGAATGGATACCGGATGCGTCGCACCCCCCTTCGGTTGGGTGTCGTGGCAGTCGTGGTCGTGTTGTGCTCGGGTTTCGGAGGCACAGCGCACGCCGCGAAGAAGACGGACACCGTGATCGACACGAAGCCGCCGTCGAAGAGCAAGAGCTCCGATGCCACCTTCACCTTCCACGGCAAGCCCAAGGAGGCGACGTTCTCGTGCCAGCTCGACGCCGCGGCAACGGCCGCATGTGACTCCGGCACGGTCACCTACACGGGGCTGACCGCCGGGAAGCATGCCTTCACGGTGACGGCGTCCGCCGCCGGAGTGAGCGACAAGAAGCCCCCGTCGTACACCTGGAATGTCGATGTCGCGGCACCGACCGGCTCGGGCGTCGTCTACGACGGGCACCTGACGCGCGCGCCGTATCTCACCGACCTGGTCGGCACCGGAGTGACCGTGAACTTCGCCACGGACCGGACGCAGTCGTCGGCCAGCGTGCGTTACGGCACGGTCGGCGCCGGCGGCAGCTGCACTCCGACCTCTACCGTCGCGGCGACCAGCATCGTCGTCGCGGTCGGCAGCATCTACCAGTACCAGTGGAAGGCGCGCCTGGACTTTCCTGCGGGGGGCAGCTACTGCTATCGCCCCTACCTCGGCGGGGTCGACCTGCTGGCGGCGAACCCGTCACCGGTCCTTGCCACGCAGGTTCCGGCCGGCTCGAACGAGTCCTACTCATTCGCCGTGTTCGGTGACTGGGGCCAGGCCTACGCGGCACCCGGCAACCCCAACCAGACGAACGTGATGTCCCGTCTGGCCGCGAGCGGAGTTCGCTTCGCGGTGACGACCGGCGACAACGGCTACCCGTCCGGGTCGCAGCTGAACTACGGCGACCTGCAGCAGACCGGCGCCGACGTCAGCGCCATCTTCGGTCCCGGTCAGTGGGGCGTGCCAGGCGCATCGATCCCGGTCTTCCCGACCATCGGCAACCACGGCCTGGCCCGGAATGACGGGATCCACCCGCACCTCGGCATCTGGCCGCAGGACGTCGCGGTGGCAACGTCCGGCGGCAGCTACGAGCGGACCTCCTACTCGAGCATCAACGGCAGCTCCGCGGCGAGCTACCCCAGCCCGTGGTACGCCTTCGACGCCGGAAATGCCCGGTTCTACGTGCTGGATGCGGCGTGGGCGGACCTCAACGGCGGCAGCGCCGGTCCCTACGCCACCGAGGCCGCTGCACACTGGAAGGCGGGTGCCGCGCAGTACGAGTGGCTCAAGCGTGATCTGCAGGAGCACCCCTCCGGCCTGAAGTTCGCGTTCTTCCACTACCCGCTCTACTCCGACCAGCCGGGGGAGAGCTCCGACACCAGCCTGCAGGGAGCCTCGTCGCTCGAGGGACTGCTGGTGGCCAACGGTGTGAACCTGGCCTTCCAGGGGCACGCGCACATCTATCAGCGGAGCATCGGTCTCGGCGGAATGGTCAACTACCTCACCGGCGGAGGCGGCGCCAAAGCTCAGTCCACCGGCTCGTGCAGCAGCGAGGACCGGTACGCGATCGGCTGGTCGTACACGAAGTCGAGCGGCACCAGCTGCGGCCAGGCAAAGGCTCCGAAGTCCGACGCCGAGGTCTATCACTTCCTCAAGGTGACCGTGGCCGGCCGCAACGTCACGGTCGCTCCGACCGACTCGATGGGGAAGACGTTCGACGTCCAGACCTACACCTTCGAGCCGGCGCCGGACACGATCATCGACAGTGGGCCACCGGCAGGCGCAGCAACCACCAGCGCCTCGTTCGCCTTCCACGCGAGCGGAAGCCCTGCGACCTTCACCTGTGGGCTGGACGGCGCGCCGGCGGTGGCTTGCACCAGCCCGAAGGCCTACACCGGGCTGGCGCAGGGTCCTCACACCCTGACGGTGACCGCGACAGTCGGCGGTGCCAGCGACCCCGCGCCGGCGACGTGGTCCTGGACTGTTGACACAGTCGACCCGTCGGCACCAGGCAGCATCGCGGTCGACGCGGCATCGCCCTTCCAGGTCGACGTCAGCTGGCCTGCCGCCTCGGACAACACCGGCGTCACGGGCTACGACCTCTTCCGGGACGGTTCGCTGCTCGCAAACCTCGATGCGGCGACGTCCTACACCGACTCCACCGTGGTGGCGTCCTCGACCCATGAGTACGCCGTGCGGGCGCGCGACGTGGCGGGCAACGTGTCCGGACTCGTGTCGGCGACCGTCACGACGCCAGCCATCGCCGAGCCGTTGTTCGCGGACACGTTCGAGAGCGGCAGCTTGTCGGGCTGGACGAGCAAGGCGGGTCTGACGGTCCAGACCTCGACGGTCCACGGCGGCAGCTACGCGGCAGAAGGTGTCACCCAGAACGGCGGCACCTACGCGAAGAAGACTCTCCCGTCCACCTACGGCGACAGCTGGTCGAGACTGTGGTTTAACGTCGTCTCGCAGACCGACCAGGTGAACCTGCTGCGGCTGCGCGACCAGGCCGGCGCCTCGCTCGGCTACGTGTACGTCAATGTGGCGGGCCGGCTGGGCTTCCACAACGACTCCAACGGGACGAACACGCTCAGCAGCACCACCCCGGGCGCCGGATGGCACGCGGTCGAGCTGCACCTGCAGGTGGGTTCCGCGTCCGGCGTGCCGGGTTCCGTGGAGGTGTGGCTGGACGGTGCGCGTCTGGCCGACCTGTCCAACGACGCGGTCGATGTCGGCTCGTCGCGGGTCGGTGCCCTCCAGATCGGCGAGGTCCAGGCCGGGCTGACCTACGACGTCGTCTTTGACGACGTCGCCTTCGGCACCGGCAGGATCGGACCCGGCACCGACACCACGGCGCCGTCGACGCCGCAGGATCTGACAGCGACCGCGGGGTCGGCGCGCTCGGTCCACCTGACCTGGACGGCCTCCACCGACGACGTGGGCCTCGCCTCCTACGACGTGTTCCGCGACGGAGAGCTGCTCGGAACCGTCGACACCCCGGCGACCGGCTACGACGACTCCTCGGTCTCGCCGTCGACGTCGTACAGCTGGACGGTGCGCGCCCGCGACACCTCCGGCAACGTGTCGTCGATGAGCGCCGGCGCCCAGGCGACCACCCCCGCGGCTGCTGCGGCCGTCTTCGCCGACGGGTTCGAGTCGGGAGACCTGACCGCATGGACCACGTCCGCAGGAATCTCGGCGCAGAGCGCCACCGTACGCACCGGTGCCTGGGCGGCGGCGGGCAACAGCCCGACGGGTGTGACCTGGGCGAAGAAGTCGCTGCCTGGCGGGCCGTTCCCCGACGCCTACGCCTCCGTCGCATTCCGGGTCAACAGCCAGGGCTCCCAGACCACCCTCCTTCGCCTGCGCAGCTCAGCCACGGGCACCGGAGGCGGCTATCTGTACCTGACCTCGACCGGGCGGCTCACTTTCAGGAGTGATGCACTTGCGTCCGGGACGCTCAGTGGCGTCGTGCCGAGCACGGGCGAGTGGCACGTGGTCGAGCTCCACCTCGCGGTCGGGGCAGCCGCGGGGGAGCTCGGAACGGTCGAGGTGTGGCTGGACGGCGCCCCGGTCGCGGCACTGAGCAGCGCGTCCGTCGACGTCGGCTCGGCACCCGTCGCCGTGATGCAGATCGGTGACACGGCGGGCAACGGGTCGGGCACCGGCTGGGACCTGGTCTATGACGACGCCGTCTTCTCGACCCGGCGTCTGGGGTCGTAGGAGTGGCCGACGAGCAATCTGCGCGGCTGTTCCGGTCCCGCGCCCAGGGTGGTCCATGGACACGCCTGGCCACGTTCCGGGTCCGAGCCCGGGACAGGACTCCTGCCGGGTTCCGGACGGCGTGGGGGCGGGTCGCCGCACCGGTCCTCGCCGGGACCAGGCCGATCGACATCGGCCTGCTGGGAGTCGCCGTCCTGATCGCCGCTGTGTTGCGACTGGTGGATCTGGGCCGGGTCGGGCTGAACAGTGACGAGGCGGTATACGCCGGCCAGGCCGCATCATTGGCTGGCAACCCGAACTTCACCGACAACTTTCCGGTTGTGCGGGCGCACCCGCTGCTGTTCCAGCTGATGGCGTCGCCGTTCTACCGGCACGGCATCCCCGACGTCCCCGGTCGGTACGTGGGCGTCGCGTTCGGCATCGCCACAGTCGTCCTGGTGTTCCTCGTCGGCCACCAGCTGTACGGCGCGCGAGCCGGCGCACTGGCGGCCCTCCTGCTCGCGGTGTCGCCCTACCATGTCATCGTCACCCGCCAGCAGATGCTCGACGGGCCGATGACCTTCTTCGCGACCGCCGCGCTGGCCTGCGTCGCGGTGATGGGGCGCAGCGGCCGGGGCCGATGGCTTGTCGCGGCCGGTGGCTGCCTGGGGATCGCTGCGCTGACCAAGGAGACTGCGGTGATCCTGCTCCCCGCGGTGTTCGCCTTCCTGTCCCTTGCCCCACAGTTCTGGCGGCCGATCCGCCACGTCGTCGGCGGTGCCGTGCTGGCCCTGGCCCTGATCGTGGCGTACCCCGTGCTCACGACGTTGTCCGGCGGTGCGCGCGGCGGCCAGTCGTACCTCGTGTGGCAGCTGACGCGCGGGCCCAATCACAGCTTCGGGTTCTACTTCACCGCGGTGGGAGCCTCGATGGGCCTGCTGTTCGTCGCCGTCGCCGTGCTGGGACTCGTCGTGCTACGCCGGTCTTCGTCGTGGCGGGAGACCTTGCTGGTGTCCTGGGTCGCTGTCCCGCTCCTGTTCTTCGAGGTCTGGCCGGTCAAGGGCTTCACCTACCTGTTGCTGGTGCTGCCCGCCATCGCTGTGCTCGCCGCTCGCGTGCTCGCGTGGCTGATCGGCCGGGCTCCCCGTTCGACGGCGTCCCGTAGCGCCGGTGTCCTCGCCACCGTTGTCGTGGTGACCTCGCTCGCAGTCCCGGCCGCAGGTTCGGTGTTCGCGCCACGCTCGTCCAGCCTGGCCGGGGCCGGAGGGACGGTGGGCGGTCGCGAGGCCGGGCGATGGGTCGCCGACCACGTACCGGAGGGTGCCAGGCTGATGACGATAGGGCCCTCGATGGCCAACCTCATCCAGTACTACAGCGGGCGCCCTGCCGACGGCCTGTCGGTCAGCCCGAGCCCGGCCCATCGCAACCCGAGCTACCAACCGGTCGTCAACCCGGACGCCGCGGTGCGCTACGGCGACTACCAGTACCTCGTGTGGGACGCCTACTCGGCCCAGCGTTCGACGCACTTCGCAGCCAAGCAGCAGGTGCTCATCCGCAAGTACAACGGGGTCGTCGTGCACACCCAGTCAGCCCGTCTTGACGGCAGAGATCAACCCGTGATCGTGATCTACGAGGTGCACCCGTGACCGGCCGGGCGCTGCGCGGCGCTGTCGGCGTCCTGGCGGTGCTCGCCCCGGTGATGCTCGTCGGGACCGGCGCGGCGGCGGCAACCGAGCCGAAGCCATCGACCCCGATCAAGCACGTCGTGGTCATGACGCAGCAGGGACACAGCTTCGACAACTACCTGGGTCGCCGGCCCGGGGTAGACGGGATTCCACTTGGGGTCTGCCTGCCGGTGCGGCAGGGCACGGCGTCACCTTGCCAGAGGCCGTTCGCCCTCGCGGGCACGGCTGCGCGCCCCCGGCTGGACAGCTCGGCCGCCGCCCAGCTCACGGGCGTCGCTGACGGGCGGATGGACGGGTTCGTGCTTGCGCAGGCGACGTCCCGCAGCTCAGGCCGCGACGCCATGGGCTATTACCGGCCAGCGGACCTCCCGGTCCTCGACCAGCTGGCTGACCACGGCGTGGTCTTCGATCGGTGGTTCAGCGCCTTGCCCGGCGGCAGCATCGCGAATCAGCTGTTCGCCGTCACGGGCACGGCGGTTCCTGACACCGCGAGCGTGCCGGCAGAGGGGTGGCCGGACCTCCCTCTCGTGTTCGACCGGCTCGAAGCTGCCGGTGTCAGCTGGAAGGTGTACGTCGAGGACTACGAGCCGGCCTTGACCGTGTCGACGGCCGGACCTGCCGCGTTGCGCAGTGGACAGGTCGCCAGGGTCCCGCCGCTCGCGCTGCCACGGTACGAACAGGACTCGGCGCTCACCGCTCACGTCGCGGATCTCACCGACTACTACCGTGATCTCCGCGCCGGGAGCCTTCCAGCGGTGTCCTGGGTGGTGACGACCTTGTCCACCGAGAAGTCCCCGGCTCGCCCGGTGGTGGGACAGGGCGCGGTGCGCGACGTCGTCAACGCCCTGGGCGAGAGCTCTGCCTGGCCCGAGTCGATGTTCCTGCTCACCTACGACTCTTCGGGTGGCTGGTACGACCACGTGTCCCCGCCCACCTCCGCCGACAGTCGGTCGGGGCTGCGGGTCCCTGCCGTCCTGGTGAGCCCCTTCGCGACGCCTGGAGCCGTCGACCACACAACGCTGGACAGCGCCGCGATCCTGCGCTTCCTGCAGGACAACTGGAAGCTGGCCCCACTCAGCGACCGGGTCAGCGCCTCGCCTGGGCTCGCGTCTGCGCTTCGTTTCGACCGTGCAGCCCGCGCACCCGTCCTCGTCAGCACCGCGCAGCCGCGTCCGGTGATCAAGCAGCCGGACGGGCGGGTGATCGTGGCCGGCTACCTGACGGCCGTGCTGGTCGCCGTCGGATCGGTGTTCTGGGCCTTCCGCGGCCGCGACAGCCTGTCGCCCGTCATCGCCCGGCTGGACTCGCCGTGAGGCTCCGCAGGCTGCTGTGGGCAGTCCTCGCAGTCCTCCTCGCGTCGCCGGCGGTCATCTCAGTCACGGCGGTGCCGGCGGCCGGCGCCCGGGCGACACCGGGACGGGTGTTCGTCACCACGGCGCCGAAGCTCCCGGGGGTGCGGCTCGTCGTGGGCTCTGCGGTCGTGCGGACCGGCTCGGACGGGCGGGTCGCACTCCGGGTCTCCGACATCAACGGCATCGCCTCGAGGGTGTCGCTTGCCAGTCGCAGCCTCGGTGACCGCCACCGGTTGTCGCTCGCCTATGTGGCACCGGCTCCGCACACGGTGAGGTACGAGAGCCACCTGACGGTCGGACTGGACGTCAGGTCGAAGGTCAGGTTGCGCGTGGATCCCGGCACGACGGGCGCGGCGCGAGGGCAGGTACGCGCGGTCCGGCTGCACGCGATCACGGGAGAGACCAAGCGGGTGGATCCCCGCCGGGGACGCAGCGTGTGGCTGGTCTCGCGCAAGGCCCGGCGGGGCGCGTCGAGTGCACCCGCGAGGATCACCTGGACGGTGGACAGCCTGAAGGCTGCTCCGGGTTCGACGTTCGCGACCTCGCGAGCCCGATTCGACCCGTTCCGGACGCGGACCTGGCAGCTCCGGCTCCGGCCGGTGAAGGGAACCGTCGCCATCGACACGGTGCCGGCAACTGCGGGCGTGACCTTCGCGCTCGACGGCGCGACGTTCACCACCGACGGCGCGGGGCACGCGACATCCAGTGTCGCCGACCTCAACGGCGTCGACCTGCGGCTGCGGACGAACAGTCCCCGCGCCGAGGGCGTGACGGTGTCGATCTCCCGCGTCGCCCGGCTGGCACCTCAGGCGGCGTTCCAGCGGCACCTGTTGGTCGCCCTCAACGTCAGCCGGCCGGTGGATCTGCGCTTCACCGATCTCGCAGGCCGCACGGTGCCGGCCGATCGGGTCAGCGAGGTGCGGCTGGACAGCGCTGCAAGCACCGTGCTGCTCGGCCCGGACCAGCTGGGCGGACCGGTGCCGCTGCTGTCCAGCATCGGCAAGCTGGTCGACGGGAGCTGGTCGTCGCAGCCGGTCAACTACGCCGTCACCCACGTCAGTGTCGAGGGGTCGAACGCCGTGTTCGCCGGACAGCAGCGGATCGACCCGTCGGCCCGGCCCGACTGGGCCATCTCGGTGTCAGTGTTCGACGTGCAGGTCACAGTGCGCGACGCCCTGTTCGGACACCGGCTGACGTCGTCGGCCCAGGTCACGCGGCCCGACGGAGGTCGGTCACCGGTGGTGCTGGGCGCTGGGCGGCCGACAACGATCCGGTCCCTGGTCCGCGGGGAGTACACGCTGACCACCGACTCGGCAGTGGTCGGGCCGGACACCCGGATCCTCGTCAGCAGGACATCTGACGTCGAGCTGCGGGTGATCACGCTGCTGGACGCCGCGGTGGTGACCGGACTGCTGCTGCTCGGCGCCGGGGGCCTGGTCGCCGTCGGGCTGGCTCGGCGGCGGCGGTCCGTCCAGGTAGGAGCACGAAGGGCATGAAAGCGATTGCGCGGTTGATCGGTGCACTCGCGATCGCCTTGACTGCGGTTGGCGTTCCGGCGGCCAACGCGCAGTCACCGCCGGCTGCCACGAGAGCGGTGGCGGCGGACACGCAGGCGGACGGGGATGTGCCCGTGTTCGCGTACTTCTACCAGTGGTTCACGCCGTCGTCGTGGAACCGCGCCAAGTCCGACTACCCACTCGCCGGCCGCTACAGCAGCGAGGACGCCACCGTGCTGCGCGACCAGGTCCGGCTGGCCCGCAGTGCAGGCATCGATGCCTTCCTCACGTCGTGGAAGGACACCCCGACGTTGGACCGGCGAATGGACCTGCTGGTCCGGGTGGCCAGGTCGGAGGACTTCGGGCTCGGTGTCGTCTACCAGTCCCTCGACTTCACGCGGGTGCCCTTGCCGGTGGCGACAGTACGACGCGATCTGGCGCACCTTCTCGACCGCTGGGGCGGCGACCTGACCTCGACCTACTTCGGCAAGCCGGTGATCGTCTGGACGGGCACCGACCAGTACACGACGGCCGATGTCCACTCGGTGCGCGCTGCCCTTGGGGACCGCGCGCTGCTGCTGGCGAGCTCGCACTCTGTCGCCGGCTATGAGCGGGTTGCCAGGCTCGTCGACGGCCTCGCCTACTACTGGTCCTCGGCCGACCCCGGCTCGGCCATGACCCAGACGAAGATGACCGCGATGGCCGCGGCCGTGCACCGCCACCGCGGGGTGTGGCTCGCCCCGGCCGCTGCCGGGTACGACGGCCGGACGCTCGGCGGGACCCGGGTTATCGAGCGCGCCGATGGCAGGACCTTGATCCGCAGTCTCGAGAACGCCTACGCCAGCGCGCCCGACGGAGTGGCGCTGATCAGCTGGAACGAGTGGTCGGAGAACACCTACGTCGAGCCGGGGGAGAAGTACGGGCAGCGTGAGCTGGTAGGGCTCAAGAACTTCCTGCTCGGGCGCGGCAAGATCGTTCCACCCGGACTCACCGAGGCGGACATCGCGCGCAGGGACCCCTCGGATGGCGACGTCGGGTCACCTGTGGCTGACGGTCGCCCGGTCGCCGAGTCCCGGCGTGCGGCGGGGTGGACGGGCGGGCGAGCAGCCCTTGCCCTGGCCCTGTTCTCGCTGGGAGTGCTTCCTGTCATCTCCTTGCTCGGCCACCGTCGTGCCCAGGCGAACCACCGGGGTCGCCATCGGCGGGCGCCGGCCTGATCCAGGCCCGGATGGCGACAGAACGCCGCTGTCGGAGTTCGATGGTGCTTC
>JBBRVU010000099.1:0-14555 GCA_038246575.1 Actinomycetes bacterium | reverse complement strand
GTCTGACCCGCGAGCACGATCGAGCCGCCGTCACATTCCAGAACGACCGACTGGTGCCCGTCGACGTGTCCCGGCGTGGGAATCACGTGCACCCCTCGGGCGAGCTCGGCCTCGCCGTCCAGCAATTCCCAGCGCGCGCCGCGTCGCGGGCGGTACCAAGCCTCTGTCTCCTCGCCGGCATCGCCGAGGCCGGTGTCCAGCAGCAGGATCCCGGCCGGCGTGCGCGCGAGGTAGCCCAGCACCTCCTCGATGCGAGGCGATCCGGTCTCGGTCTCCTCCGGCGGGCGCACGAACGTCCCGAGCCTGATCCTCGTGACATCCTCGACCTTCATCAGCCGACCCTAACGACGGAGTCAGGTCAGCTCTGAGCCATGTCCACGAAGCGGGAGTAGTGGCCCTGGAACGCGACGGTGATCGTCGCGGTCGGGCCGTTGCGGTGCTTGGCCACGATGAAGTCCGCCTCGCCGGCCCGCGGGGACTCGCGCTCGTACATCTCCTCGCGGTGCAGCAGCACCACCATGTCGGCATCCTGCTCGATGCTGTTGTGGACCGCGACGCCATCAGCGATGAAGTTGTGGCCGCCGAGAACAGTGGCGTCGAAGACCTCTTCGACGCCGTCCGGCTCCACAGCCAGGACGGTGTCCCAGAGGACGTCGTTGGTCGCCAACATCTCCAGGTCGGCGTCGTCGAGCAGTGCCGCCACCCTGCCCAGGCGCTCCCGGCTCGGGGCGTGCTTCCAGGACGCGTTACCGCCGAACTGCGTTCCCGTGGCTGCCGCGAACTGCCGGTGGGTCATCTTCCTCTCGATTAGCGCCGATCGGACCCGGCCCCAGACCTCGACGGGCACGGTGTCGACGTTCGGCTTGGTCTGAGTTGCCCGGACGATGTCCAGCAGGCGAGCCGCCGCCACTCCCCGTTCGCCATGCACACCGACCTCTTGCAAGAACCTTCGCTGGTCATCCCCGCCAGAGACATCCAGCCTGTAGCAGGGGCGGTGATCCGGCTTGGACACGGTCCGCACTCGCGTCGAGATCCCGAAGCGCAAGAGAAGTCGCGAGACATCGTCGATCAACCGGCGACTCGTCGAGGAGTAGTAGATGCGGCCGCCGCGGCCGTTCTTGTTGACCGTGACAGACCCATCGGTCGCCCAAAGGTGCCGCAGGAACATCGTGAGCTGTCGCTTGGGGAGATTCGTCACGTCAGCCGGGACAAACTTCTCGTGGCTCCGCGCGCCGAACAATCCGAACTCGTCCAGCCAAGCCGCGATGGGGTTGCGTTTCCCGTGGGTCAGTCGAGTTGGTGCAGGTAGTCGCAGGGTGGTGCAGCGAGCGGCTGGGTAGACGTCGCGGACAGCTGTGACACCGAAGTGGGCGGCCGCTTCGGTCACCGCGCGCAGATTGGCCTCGTCGACACTCGCGTAGCGCAGAGGCTGCCTGCGCACGAACGACCCGTCGCCGATCAGATGCGCCAGCATGACCACCTGGGCGTCCGCCCAGGAGTCGCGGGTGTCAAGTGGGCCGGGCACGTGCCGAGGCACGGCAACCCGCGACCCCGGGGTGAGATCCCCGATCGGTCGCCAGCCCTCGTAGGTGAGGAAGGGGTGGTTCGACGTGGCTCGCACCGTCTTGCCGGACGCGAGCCTGATGGTGAACACGTCGCGGACGCCATTGGAGAAGACGTGGGTCATCGTGCGGGCTCGATAGCGCAACGAGTCGTCCAGAGACCACACCGGGATGTCGCGCTCTCCAGCTGCGTAGAGGTCGCCGATACGCACCTCGGCTCCGGTGTCGGCACGGATCACCCTCGTCGACGCCGGGAGGCAGCCACTCTCACGAAGGTCGGACATCTGTGGCTTCTTGTCGGTGCGCTGCTCCGGGCCACGGTTGAGCTGGGAGATCGCGATGACCGGGACCTCGAGCTCCTTGGCCAGCAGCTTGAGGGCACGGGAGAACTCCGAGACCTCCTGCTGGCGGCTCTCGGTGCGCTTGTGGCTCTGCATGAGCTGCATGTAGTCGAGGATCACCAGCTTCAAGTCGTGACGCTGCTTGAGCCGCCGGCACTTGGCCCGGATCTCCATCATCGACATGTTCGGTGAGTCGTCGATGAACAGCGGCGCGTTGGACACCTCGCCCATCCGCCGGGCCAGCCGGGTCCAGTCGTCGTCGGTGAGCCGGCCGGTGCGCATGTGGTGCAGCGGCACCCGAGCCTCGGCCGAGAGCAGCCGCATCGTGATCTCGGTGCGCCCCATCTCCAGGCTGAAGATGCAGGTGGCCATGTTGTGCTTGATGGCCGCCGACCGCGCGATGTCCAGACCCAGCGTCGAGTTGTGCGTGGGCACCATCGACGCACCCGCGAGGTAGAGATGCTCGGCGTTGTCGACCTCGACGCAGCGCACCCGCACGCTCGTCACCCGTCGTACGTCGATGACGACCCGGCCACGCGCCGAGACCTCGTGGGTCACCCGGCGCTCCTTGTGGGCCAGCCGCTTCTCCTCGACCCGGAACACGTCGTCGTCGGAGCGGAAGCCGACCGACACGGAGCCGTCGGCCGCCGGGCTCAGCGCGCACTCGTAGCCCAGGCTGACGGCCAGCTCACGGACCCCCGCCGCAAGCGCAGGAGCAACAGCATCGACCCGCACGCAGCCCGACAAGCGCACCTCACCGAGCCGGTCCAGCAGCCCGGCGAGCAGGTCGCGGCGCTGCTGCTCGGAGCCGCGCAGATAGGCCGCGGGCACGGCGCCGGCGGTGACCAGTGCGCCGATGTCGGTGGCCGGGTCGATCTCCGAGGCGACGTACATCGCGACCTCGTCGACCGCGTCGCCGTCGCGGACCTGCGCGCCCAGCCAGGCACCCAGCGCGTAGGGCGGGACCGGCACGGCGACAGCGGGCAGCTCGACCGGCGCGGTGGTGGAGACCTGGTGGTTGAGACGCGTCTCGCCGTCGTGCGACGTCCACAGCGACGCGGCGATCTCGCGGGTGGTGCGCACCGCACCTTCGCCGGAGCGGCGGGTCGTGGTCAGCCAGCCGTGCTCGGCGTCGGCGACCAGGACCGTCCCGTCGGAGAACTCGACCTCGTAGCAGGGCCGTCCCGTCATGACCTGGGTCGCGGCGACGACGGTCGTCGGCCGGCCGTCGGCGCCGAGCAACGCCTCGCCGACCTGCACCTCACCCATCGTGGTCCAGCCGGTCGGGGTCGGCAGCGGGGTGTCGAGGGCGAGCGCCTTGCCGACGGCCGGGCGGGCCGCGACCACGATCATCTGCCCGGGATGCAGCCCGTTGGTCAGCTCGTCGAAGTCGGCGAACCCGGTGGGCACGCCGACCATCTGCCCGTCCCTGGAGCCGATCGCCTCGATCTCGTCGAGCGCGCTCTCCATGATCGCCGACAGCGGGAGGTAGTCCTCCGACGTGCGCTTCTCGGTGACGGCATAGACCTCGGCCTGCGCTGCGTCGACGATCTCATCGACGTCACCGTCGCCGCCGTAGCCCAGCTGGACGATCTTCGTGCCGGCCTCGATCAGCCGGCGCAGGATCGCGGTCTCGCGCACGATCCGCGCGTAGAAGCCGGCGTTGGCCGCCGTCGGCACCGACTGCAGCATCGTGTGGATGTACGGAGCGCCGCCCACCCGGCCCAGCTCACCCCGGCGCTGCAGCTCGGCCGAGACGGTGACGGCGTCGGCAGGCTCGCCCCGGCCGTAGAGGTCGAGGATCGCCTCATAGACCAGCTCGTGGGCCGGTCGGTAGAAGTCGGGGCCGCGGACCACCTCGACGACGTCGGCGATCGCGTCCTTGGACAGCAGCATGCCGCCGAGCACCGACTGCTCCGCCGCCAGGTCCTGCGGCGGGGTGCGCATGAGGTTGCTGGCCGACCCGGTGTCGGGCATCTCGACGACACTCATGGTCCGCCCCCCTCTCCGCCCCTGGTGGTGGCTCCCGTCCGGGCTACCGACCAGTTGTCTCGCAGGGGTTGGACACAAACCCTGTGACGAGTCGCCGTGACGCTAGGGGTGTTCGCCGAGACCGCCAACCCGGCCTGTGCACAACGCCGTGGACAGCCTGTGGATGGAGACCCGGTCGCTGTGCACGCGCTGTGGATCAGGCTGTGGACCCAGGCTGTGGACCGGGGCGCCTCACCACCGCGCACGCCTCTGGGGTGCGGCGTTGTGCGTCCACCGGCTGTGGACGCGAGAAAGTCCGGCCCGATGTCTACGATGCGGACGGTGCGACCGCCATCTGGGACGCCTCGACTGCTCCGGCACCGGCACGACCGCGAGATCCTCCGCCTCGCCGTGCCGGCCTTCGCCGCGCTCGTCGCCGAGCCACTGTTCTTGCTCGCCGATTCCGCCATCATCGGGCACCTCGGCACCCCGCAGCTCGCCGGTCTCGGGATCGCCGGAGCCGTGCTGGCGACCGCCGTCTCGCTGTGCGTGTTCCTGGCCTACGGCACCACTGCCTCGGTCGCCCGCCGAGTCGGGGCGGGAGACCTTGCTGCGGCCATCGCCCAGGGTGTCGACGGATTGTGGCTCGCGGCCGGTCTCGGAGTGCTCCTCGCCACCGCCGGCGCGGTCTTCGCCGACCCGCTGGTGGGCGCCTTCGCCGCCGCCCCGGAGACGGCGGGCTACGCCGTGACCTACCTGCGGGTCTCGGTCATCGGCCTGCCGGCGATGCTCGTCGTGCTCGCCGCGACCGGGGTGCTGCGCGGCCTGCAGGACACCCGAACACCGATGGTCGTCGCGGCCGCCGGTGCAGCCGCCAACGTCGTGCTCAACGTCGTGCTGGTCTACGGCGCGGGCCTCGGCATCGCGGGCTCCGCGCTGGGCACCGTCCTGGCCCAGGCCGGCATGGCAACGGCCTTCCTGGTCGTCGTGCTGCGCGGGGCGGCCCGGCACGGCTCGTCGCTGCGCCCGGACATCGCCGGGATCCGCATGGCCGGGACCGCCGGTGTGCCCCTCATCGTGCGCACCGCGACCCTGCGTGCCGCCCTGCTGCTCACGACGTACGTCGCCGCCGACATCGGGACGGTTGCGGTGGCCGCGCACCAGGTCGCGTTCACGATCTGGCTGCTGCTCTCCCTGGGGCTCGACGCGGTGGCAATCGCGGGGCAGGCGATCGTCGGTCGCTACCTCGGCGCGGGCGACGCCGCCGGCGCCCGGTCCGCCACCCGACGGATGGTCGAGTGGGGCATCGCCGCGGGCGTCCTGTTCGGGATCGTCGTCGTGGTGCTGCGCGCGGCGTACGTCCCGCTGTTCACCCCCGACGCCGACGTCCGCGCGCTGCTCACCGCCGTGCTTCTGGTGGCGGCCGTCTTCCAGCCCGTCTGCGGGGTGGTCTTCGTGCTCGACGGGGTGCTGATCGGCGCGGGGGACGGGCGCTTCCTGGCGTTTGCCGGTGTGGTGACCCTGCTGGTGTACGCGCCGCTGGCCGGCCTGGTCGCGTGGAACGGTGCCGGGCTCACCGCGCTGTGGTGGGCGTTCAACGGGTTCCTGCTCGCCCGGCTGGTGACGCTCGTCCTGCGGTGGCGCAGCGAGGCGTGGCTGGTGACCGGGGCCGCCGTGCCGCGGCGGAGATGAGGCACCAGGCCGTACGGTGCCGATCGCCAAGGAGCACGTCGGGATCGGGGGCACGTCGGATGAAGCGCAGGGCGATGGCAGCGGTGGTGGCGGGGATCATCCTGCTGACGTCCTGCGCAGGGGCGGGTGGGGCCGCGGACCCACCCGCGAGCCAGACCTCACCCCGGTCACCGTCGGCCAGCAGCCCCAGCCCGGCCCGGCAGCTGGATCCGAACGGCTTCCCGCTGCCGCAGCGTCCGGACTGCGCGGCCGACGCGGGCGGCGAGTTCGTCCGTGCCACCACCACCGACGGCAACGGTGTCGGCATCCTGCTGCTCGGAACCGGCGCGAGCGGCGTCGTGCTGGCCCCGCAGTCCGACGGCGACATCTGCGAGTGGATGGCCTACGCCCTGGAGCTGGCGGCGACGTACCGGGTCGCGCTCTTCGACTGGAAGGAGCGTCGCTCCGAGCTGCCGCTGCTCGCGGCCACGGCCCTGCGCGACGCCGGGGTGCAGGACGTCGTGCTGGGCGGGGCATCGCAGGGCGGCGCGTTGGCGATGTCGCAGGCACACCTGCTGCGGCCGCCGCCGGCGGGCGTGCTCTCCTTCGGCGGCGAGCTGACCCTGCCCGGCTTCGACGGCCGCCCGGGCATCAAGAAGTGGCACGGGCCCCTGCTGCAGATCAGCAGCCGCAACGACAGCTTCTTCGACAGCCGCGACGCCCAGCGGCTGCGTGTCCTGCACCCCGGCCGGGAGACCGTGCTCATGCTCCCCGGCGACACGCACGGCGTGGATCTGCTCGACGGAGCCCACCGGGCCCGCGTGCGAGCCACGGTCGACAGCTTCCTCGCGCGCGTCCTCCCGTAATGCGCCACCCGCCTGCTGACCGGTCACTCGCCGGTGACGCCGTCGACCGCCTCGCGTAGCAGGTCGGCGTGTCCGTTGTGCCGCGCGTACTCCTCGATCATGTGCAGCACCAGGGCGCGGATGTCGACTGTCTCCTCAGTGCCGTCGTGGTGGCGCAGGTCGAAGGTGTCGTCGAACTCGTGCGCCGCCTGGATGGCGCGGGCGGCCTCCACCTCGGCACGGTAGGTCGCGAAGTCGGCCTCCGGATCGGCCTGCTCGACCTCGTCGAAGTCCCCGTCGGGGCTGGCCTCGCTCCAGTACAGGGGGTCGAGCTGCTGCTCGGCCGCGACCCGGTGCCGGAACCAGACGCGCTCGACGTCGGCCATGTGCCGGACCAGTCCCAGCAGGGACATCGTCGAGGGCGGGACGCTGCGGGCCGTGAGCTGCTGGCCGGTGAGCCCGGTGCACTTCTTCAGCAGGGTCGCGCGGTGGTAGTCCAGCAGCCCCTCGGCGGCCATCCGTTCGGGGGCCACGTTCGGGCTCTGCGGTCGCTCGACGTCCGGCGCGGTCCAGGTCACGGCGCAACGCTAGCGCGGGCGACCGACGCCGCCGACCCGGAAACGACGAACGTGAGAGCAGCCAGCACGACAGGTGCCGACTGCCCTCACGTTCGAGGGACGTGCGGAGGTACGGGTCAGGCCTCGGGGACGACGTCCACCGAGACGGTCGCCGACAGCTCGGGGTGGACCCTGACTGTCACCTGGTGCGCGCCCACGGTCTTGATCGGGGCGGCGACCTCGACCTTGCGCTTGTCGACGGCGGGGCCGCCGGCCTTGGTGACCGCATCGACGATGTCGGCCAGGGTCACGGCGCCGAACAGCCGGCCACCAGCACCGGCACGGACCGGCATCGAGACCGACAGCGCCTCGAGCTTGGCCTTGATCTCCTTGGCCTGACCGAGGTCGCGCACCTCGCGGACCTCGCGGCCGCGCTGGATCGAGGCGACCTGCTTCTCGCCGCCGCGGGTCCAGCGCATCGCGACGCCGCGGGGCACGAGGAAGTTGCGGCCGTAGCCGTCCTTGACCTCGACGATGTCGCCGGGGGCACCGAGGCCGGTGACCTCCTGGGTGAGGATTAGCTTCATGGTGGTCGCTCCCCTCAGCGCGCGGTGCTGGTGTAGGGCAGCAGCGCCATCTCACGGCTGTTCTTCACGGCCGTAGCGACGTCGCGCTGGTGCTGGGTGCAGTTGCCGGTGACCCGACGCGCGCGGATCTTGCCGCGGTCGGAGATGAACTTCCGCAGCAGCCCGGTGTCCTTGTAGTCCAGCGAGGAGATCTTCTCCTTGCAGAACTGGCAGACCTTTTTCTTCAGCTTGCGGGGCGGTGGCTTGGCCATCGTGGTGCTCCAGTCACTGGATGCCCGGCGGGTGGGCCGGGATGGTCAACGGATGGGTGGATGGATCAGAAAGGAGGCTCGTCGTTGGCGCCGGCGCCGGGGTTGTTCCAGCCACCGCCGCCGCCACCGCCCCCGGACTGCGGGGCCGGAGTTGCTGCGGCCCACGGGTCGTTGTCGACTGCGCCGCCGCCGCCGCTGCTGAACCCGCCGGCGCCGCCGCGCTGGGTCTTGACGACCTTGGCGGTGGCGCTGCGCAGGCTCGGCCCGACCTCGTCGGCCTCGACCTCGTACACCGTGCGCTTCTCGCCCTCCTTGGTCTCGTACGACCGCTGCTTGAGCCGGCCCTGCACGATCACGCGCATGCCGCGCTGGAGGGACTCCGCGGCGTTCTCCGCCGCCTGGCGCCAGACGTTGCAGGTGAGGAAGAGGCTTTCGCCGTCCTTCCACTCGTTCGTCTGCTTGTCCATGAACCGGGGGGTGGAGGCGATGCGGAACTTCGCCACGGCCGCACCACTGGGGGTGAAGCGCAGCTCGGGGTCGTCGACGAGGTTGCCGACGATGGTGATGACGGTGTCGCCTGCGGCCATGAGTGGCTCCTCAGCAGTGGGTGGACGGTGAGCGGCTAGTGGGCGTCGAGCCGGATGACCTTGGTGCGCAGGATCGCCTCGTTGAGGTTGAGCTGGCGGTCGAGCTCCTTGACCGTGGCCGGCTCGGCCTGCAGGTCGACGACGGCATAGATGCCCTCGGCCTTCTTGGCGATCTCGTACGCCATCCGGCGGCGGCCCCAGATGTCGACCTTCTCGACGCTGCCGCCGTCCTTCTTCACGACGGTCAGGAACTGATCGAGCGCGGGGGCGACGGTGCGCTCCTCGACATCGGGGTCGAGGATGACCATGAGTTCGTAATGACGCATGCGGACAACCCACCTCCTCTGGACTCGGCGGCCACGGTCTCTCCGTGGCAGGAGGGCTACTGCGTCGGCCACCGGAACGGACCGGTGGCCAGCGGGTCGACCCTACCGGGGGAGAGGCCCCAGGCCGAAATCGCTGTCCACAGGCCGCCGGGATGGTGGTGTCCGACCGGTCGCCTACAGTCCCTCCGTGACGGCATTGCGCATCGGGGCCCACGTCGACCAGGACGATCCCGTCGCCGCGGCGGCCGACCGCGACGCGGGCCTCGCCCAGTTCTTCCTCGGTGACCCGCAGGGCTGGAAGGCGCCCGTCGTGGCGTACGCCGGGGGAGCCGGGGCGCTGCGGGCAGCCGCGGCGGCGGCCGGACTGGACCTCTACGTGCACGCTCCGTATGTGCTCAACGTGGCCACCTCCAACAACCGGATCCGCATCCCCAGCCGCAAGCTGCTCGAGGCCCACGCCCGACTCGCGGCGGAGGTCGGCGCCAAGGGGCTGATCGTGCACGGCGGCCATGTCCTCGCCGGCGACGACCCCGAGAGCGGATTCGACAACTGGGCCAAGACCTTCGAGCGGTTCGCGCCACCGCTGCCCGTGCTCATCGAGAACACCGCGGGCGGCAACAACGCGATGGCCCGCCGGCTGGAGCGGATCGCCCGGCTGTGGGAGGTCCTCGACGCCCGGTGCGATCCGGCAACGATGTCCAACGTCGGCTTCTGCCTCGACACCTGCCACGCCCACGCCGGTGGCGAGGAGCTGGTCGGGATCGTCGACCGGGTCAAGGCGATCACCGGCCGGATCGATCTGGTGCATGCCAACGACTCCCGCGACACCTTCGACTCCGGCGCCGACCGGCACGCGAACCTCGGCGCCGGCTCCATCGGCGGCGACGACATCGCCGCGGTGGTGTCAGCCGCAGGGGCACCGGTCGTGGTCGAGACGCCGGGAGGGCGCGACGGTCAGGGCGCGGACATCGCCTTCCTCCGGGAGCGGCTGCCGGACTGACGGCAACGGCTGCGCTGGTCTGCCCGCGACCGTGCTGACGGAGCAGCTAACGACTGGTCGGCCGTTGCCCCAGGGGAAGCTCGGCCGCGCTGTCGCTGCCCGCTGTCGAGCAGGGCACCACGTGGTCGCGCAACCGGCGCAGCGAGTCGGTGAAGGTCTCGAGGTCGCCCGCCGCCGTCAGCGGACCCGTCAGGTAGGTCTCGATGAGCTCGAGATGGCGCGGCATCGCGGCCGCCATCAGGTCGTTGCCGGGTTCGGTGATCACCGCGAAGGTGGTGCGCCGATCGGTCGCGCAGTCCTGTCGCGCGACCAGACCCCGCTCGGCGAGCCGGTCCACCACGCGGGTCACCCCGCTCGCGGTGAGCCGGGACTGGGCGGCGAGGTCACTCATCCGCAGCAGGCCCCGGGGCGAGCGGGCCAGGCGGATCAGGATCTCGAACTCCACGCCGGACAGCCCGAGCTCGGCCAGCTGGGCCCCGGCCCGGGCCGCCAGGCCGGCGGCCGTCTCGGCCAGCAGGCCCATGGTGGTCAGCCGATCGTCGGCGAAGGGCGCCGCCCGCTCGACTTCCGCGGCAGAGCCGGCTTCTCCGACCCCGCGGACCCCGCCCGTTCCGGCCACCGTCCGCCCGGCGGTCTGCTGGCTGCTCACGAGGGTCATCGTACAGGAACTTGACAAGGGGAATGTTGAGAGCACAATGGTTGCTTGAGCACAAGAACCACTGACCACGGGTTGCCGCGGAGGCGCCCCCCGCTCCGGAAGGACCCCCATGACCACCTCTGAGACCGCCGGCCAGACTGCTGTCGAGCAGGCCACCGAGAACGCCACCAGCGCCGGACTGCGCGTCGTGGACGGCGTGGCGCTGCCCGCCGCCGGCACGTACGTCCTGGACCCCACGCACACCCGCATCGGCTTCGTCGCCCGGCACCTGATGGTCACCAAGGTGCGCGGCAGCTTCGGCGACTACAGCGGTTCGATCACCATCGGCGACGACGCCGCGAGCTCCACCGCCGAGGCCGTGATCAAGACCGCGTCGGTCGACACGGGCACTGCCGACCGGGACGCGCACCTCGTGGGCGAGGACTTCTTCGCCGCCGAGACGTACCCGGAGATGCGCTTCGCCAATGCGCGCGTCGTGAAGCAGAAGGGCTCGGACTTCACGGTCACCGGTGACCTCACGATCAAGGACGTCACCCGCGAGGTGACCCTCGACGTCGAGCTCGATGGTGTCGCGAAGGACCCGTGGGGCAACGAGAAGCTGGCCATCACCGCCAGCACCGAGATCGACCGCGAGGAGTTCGGCCTCACCTGGAACGTCGCGCTGGAGAGCGGTGGCGTCCTGGTGTCGAAGAAGGTCCGCATCGAGATCGAGGCGCAAGCAGCCAAGCAGGCCTGACGGCGCGCCGGCCGCACGAACCGCCGCCGGCTGCAGAGCTCCAGGCACGGACCCCCGGTCAGCCCCAGCGCTGCCGGGGGTCCGGCGTCCGGTAGATCCGGTCCGTCCGGTAGACGGATGCGCCGCTGGGTAACCTCGTCGCCCGTGGCCATCACCGTGCGCGAGATCAGCAGCGAGGACCACCTCGCCTTCGTCGACCAGCGCGCCGTTGCGACGACCGTGAGCTTCCTGCAGTGCCCGTCGTGGGCCGCGGTCAAGCCCGAGTGGGGCGCGCAGAGCCTGGGGTGGCACGACGACGCGGGCTCCCTCGTCGGCGTCGGACTGGTCCTCATGCGCCGGGTTCCGAAGGTCAAGAAGTTCCTGGCCTACCTGCCCGAGGGCCCGGTGCTGGACTGGTCTGGCGATGACCTCGAGGGCTGGCTCGACCCGATGGTCGCGCACCTCGAGGCGGCCGGCGCGTTCGGGATCAGGATGGGGCCGCCCGTCGTCCGGCGGCGCTGGACCGCCGCGACCGTGAAGGGCGCGATCGCCGAAGGCTCCGCCAAACGGCTCGCCGACGTACCTCCCGACGAGAGCGACCCCGCAGCCGAGAAGGTCAGCGCCACCCTGGAGCGGCTCGGCTGGCGGGCACCGGCCGACGGCGGCGGGTTCGCCGCCGGCCAGCCGCAGTACGTGTTCCAGGTGCCGCTGGCCGGGCGGAGCGAGGACGAGCTGCTCAAGGGCTTCAACCAGCTCTGGCGGCGCAACATCAAGAAGGCCGACAAGGCGGGCGTCGAAGTCTCGCTCGGCTCGGCCGATGACCTGCCGGCGTTCCACGAGCTGTACCTCGAGACCGCGGCGCGCGACCACTTCACGGGCCGGCCGTTGACGTACTTCCAGCAGATGTGGTCCGCCATGACCGCCGAGGACTCCGACCGGATCCGGTTGTACCTCGCGCGTCACGAGGACGAGCTGGTCGCGGCGACCACGATGGTCCGCGTCGGGCGGCACGCGTGGTACTCCTACGGCGCGTCGTCGAACACCAAACGCGAGGTGCGCGGATCGAACGCGGTGCAGTGGCAGATGATGCGCGATGCAGCGACCGCCGGCGCCGAGCTCTACGACCTGCGCGGCATCACCGACACCCTCGCCGAGGACGACCCGCACTTCGGTCTGATCCAGTTCAAGCTCGGCACCGGCGGCGAGGCGGTGGAGTACCTCGGCGAGTGGGATCTGCCGTTGAATCGCCTGCTGTTCAAGGCTTTCGAGGTCTACATGTCGCGTCGCGGATGATGAGCCGATGAGCTTCACGCTGTACGTCGACGGGGGCCGGATGCGCACCCACCTCGCGGCGCTGGCTTCGTCGACACCAGGTCTGGTGCCGGTCATCAAGGGCAACGGCTACGGGCTCGGTCTTGCCCGGCTCGCGCAGGAGTCGACGCGCCTGGGTGTCGACACCGTCGCGGTCGGCACGAGCGACGAGCTGCCAGTCGTGCGCGAGCACTTCGACGGGGACGTGCTGGTGATGACGCCGTCCTATCCCGCGCCGACCGACGACCCGACCGGTCGTGTGGTGCAGACGGTGTCGCACGTGCGGTCGCTGCGCTCGGCGGCCGGGTCGCGGGTCGTGCTGGAGGCCATGACCTCGATGCGTCGGCACGGGCTCTGCAGCGACGACATCGACAGGGCCGGCAAGCTGCTCGCCGACGTAGGACTGGAGGGTGTTGCCTTCCACCTGCCGATGGATCGCCACGGCGGCTACGACCCGGCGGCCGAGGTGGCCGACGGGCTGCGGCGGTTCGAGGCCGCAGGAGTTCCGACGTCGACGGCATGGGTCAGCCACCTGCAGGAGGCCGAGCTGGCCGGGTTGCGCGCGCAGTTCCCCGCCACGACGTTCCGGCCGCGGATCGGGACCGCGCTCTGGCTCGGCGACCGTGGCGCACTCGTCGCGCGCGGGACGGTGCTCGACGTACACCCGCTGGCGCGCGGGGAGCACTACGGGTACCGGCGCCGGCGGGCGCTGCGCGACAGTCACCTCCTGGTCGTTGGCGGTGGGACCGCGCACGGAGTGGCGCTGGAGGCACCGCACACGGTGCGCGGCCCGGTCGGGCGCGGCAAGGCGCTCGCGCTGGGGACGCTGGCCGCGGCGAACCTGTCGCTGAGCCCGTTCACCTGGGCCGGCAGCCAGCGGTGGTTCGCCGAGCCGCCGCACATGCACGTGTCGCTGCTGCTGCTGCCGGCCTCGGTCACCCCGCCGGTGATCGGCGACGAGCTCGACTGCGACGTCCGCCTCACCACGATCCACCCCGACCAAGTGACCCCTTCCTGACCCGCCGTCGACCACGTTCGGCAGGTGGGTGATCGCTTCAGCAGGCGTGTACGGGTGCTGAGGCGATCACTGGCCTGCTGAAGCAGCCGAGTGCTGTCGGCGCCCGGCGGTTGACCCGTCGACGGTCAGCCGCTGCGCCACCGGGCCGCGCGCCTGGCCATCGCCTCGCGGACCCGGAACGCGATGACCCCCGGCCGGTAGTGGTCGGCGTACGTCCAGCGCGCCACCTCGTACCCTAGGGCTCGGATGCGGTCCTCGCGCTTCTTCTCCCGCCACAGTCGCTCCGCAGCCGCCTTGGGATCGCCGCCGGAGTCGTCGCTGGCGTCGCCACGGCTTCCGATCCCGTACTTGCCTCTGCCGTCGTGCTCACCGATCACACCGTCCCAGCCGAAATCCACGTAGCCGATCAGCCCGTCGGCGTCGTACAGCGGCACCTGGAGATCATCAGGCGGTACGCCACCGGCCACGAGCACGACCCGCGACCACGACTCACCAGGGTTCGCGGCCCGACCGTCGGCCAGGCCAAGCGCTCGGGTCGCCATCCGGGCGCCGGGCCAGTTGCGGCAGCGGATCACGAGGTCGGTGAGCTCCTCCCTCGAGACGCCCATCCGCAGAGCCGAGTCGAACACCGACACCGCGCACTCCAGCCGATTGGTCTCCCGCGCCACGTCGACGGCCGTCCGTGCCGGAGTCGTCACGTCGAGCTGATCCCGGCGGCCCATGACGTGGCCGGCCGGCAGCTCGGCGCTGTGGTGATCCACGCCGGCCTCGACACGGGTCCCGGCGGCGCCGCTGCGCGTGACGTGGAGCAACGAGAGGTCGTTGTCGAGGACCTCGAGCTCGAGCTCGACCGCAGCGGTTCCGTGGCTGAGCACCGCGGGTTCCTGGAGCACCAGCGCAAGGGCGCCGACGCGCATCCCGTGCTGTGTAATCGGCGTGGCGCCGGCGTACTCCTCGCGCAGCGCGTACACACCTCGGCGCACCGACACCAGGATCCGATGCCGCCGGAGCCGTTGCAGCTCGTTGGCGGAATGGCCCCGCTCGCGCGCCTGCGCGCTGGTGAAGACGCCGCGCTGGGTGGCAGCGAGGGCGAGCAGCGCTGGTGAGAGGTGCGGCGCAGATGGCACCGACCGAGGGTCGCAGGAACCGGGCGAC
>JBBRVU010000098.1:0-14603 GCA_038246575.1 Actinomycetes bacterium | reverse complement strand
GTCCTGGCCGGCACCCACCCCGCGCAGCCGGGCGCAGCGCGCGGTCAGCTCCTCGGTGGCGGCCAGCACCCGCCCGTCGGCCCACGCCTTGACCCGTTCCCCGGCCGCCACGAACTCGATCAGGTCGGCATCGGGGAGGGTCTCGGGGTCGAAGATCTCCACCAGCGCCGCCAGCTCCGCCCCCGCCGGCGTGGTGGCCAGCGGATGCCGCCGGCCCGCACCGGGCCCGGTGGTGAGCAGCTCGGTCGGGGCGTCCCCCGCGACCGCGCGGTCGCTCCCGCAGGTCAGCACCGAGGAGTCGACCACATCGGTGGGCGCGCCCTGGTCGAAGACCCACGTCGAGACCGGGAACGAGGACTCCACCGACCCGAACGACTCCGGCATCACGCCCGGGTCCAGAGAAGATGTCGAACACAAGTTCGAACCCTACCAGGACGCAGATCCGCTACGGAAGAGTTGTCCACACCCAGAATCCGTTACCCAGCAACGGAGTTCGAGCCGCCGGCCGCTGCGTCTGCCTGCCGCTAGGTCGTCGGGTCCTCGCGCAGCCGGAAGCGCTGCAGCTTGCCGGTGTTCGTCCGCGGCAGCTCGTCGACGAACACGACCCGGCGCGGGTACTTGTACGGCGCGATCTCGGCCTTCACGAAGTCCTGCAGCGCGCGGGTTGTGGCGTCGCCGCGCTCCACGCCGTCGCGTAGCACGACGTACGCCGTGACCAGCATGCTGCGCTCCGCATCGGGCACACCGACCACGGCGCACTCGAGGACGTCCGGGTGGGTGATCAGCGCGCCCTCGACCTCCGGCCCGGCGATGTTGTAGCCGGACGAGATGATCATGTCGTCGCTGCGGGCCTGGAACCAGAAGTAGCCCTCGCTGTCGCGCACGTACGAGTCGCCGGTGATGTTCCAGCCGTTCTGCACGTAGACCTGCTGGCGGTCGTCGGCGAGGTAGCGGCAGCCGACGGGTCCCTTCACGGCGAGCCGGCCGACCTCTCCGTCGGCCACCGGCGTGCCGTCGTCATCGAGGACGGTCGCGCGAAAGCCCGGCACGGGCTTGCCGGTGGAGCCGGGCCGGATGTCGTCATCGGCGGCCGAGATGAAGATGTGCAGCATCTCGGTGGCGCCGATGCCGTCGATGATGCGGACGCCGGTCGCCTCGTGGAACGCCTCCCAGGTCGCCTTGGGCAGCGCCTCGCCGGCGGAGACACAGCGCCGCAGCGCGGACAGGTCCAGCTCGGACACTCGCGGCAGGATCGCGCGGTACGCCGTCGGCGCCGTGAACATCACCGACACGTGGTGCTTGGCCACCAGGTCGAAGAGCTCGTCCGGCGTCGCCTTCTCGATGAGCAGGGCGGAGGCACCCACACGCAGCGGGAAGATGACGAGCCCGCCGAGCCCGAAGGTGAACGCGAGCGGCGGCGTCCCGGTGAAGACGTCGTCGGGCGTCGGCCTGAGCACGTGCGCAGAGAACGTGTCGGCGATCGCGAGCACGTCGCGGTGGAAGTGCATCGTCGCTTTGGGCTGTCCAGTTGTGCCGGACGTGAACGCGAGCAGCGCGACGTCGTCGGCTGCGGTCTCGACCGGCTCGAAGGTCGCGTCCGCTGCGGCGGCCAGGTTGTCGAGCTCGCCGTCACCGCTGCCATAGGTCACGGTGCGCATGCCGTCCAGCCCGGCCTTGGTCAGGTCGTCGACGAACCGTGTGTCGCACAAGGCCAGCGAGATCTCGGCCATCTCGCCGATCGTGCGCAGCTCGCCGGCGCGCAGCAGCGGCATCGTGGTGACCACGACGCCGCCGGCGCGCAGCACGGCGAACCAGCACGCGACAAGGTCGGGGTTGTTCGGGCCGCGCAGCAGGACTCGGTTGCCCGGGACGAGCCCGAGGTCGTCGACCAACGCGTTGGCGATCCGGCCGACCCGGTCGCGCAGCTCGCCGTACGTCCAGGTCGCGGTGGGCGAGAGCAGGCACGGACGGTCCGGGCCGTGCGCCTCGATGACCGGGTCGAGCAGCTCGGTCGCGCAGTTGAGCCGGTCGGGGTAGTGCAGCTCCGGGAGGTCGACCACCATCTCCGGCCACAGCTCGAACGGCGGCAGGTGGTCCCGCGCGAAGGTGTCGACGTGGGCCGAGGGCGAGAGCTGCATGCGGTCAGTATTCCCCTCCCGTGACGACAGTCAAGAGAACGCAACCCCAGCGCCTGGCCACGTACCGGCGGCCACGTCGGGGCCCGCGCCGCTATCGTGTCGCCGTGACGACGCAGACGGACGCGCATGACCAGCGCGTCGAACAGCCGCGATCGTTGATCGTCACCATCTACGGCCTGTACGCGCGAGAGGCCGAGGGCTGGATCTCCGTGGCGTCCCTGATCCGGTTGATGGCCGAGCTCGGCGTCGACGAGCCGGCGGTGCGCTCGTCAATCTCCCGGCTCAAGCGCCGCGGCATGCTCGAGGCGACCCGACTGGAGAGCGCCGCCGGTTACGGGCTGTCGGACCCGGCGCGCGACATCCTCAGCGAGGGCGACCACCGCATCTTCCGGCGACCGGCGGCGCGGATCGAGGACGGCTGGCTGCTGGCTGTGTTCTCGGTGCCGGAGAGCGAGCGGCAGAAGCGGCACATGCTCCGGTCGCGGTTGGCGGCACTGGGGTTCGGCACGGCGGCGGCTGGTGTGTGGGTCGCGCCGGCGCATCTGTATGACGACACGAAGCGCACGCTCGAGCGCCTGGGCCTCACCGAGTACGTCGACCTGTTCCGCTCTGACTACCTGGCTTTCGGCGACCTGGGGCGGGCGGTCACGACGTGGTGGGACCTCGACGCGTTGCGCGACCTGTATGACGAGTTCCTGCAGGCGCACTCACCGGTGCTGACCCGCTGGCGGCGGCGACGCACGGCAGACGACCCGGCTGCGTTCGCCGACTACGTCCGGGCGCTGACCCAGTGGCGGCGACTGCCCTATCTCGACCCGGGACTCCCCGCGGAGCTGCTGCCGCGCACCTGGCACGGGCGACAGGCGGCCGACCTCTTCTTCGCGCTGCAGGACCTGCTCGCCGAGCCGGCGGCGCGCCACGTGCACGTCGTCACGGGCGGGGTCGGCACCAGCCAGCGACCCCGCGCCACCGCCTGACCGCTCGACCGATCGGGATGGCCGCGCCACGTCCGACCTGACCGCCGCTGATGTCGCGGCCCGGCTGCGGACCGCCGGCTGCGTCTTCGCCGAGGACGAGGCTGCGCTGCTCGTCGCCGAGGCCGGCACGCCGACCGAGCTCGCCGCGATGGTGGACCGGCGCACCGCTGGTTGCCCGCTCGAGCAGGTCGTCGGCTGGGCCGAGTTCTGCGGGGTGCGGATCGTGCTGGAACCAGGGGTGTTCGTGCCGCGCGTACGGACCGAGTGCCTGGTGCGCGAGGCGACCGAGCTGGCGCAGGGCGCACGCCATGGCTCTGCACCGCTGCTTGTCGTCGACCTTTGCTGCGGCTCGGGCGCCGTGGGAGTCGCCCTCGTGGCGGCGCTGGGTGACGTCGAGCTGCACGCCACCGACATCGACCCGGCCGCGGTGCGCTGCGCCCGCCGCAACGTCCGCGACATCGGTGGGCAGGTCTACGAGGGTGATCTCGTCGAGCGTCTTCCTCCGCGGCTGCTGGGCCGGGTGGACCTGCTCGTTGCCAACGTTCCGTATGTCCCCACCGACGAGATCGGGCTGCTGCCGGCCGAGGCTCGCCTGCACGAGCCGACGGTCGCGCTGGACGGCGGCCCGGACGGGCTGGCCGTGGCGCGGCGGGTCATCGACGAGGCACCGCGGTGGCTGGCGCCGCGCGGCCACCTGCTGTTCGAGACCAGCGAGGCGCAGGCGCCGTGCGCGGTGGTCGCGGTTGCCGGCGCCGGGCTCGACCCCCGGGTCGTGCGGTGCGAGCAGCTCGACGCCACGGTCGTGACGGGCGCCCTGCCGTCGGCTGGCTAGGTTGGCGCCATGTCTCAGGTCGCCTTCGTCGGACTCGGCCGGATGGGCCGCGGAATGGCCGCTCGGCTGCTGGATGCCGGTCACGAGCTCGCCGTCTACAACCGCTCGCCCGACCGCGCCGGAGAGCTCGTGGCAGGCGGTGCCCGTCTGGCCGGCAGCCCGCGGGACGCCGCGGACGGTGCCTCGGTGGTTGTCGTCATGGTCAGCGACGACGACGCGTCGCGCTCGGTGTGGCTGGGCGCGGACGGGATCCTCGCGGCGGACCTGGCGCCAGGCTCGTACGCCATCGAGTGCTCGACGTTGTCCTACGCCTGGGTCCTCGAGCTTGCGGACGCGGTGTCGGCATCGGGCATGCGTTACGTCGACTGTCCCGTCACCGGCCTGCCGGCTGCGGCGGCAGCCGGGGAGCTGACCCTGCTGGTCGGTGGCGACGAGGACTACGTGGGTGCGGTTCGACCGGTGCTCGACCCCTTGTGCGCCGACCTGGCGCACTTCGGGCCGGTGGGGGCCGGCACCGCGTACAAGCTGATCATCAATCTCATGGGTGCGGTCCAGATCGCGGCTGCGGCGGAGGGGCTGGCGCTGGCCGAACGCGCGGGTCTCGACCTGGACCAGGTGGCTGATGTCCTGGGCGCCGGTCAGGCGGCCAGCCCGCAGGTGGTCCGCAACAGCCGGCGCATGGTGGCCGGTGACCACGACAGGGACGTCGTCTTCTCGGGTCTGCTGCGGCGCAAGGACGCGGCGTACGGTGTCGCGCTCGCCGACCGGCTGGGTCTTGCGGCGCCGCTGGGCCGGGAGGCGTTGAGCGGTCTGGACGCGCTCGTTGAGTCCGGGCTCGGTGATCAGAACGAGAGCAGCATCATCGAGGTCGCGCGCCGCCGAATGTGAGGAACTGTCGGTGGGCGCGACCACGATGCTCGGGAGGAGCCAGGCACGAGCCTGGCGGTCGGACAGGGGAGAGTCATGGACTGCAAGATCGAGCTCATCTTCGTGCCGGTGACCGATGTGGACCGGGCCATCGAGTTCTACGTCGACAAGGTCGGCTTCACCTTGGACATGCAGGCGCGGGTGGACGAGAACATCCGCTTCGTCCAGGTGACGCCGCCGACCTCGGCGTGCTCGATCGCGTTCGGGGAGGGCATCACCGAGATGACCCCCGGGACCCAGAACAGCATCCAGGTGGTCGTGCCCGACGCCGAGGTGGCCCGCAAGGAGCTGCTCGACCGCGGTGTCGACGCCCCGGAGGTCCAGGTCCTCCCGTGGGGATCGTTCACGTCGTTCAGCGACCCCGACGGGAACACCTGGACGCTGCAGCAGCTGCCACCGCCCGGCTCCTACGACGAGGCGACCAACAGCTGAATCGGCGGACCCGGGTAGCGGGCCTACTGAGGCCGCATCCGGTAGTGGAGTCGGATGACGGGGAGTCAGCGATGCGCGGGTCGACGTCCGCCCGCCGATGGCAGCAGCCTCGCGCTGCACCCACCCGTGGCCGACCACGTCCGACCCGGTCAGCCACGGCACGTGCCGGTCGACCCGCCGGACCGCGAGGCGCGCCCAGGGGAGACCACCGACCGTGACGGCAACGCAGCGACGATCCAGGACATCGTGCTGCGCGACGACTTGTGGCGGGTCAGTCCGGGAGGACCGCGATGCCTTCTAGCTCGACAAGCGCCGGTTCGTCCCACAGGCGCACGATGCCGATCAGCGCCATCGCCGGGTAGTCGCGCCCCGCCAGCCGAGCCCACACCGCGCCGATCTCACGGGCGTGGGTCCGGTAGTCCTCCGGGTCCACCGCGAAGATCGTGACCTTGGCCAGGTGCTCGGGGCCACCGCCGGCTGCGTGCAGCGCCGCGAGCAGGTTGGCCAGTGCCTGCTCGAACTGCGCGACGATGCCGCCGCCGACGATGTTCCCGTCGGAGTCCAGCGCGGTCTGCCCGGCGAGGAACACCAGCGAACCGCCGCGCGCCGTGACCGCATGGCTGAAGCCGCTCGGTGCAGGCAGGCCCGGGGGGTTGACCCGCTCCAGCGTCATGACTGCACCGCTCCACCGTCGACGTTGATGCCCTGGCCGGTCACGCCCCCGTTGGCGACGCAGAACAACACGGCCTCGGCCACCTCGTCGACGGTGATCAGCCGCCCGATGGGCTGTTTGTGCTCGAGGATCGACCGCGCTTCCTCGGGCGTGCGGCCGGTGCTCGCGGTGATGCTTGCCACCGTGCCGTCGGTCATCGGTGTGTCGACGTACGCCGGGCAGACCGCATTGGCTGTGACCCCCGTGGTTGCGAGCTCCGCGGCGACGGAACGGACCAGGCCGAGGACGCCGTGCTTGGCTGCGGAGTAGGCAGCGATGTAGGGCTCCCCGCGCTTTCCGGCGACCGAGGACAGGACGACGATGCGGCCCCAGCCCTGCTCGGTCATTCCCGGCACCACCCGCCGGATCGCGCGAAACGGCGCGGTCAGGTTCAGCTCGATCTGCCGCGACCAGACCTCGTCGGTCATCCGCGCGATCGGCGCCGACTCCCCGGCGCCGGCATTGGCGACCAGGACCTCCACCGGACCCCACGCCGCCTCGACCGCCGTGATCACCTCGTCGGGCGCCGTGGCCGAGAGCATGTCGGCGGGCAGCACCAGCGTGTCCGCGGCGATGAGGGCGGCGGTCTCGCGCAGCTGGTCCTCGCTGCGAGCTGTCAGCGCGACGCGATAGCCCGCGGCCGCGAGCCGGACCGCCACGCCCTGCCCGATCCCGCGCCCGGCACCGGTCACGAGAGCCGTGCGGGGAGGGGTCGACACGCTGCGGAGGTTGTCACACGCCCGTTTCGACGGTCAAGATGACGACATATGGACGCCTACATCCTCGACGCCGTGCGGACACCCTTCGGCCGCTACCGCGGCGGGCTCTCCGGGATCCGCACCGACGACCTCGCTGCCCTGCCGTTGCGCGAGCTGATCGCCCGGCACCCGACGCTGGACCCGGCGCAGGTCGACGACGTCATCTACGGCAACACCAACGGCGCCGGTGAGGAGAACCGCAACGTGGGGCGGATGGCCGCGCTGCTCGCCGGCCTTCCCGTGACGGTTCCCGGCAGCACGGTCAACCGGCTGTGCGCGTCCGGCGGTGACGCCGTGGTGTCGGCGGCCCGGGCGATTGCCGTGGGAGATGCGAGTGTCGTCGTCGCTGGCGGAGTCGAGGGGATGAGCCGAGCGCCCTACGTCGTCCCGAAGCCGGACGAGGCGCTGCCCAAGTCGATGCAGATGGTGCAGACCACGGTCGGCTGGCGGATGGTCAACCCGGCGTACCCCCCGAACTGGACCGACTCGCTGGGTGCCTGCGCCGAGCGGGTGGCGACCGAGCTGGGCATCACTCGCGACCAGCAGGACGAGTGGGCGCTGCGCAGCCACCTGCGCGCGGCGGAGGCCTGGGACAAGGGGCTGCACGACGACTACGTGATGGAGGTCGACGGTGTCCGGCGCGACGAGTCGGTCCGGCCCGACAGCACGCTGGCGACCCTGGCCGGACTCAAGCCCGCGTTCACGAGCGACGGGACCGTCACGGCCGGCAACTCATCTCCGATCAACGACGGCGCCATCGCGCTGCTGATGGGTTCGCGGTCGTCCGCCGACGAGCTCGGTGCTCCCCCGCTGGGCCAGGTGCTCGGCAGCGCGACCGTGGGCGTGGAGCCGGACCGCTTCTCGGTGGCGCCCGTGCCCGCGATCGAGAAGGTGCTCGGCCGGCTCGGTCTTGCCGCGTCGGACATCGACCTGTGGGAGATCAACGAGGCGTTCGCCGCGATGGTGCTCAGCACCCTCGACGGTCTGCCTGGCCTCGACTTGGAACGGGTCAACCCGCACGGCGGCGCGATCGCGATCGGGCACCCGCTCGGCGCGTCCGCGCCGCGGGTGATCGTCGACCTCTGCCGTGAGCTGCGCCGCCGTGGCGGGGGGGTCGGTGTCGCCGCCGCGTGCATCGGCGTCGGGCAGGGCACTGCTGTCGTGTGCCGGGTGGAGGGGTAGGCCGTGCGACTCGAGGACTTCCAGGACGTGCTCTACGACGTACGCGATGGTGTCGCCGTCATCACCATCAACCGGCCGGAGCGCTACAACGCCTTCCGCGGCCGCACCGTCGACGAGCTCATCACCGCGTTCAAGACCGCGTGGGCATCGTCGGACGTGGCAGCGGTCGTGCTGACCGGGGCCGGCGAGAAGGCGTTCTGCGCCGGCGGCGACGTGAAGGAGCGGGCCGAGACCGGAGGCTACGGCGAGACCGAGTGGGGCACCTTCGAGATCGAGCGGCTGCACCGCATGATCCGCGACATCCCGAAACCGGTGATCGCCGCGGTCAACGGTGTCGCCGCCGGCGGCGGACATGTGCTGCACGTGCTGTGCGACCTCACGGTGGCCGCCCAGCATGCTCGCTTCGGCCAGACCGGCCCCAAGGTCGGCTCGTTCGACGCCGGCTTCGGCAGTGCGTACCTCGCGCGGGTCGTCGGCGAGAAGCGCGCGCGCCAGATCTGGTTCCTGCTCGAGCTCTTCGACGCCGAGACCGCGGAGCGGTGGGGACTGGTCAACGAGGTCGTCCCGGCGGACGAGCTGATGCCGAAGGCTCTGGAGTGGGGGCGCACGATCGGGTCGTACTCGCCGACGGCGCTGCGCTTCCTCAAGCACTCGTTCAACGCCGACACCGATCACCTCTCCGGCCTGTCTCACCTCGCCTTCGACGGCCTCGAGCTGTTTGCGCGCAGCGAGGAGGGCATGGAGGGCGCGCAGGCGTTCGCCGAGAAACGACCGCCGGACTTCGACCAGTTCCGCTAGGCCTCGCAGTCGGCTTCGGTCACAGCTCGCGCAGTCGCAGGGCGAACATGGCGGCGACGTCGACGACGTACGTCGCGGCAAGGCCGGCGGCAAGCCATTGTCTGGCGGCGAGCAGCAGGCCGACGGTCGCCGCGGCGAAGACGATCAGCTCGATGCCGAGCTTGGCCGGGTCGGGCAACCGCCGGGGCGCCCGCGGCGCGACCCAGCGCCCCCACACGGCTGCCGCGACGACCGGCAGGCCGACGGCCAGCGCCACGCGCGCCCACAGCGCGCCGGGGACCGTCCACCCTGCGTAGCCCAGGGCGGCCAACGCCGCGAGCTCTAGCGCGAAACGCACGGCGAGCACCAGGCCGCCGATAGGGCCGGCCCCGGTCATGGCACCAGCGCCGCGATTGCGGCCAGGACTGTCGGCCAGGCCGCGGACTCGGGGTCGATGAGCTCGAAGTGACCTAGCCCGTCGAGCTCGCGCAACGTCACGGGGTCCCCGGCCGCAACGGCCTGCTCGGCGAACCCCCTGCTGATGACGACCGGGACCTGCCGGTCGGCCGAGCCGTGGACGATGGCGATCCGCACCCCGGTCGGGAGCAGCGCGGCCGGGCTGGCGACCGGGATGCGGTCGCGCCACGCCGTCCGGCCGGGCAGCAGTCGCGGGCCGCCGAGCAGCTGGCGCGCCGCGTGCCCGCCGAGACCGAGCCGCTCGGACTCCGCTAGGTCGAGCACGCCGGCGAGTGAGACGACTCCGGCGACCGCCAGCGGCTCTGCCCGGTGCCACGCCGAGGACTCCGGCAGCCGATGGCGGCCGGCCGCCCAGGTCGCGAGGTGCCCGCCGGCGGAGTGGCCGACCAGGACGGTCCGGGCGGTGTCCGCTGCGTCGCCGACTGCCTCGGCGACCAGTGTCTGCACGGTGTCGGTCAGCAACGCAATGTCGTCGAACGTGCCCGGCCAGCCGCCGCCCGGCAGGCCGATGCGGCGGTACTCCACGGTCGCGACGACGTACCCGGCATCGGTGAGCGCCGCGCTCTGCGCACTGGCGTGCCCGCGGTCGTACTCGGCCATCCAGAACCCACCGTGGACGACCACGACAAGGGCCGCAGGGGCGTCGCCGGCGCGGGGCAGCCGCACGTCCATGACGTGCTCGGGCAGCGGCCCGTACGACAGCGTCAGGTCGGGCGGTCGGGCCGGGCGGCTCAGGACGTCGCGGGAGTCGGGCACCGGTTGAGTATGGTCGCGCCATGACCAAGTGGGAGTACGCGACCGTGCCGTTGATCGTGCACGCGACCAAGCAGATCCTCGACACGTGGGGGGAGGACGGCTGGGAGCTCGTGCAGGTCGTCCCCGGTCCCGGTGGCGGCGAGCAGGTCGTGGCCTACCTCAAGCGGGCCAAGTGAGCGACGGCGCGACCCCCGAGGAGCGGCTGGCCGAGCTGGGGCTGGCGCTGCCGCCGGTGGCGGCACCGGTGGCCGCGTACGTTCCTGCGGTTCGGAGCGGCAACCACGTCTACACGTCGGGGCAGCTGCCGATGGTCGAGGGGTCTCTGGTGGCCACCGGCAAGGTCGGCGCCGAGGTCAGCGCCGACGACGCCAAGGCCCTGGCGCGCACCTGCGCGCTCAATGCGTTGGCCGCGGTCAAGGCCGAGATCGGTGACCTCTCCGCCGTACGACGTGTGGTCAAGGTCGTCGGGTTCGTCGCAAGCGCACCGGACTTCACCGGGCAGCCCGGCGTCGTCAACGGCGCGAGCGAGCTGTTCGGCGAGGTCTTCGGCGACGCAGGGATCCACGCCCGCAGTGCCGTCGGGGTGGCCGTGCTGCCGCTGGACGCACCGGTGGAGGTTGAGCTGGTCGTCGAGGTCGGCTGACCGCTGCCTGGCCGCGTGACTCAGGCGGTGTCCAGTGCGGGGCTCTGGCCCTCCGTCGTTTCGCGCTGGTTAGCGGCCTCGAGGAAGCCGATCTCGAACGCGGCGGCAGCGAGCTGCACGGCAACCTTGGCGAGGTCGGTGCCCCCTGCCGCGGCGGCGGCGAGGTGTGCCCGCAGGGTGTCGCCGAGGTCACGCCCGCTGCTGACCGCCGACAGCTGCAGGGCCGCGACGACCTGGGCGGGCAGCCCGAGGGACAGCAGCGTCCGGCCGACGCCCACGATGACCGTGGCGCTGATCAGCTCACCCTCGTCGTCGCGCCACACCAGCCCGGTCTCGGTGAGGTCGTCCGGCGCCATCGGGAACAGCTCGCGGATGCGGTCCTCGGACACCGGCACCATGGGCGACATGTCCGTGCTGCCGTCGCGAAACCGGCGGCGGCGGTCGGACACGATGGCCGAGTAGGTCTCGGGTGACTCGACCAGTCGCTTGATCGCGGCGAGGGTGAACCCCTCGCGCTGCAGCGAGGCGATCAGCATCAGCCTCGCCGTGTGCATGCCCGAGTAGTAGGCGACGCGCCCGCGGATCTGTGGCGCCTCGAGCAGGCCACGCGACTGGTAGGCGCGGATGTTGCGCGGCGTCATCTCGACGTGCCTGGCCAGCTCGGCAATGGTCATGTCGGCCACTCGGGTCCCCCTCCCGTTGTCGGCGACGGTACGCCCTCCCAGGGCCGTGGGCCTACGATTCGCGCCGTGGTCGATGTCCCCGAGTCGTTGCGCGAGCACGCCCGGGCCTGGCTGGCTGCTCCGGGCGACGTGGTCGCCGCTCGTGACGCGGCCACCGTGGTCCTGCTGCGCGACGGCCGGGCCGGCACGAGCGAGGCCGCCGGGCTCGAGGTCTACCTGCTGCGGCGGGTTTCGACGATGGCCTTCGCGGCGGGGATGCACGTCTTTCCCGGTGGGTCGGTCGACAGCCGCGACGCGGCCCCGGAGATCGCGTGGGCCGGGCCCCGGGCGGCAGCGTGGGCCACGGCGTTCGGCTGTGACGAGGCGCTCGCCCGGGCGCTGGTCTGCGCCGCGGTGCGGGAGACGTTCGAGGAGTCGGGCGTGCTGCTGGCGGGATCCTCACCGGAGCAGGTGGTCGCCGACACCACCGGCCAGGACTGGGAGCAGGACCGGTTGGCGCTGCTGGACCGGTCGGTGTCGATGGCCGGGCTGCTGGCCAGGCGCGACCTGGTCCTGCGCAGCGACCTGCTGCGCGCCTGGGCGCACTGGATCACCCCGGAGTTCGAGCCGCGCCGCTTCGACACCAGGTTCCTGGTCGCGGCACTGCCGGCCGGTCAGCTGGCGCGCGACGTCAGCGGCGAGGCGGACCGCGCGACCTGGTTGCCCGTGCGTACCGCCATCTCCGAGCACGAGGCAGGTCGGGTCGCGATGTTGCCGCCCACGGTCGAGGCGTTGCGCGATCTCGCGGCGTTGCCGGACGTGGCCAGCGTGCTCGCGACCACGGCGGCAGTCCGGCCGCGGATGCCACGGCTGGTGGAGCAGGCGGGCGAGATGTCGTTGGTGATCGAGTGACGCCTGGCTGGGCGTCGCTGGTGCGGGCCGACAACCCGTCGCCGATGACGCTGTCGGGCACGAACACGTACGTCCTGCGGACCGAGCCCGCGCGCCCCTCGGTCGTGGTCGATCCAGGCCCGCTCGACGAGTCACACCTCGACGCCGTGGCCGCGGTCGCAGGCAGCGTCGAGCTGATCCTGCTGACCCACGGCCATCCCGACCACTCCGAGGGAGCCCGGCGGCTGGCAGAGATGACCGGCGCGCCGCTGGCGGCCGTGGACCGGCACTTTCTGGTCGACGCGGAAGCGCTCCACGGCGGAGAGAGGTTGGCCGGCGTCGGGGGGCTCACCGTCCGGGTGGTGGCAACGCCGGGTCACACCTCGGACTCGGTCTGTTTCGCCGTGGAGCACGACGAGCCGGCACTGCTGACCGGCGACACGATCCTCGGCCGGGGGACCTCCGTGGTCGCGCACCCGGACGGCCGGCTCGGGGACTACCTGGCCTCGCTCGAGGCCGTCCGGGACCTGGGCGCGGGACTGAACCTGCTGCCCGGCCACGGTCCGCTGGGCGGCGACGTGGCGGAGCGGGCCGCGGCCTACCTGGCCCACCGGCGGGACCGGCTGGACCAGGTCCGGGCCGCGTTGGCCGAGGGTGCGACAACGCCCGCGGACGTGGTCCGGGTCGTCTACGCCGAGGTCGACGAGTCGTTGTGGCCGGCCGCCGAGCTCTCCGTCCGCGCCCAGCTCGACTACCTCGCCACCCCCTGACCCACCTCCCACCCCACTTCCGCGTTGATCATGCAGCAACGGGGATCTTGAGCGACGGCGCTGGTCAGCAGCCTAGAAATCCCTGTCGATCATGCAGCAATGGGGATCTTGAGCAACGGTGACTGTCAGCACCGGGGACGCATCCCCGGACCGATCAGCCACGGAGATCGGGGGCTGGCGACCTGTCCTGCCGGCCGCGTCGGCCCGTCGCGGCCCAGGCCCCGCGTACGTACGCGACGATGACGGCACGACCGCGTCACCGGCGGACCAAGATCCCCATTCGTGCATGATCGACAGGGACTCTTGGGGCGCTGACCTGCAGGAATGCCCAAGATCCCCATTCCTGCATGATCAACGGGGAAGGGAAGGGGTGGGGGAGGGTCAGCCGGTGCGGCGGGTGAGGCGCTCGACGTCGAGGATGACGACGGCCCGGCCCTCGAGACGGATGAAGCCGCGCGACGCGAAGTCGGCCAACGCCTTGTTGACCGTCTCGCGGGAGGCGCCGACGAGCTGGGCGAGCTCCTCCTGGGTGAGGTCGTGGGTCACCCGCAGGCCTTCCTCGACCTGCACCCCGAAGCGTCCAGCCATGTCGAGCAGCGCCTTCGCGACGCGACCGGGCACGTCGCGGAACACCAGGTCGCCCATCGCCTCGTTGGTCCGTCGCAGCCGCCGGGCCAGCGCGCCCAGCAGCTGCCCGGCCACCTCGGGCCGGCCCTGCAGCCACGCCTGCAGGTCGTCGTGCCCGAGTGCCGACAGGGTCGTCGCCGTCAGCGCGGAGGCTGTCGCCGTACGGGGTCCGGGGTCGAAGAGGGACAGCTCGCCGAACATCTCGCCGGGCCCGAGGACCGCGAGCAGGTTCTCCCGGCCGTCCGGGGCGCTCCGGCCCAGCTTGATCTTGCCGGCCGTGACGATGTAGAGCCGGTCACCCGGGTCGCCTTCACTGAACAGTGCCTGCCCGCGGGGGAGCGTCACCTCGACCATGGACCGCTTCAGGGCGTCCTGTGCATCGGCGTCCAGCGCCGCGAACAGCGGCGAGCCGCCCAGCGTCCCGACCCGCTCGTCCACGCTCGTCCTCTCGCCGCTCCGGCCCCGGTCGGGCACAGTCTGCCGCACCGGGTGCGGCGGGCGCTCAGGCGCCCAGCTCCGCGCGCGACGGGAGGGCGCGCAGCGCCAGGTTGGGCTGGTCCAGGTACCTCATGATCAGCTCGCCCGTCGCGGAGTCCAGGCGCTCGTGCAAGGCCTGGCGGTAGGTGGAGAGCTCGTGCTCGGTGGCAGCCATGCGGGCCAGCAGGTCGGCATCGCCGTGGCCGGTGCCGTCGCCGGCGTCGCTACCACCGGTGGTCTCCGACAGCACCGCCAGGTCCGGGAGTGGCGGGTGCTGATGGTCGTCGGCGAGTGGCACCAGGGCCAGACGTCGGCTGTCGGACTGGTGCCCGTCGAGCACCGTCCGCATCCGCCCCATCTCCGAGGTGTCACCGTTCGCGGCGTCGAGACGAACGTGCAGGATCCGCCGCCAGTAGGACACCCGGGCTTCCTCGGTGATCAGCTCCTGCCGGTACGACCGCAGGTCGTCCAGCCCCATCGCGGCGAGCTCGGGGGCGCGCTGGGCGGGACGTCGTGCGCTGACCCGTCGGCTGCCAGCGCGATCACGCGGTGCCCCCTGAGCGGG
>JBBRVU010000097.1:0-14618 GCA_038246575.1 Actinomycetes bacterium | reverse complement strand
GTTGCGAGCAGGAATCCTCGCCAACAAGCGGGAGCGGGCGGAAGAGCGCGAGTTCCGCGCTTGGCGCAAGCGGACGGGTCGGTAGGTCCAAGAGCCCTCCCCCCACATCCGCTCATCGGCATGACAGGACGGATCGGCTGCGTTGGGCAGGAGCCGCTCCGGAGACTCAGCACCCTCAGTCGGGCGCCCTCACATCTGGGAACAGTGCGGGCGGCGGAGCGGTGTAGGGAAGCGGATCGCCGGCACGCGCGGTGTCAGTGGAGGCAGCGAATGGCCCTATGGGGCTCATGAGCGCGCCCAGGTGGTGGTCCAGGTGGTCACGCAGCCAGACGGACATGCCGGTGGCAGGGTCGAGCCGGAGGTGCTCCCAGGAGCGCCAAAGGGCCTCGAGGCGCATGATCGCCTCGGACGACTCCCACCATCGGGCAGACCAGCGGAGCTCTGCCCTCCCTTTCTCGCCGACGTCGCGGCCGAAGACGGGCACGATCACCTCTCGGACGAACTCGTCGACCGAGCCGTAGTAGAGCGGGGGAGGGGCATTTGGCGCCGGGTCGTCAACGACTTCCGGGGCGTCCCCTAGGTTCGTGATGACGTCGACGTCGCTGGTGCCCCACTCGCCCAAGCTGTTCATGGCGTTCCCTTCGCGGCCCGCTGCCAGCGGGCGATCTCTTCCTGAACCACCGTGACCTCGCGCTCAGCCTCAGCCACGGTGCGCCGGCCCTGAGGGTCGTGAGCCAGGATCGAGGCCCGCACGGCCTCAGCGTGTGGGCCGGTCATCCACGGCTGCGCGGTGATGAGGGTCGGGCGCGACCCGGACGCGAGCACGACCGCGCGGCCCTTGGGTAGTGCGGCCAGATCCGCGACATCCAGGATCCGCTCCCGGTGCAGCTGCTCGGTCATCGAGCGCACACCCCTGGAGTAGGTGACTGACGACGTGCGCTTGTCGTAGTCGCCGACCACCTTGGACAGGTTCTCGAGGAACTCGACCTCGGCGACACCGCCGCCGTAGACCTTGACGTTGCTGGCGCTCCAGAGTTTGCGCATCCCGGACTCGCCCCACACGTCGACGCCTTGGGACCAGGACTGCAGGATCGTCATCAGGACGATGCCTCGGGAGCCGTAGTGGCTGTACATGTTCGGCAGGTCCCGCCAGCGGCACACGTTCGCCGCCTCGTCGAGGACCCCAAGCAGGGGGATCCGGAGCCTCCCGCCGGCGGACCGAGCGGCCTGCTCTTCGGCGGCTTCGACGACCGCGACCGTCAGGGCAGTTACGAGCGGCCCGGTGCTTCCGCGACCCTCCTTGGACAAGCTGTAGAGCGTCCCGCCGTGGCGGAGGAACTCGGCTGGGTCGAACTGCCGCCGGCGATCGCCGGTCCCGTTCGGGGTGACCCACCGGGCGGCCGCTCGGTTCGTGAGGCAAGAGGCCATCTGCTGAGCGGTGCCGTAGACGCCGCCACGCTGCTTCTCCGGGGAGAACACGACTCCGGCGACTTGGTCGGAGGTGAGCTCGTAGCCGTGGTCGGCGAGGATTCGGACCGGCTCGTCATCGTTGGGGCGGGTGAGCCATTTGTAGACGTCGGTGATCGGACGACGATCGAGGGCCGCGGCCAGGAGCAGGCCGGCGAGCAGGTCCTGGGCGGCGGGGTCGAAGAACGCGTCGGTTCTGGCGCCGGCGTCACGGCTGCCGGTCGCGAAGTGCTCGGCGAGCCGGGCCGCCTTGACCTCGTCGGTCACGTAGCTGAGCGGGTTCCACCACCAGGTAGTGGAGTCCTCGCCGATCACGGCTTGCGGGTCGAAGACCCAGACGTCACCGCGAGCCGCGCGCACGTCCCGGGTGGCGTCGACGACGTCGCGCTTGTTGGAGGTCACCAGGACCGCGCCCGGGGCCTCGAGGATGGCCGGGACGGCTCGTGAGGTGGTCTTGCCGGTGCGCGGCCCCCAGACGTCGATGTGCATGTCCTCCCAGGTGCCGAACAGGGGCGCCTTGGTGGCGACAGTGCACCCGATTGGGACACCGGCTGAGCCGGCGACCCCGAGCCTGCTCGACGTCGCAGTGGCGGACGAGTGCGACACGGTCTCGATGTCACGGCCACGGCCCATGTAGCGCGCAGCGTGGTCGACGCGGGAGCTGCGACCACGGCGCCGCGAGATCAGACCGGCGGCGAACGACGTGACGAGGAGCAGCACAATTGCCACGACGGCCGCAATTATGGTGGAGGCCATCGGCCAGGCAACGTCACCGCCGAGCACCCCGAACAGGACCGCCCACGGGTCGCTCGGGGCGGGCGGGAGGCCAGCCAGCTGGTGACCGATCCGCACCGCCGCGTAGACGGTCACCAGAGCGACACCGGTGACGCCGAGGACGACCCACAGCATGATCGTCTCGGGGGTGACCCGGCCGGGCTGCGCCCTACGGTTGTTCGCGGTGGCCATCGTCAGTCCCTCCCTTCGACGACGCCGACGCGGGACTGCTCGTGCCACAGCTTGTTGGTGTCGTTGACGGCGCGCTCGGCGTCGGTCAGGTGCACCTGGACCGGGATCCCCGGCCGGCCACCGACCTTGACCAAGAACTTGCCACGACCCGGAGGGGCGCTCTCCCGCCCGAGCTTGGGGTCCCACGCCGGCGGGTCCTGCCAGCCGATAAGCATGCGCTGCTCGGCCTGCGACAACGGGACCGCCGAGGTCAGCTGCGCCATCTCGGCCGACGGGAGACCGCCGCACACCACCATGCCGCTGCGCTCGACGAAGCCCTTGGCCTTCATCCGGTCGTGCTCGTTGCCCAGCGACAGCAGGTCGCTCATTGTGTGGCTGATCATGGCCATGCCGACGCCGCGCTGGCGGTTGAGCCGGGTCAGCGCGTCGACGCGGTCCACCATGCCCCGGCCGGCGCGCAGCGCCCGCCACAGTTCGTCGAGGACGACGAAGTAGTGCCGCCGCGGCTCCAGGCCGGCGTCAGCGAGAGCGTTGGCAACGTTGATGGTGCCGAACCCGGCAGACCAGCACGCCAGCAGCGTCGCCGCCTGCAGGTCCATCTCGGAGTCGTCGATGCTCGAGACGTCGAAAACGACGGGCCGGTCCCGACGCATCGGGCTGGTGGTCTGTCGGGCGAACATCTCGCCCAACCGCCCGCCGGTGGTCAGGCCGATCAGCGAGGCCTCAAGGTTCTCGGTGATCTGGCGGTACCGGTCGTCGTCGCCTCGGTCGAGAGCAACGATGCGCAGCTCCTGCGGTGCCTCGCGGATGACCTGGAGCAGGTCCCCGAGCACCGGGATCCCCTGGTGACGGTCATCGAGGATCCGCAAGGCGCGGTCGATGATCGTCTCCTCGCGGTCCGTGGGCGGGCTGGAGCGTTGGATGGTGACCAGAGCGGCCACCATCGTCAGGCGCCGACCGTGGGCGTCGGCCAGCATGGCGGCGCGGGCGTCGCCGGTGAGCTGCAGCGCGGCTTGGGTGGCCTCCCCGGGGTCGAGGACGTTGAGGTAGCCGCGGCCGCGGCCCAGGGTGATCACCTGGCCGCCGAGCTCGCGCACCAGGTCGACGTAGTCCGGTTTGAGGTCGCCCAACACCATTGGCATAACGCCGTACCCAGCGAGACCGGTCGCCCAGCGCCGCACGGCCGTCGACTTGCCCAGGCCGGGCTTGCCGAGCACGAACGCGGAGGGGTTGCTGATCAGGTTGGCCCGCTGGAACCAGCTGATCGGGTCACAGCACAACGTGGCCCCGGAGGTGATGTGGCGCCCGAAGGGGACACCGACCATGGGCGTGCCAGAGCCAACCACCCAGGGCCACAACCCGCAGACCTGCACCGTGGTGCCGCGGTACTCATCAGCCGGCGACAGCAGGACCGACTGGCCCCGACCCCGGCCGAGCCAGCCGCGCGGACCGGGACGGCGCGCCTTGACCGTGCTCTTGCCGCTCACAGCCGGCCCCGCAGGTCTGCCGGCACCTTGAGGTGCTTGGGCAGGATCAGACCGAGCGGCAGCCCCGCCGCGAAGGCGGAGTCTTGCGCGCCGTAGACGGGCCGCAGCCGCAGCCGCGCTGACGCCGACAGGTAGTCGATCGCAGCCCGCGCCTTCGCGGCGTCGGAGGGGTCGAGGACGGTTGCCGTGACGAGCAGGCCGAAGTTGACCAACCCCGCGCCGGACGCCTCCTCGGCCGCCGTCGCAGCCGCGGCCCTGTTGGCCAAAATCGACCGCGCCGAGGGCTTGTCCGTGGCAGTGACCTTGAACTCGGCCGAGCGAAGGTCAGACTCGACGATGCCGGCGGCGCGGGCCGCATCGATAGGCCGGTACAGCAGCGTGACCCGCTTGCGGGCGATGTCCGCGTGCGGCGCTAGCAGGCGGGAGAGCACGGAGGACTGCACGGCACCTCGAGGTGCCACGGTCATCGCCCAGGTGACGCTGTGCGCATCGTCATGGGCGTAGCTGTCCCACGAGGCCTCCGCGGCCGCGGGGCCGACGTCGGCCCATGACAGGTCTGTGCGGTCACCGTCGGCGTGGGCCTCGTCGACCAGGATCGCGGCGGCCGGGTCGTAGGCGACGCGGATCACCTCGCACAGGTCACTAGCCGACAGCGGGCGCCCAGCGCCCGCGCCGGTCGCAGTGAGGCTGCCGGTCAGCTGCGGCAGGCGCGCAGCGAGATCGCGGCCGATCTCGGCGTCGGTGCGCCGCTTGCCGCTGGTCAGTGAGGCGGCCGAGAAGCTGATGGCCACGTAGGCATTGATGACCGAGGAGCCCATCGGGTAATCACGGACCACCTGGCGCAGCATCGCCTTGGCAAACGGTGGTGCATCGTTGTCGATGTTGCTCTCGACTTCGCGGCGCAGGCGCAGCCCGCTGTCGGGTGCCGTCTCGACGGTCACTGACGCGGCCTCGACCCCGGGCTCGTCGCCCAGGTTGGCCAGCCAGTGACCCCAATCGGCAACCCACACGTCGACCTGCTCGGGGTCGACGAGGCTGGCTCCGTCAGGGTCGGTGCCAATCACCACGGTGTAGGTGCTCGTCGCCGGGCAGTGGACCAAGGCGAAGGGGCGGCCGTAGGAGTCGATGTGCTCGCTGAGTCGCAGCTGCGCTGCGAGCCCGGGGAGCTGGTGCGTGCCCCACAGGGCGAAACCCAAGGGCCCTGATCGGTAGAGGTGGGCACCCCTGCTGCGGGCCGAACGCCACATCACGCGCGCCGTGGCACGGTCGATGACGTTCCGGCCGTGCCGGTCGCGCGTGACGATCGCCAACAGCAGCAGGCCGAGCACGACCAGGGCGATGACGCCGCGGAGGAGCCCGCCGACCATCATCACCAGCACCACGACGATCAGCCCCACCAACAAGATGGCGGTGCCGATCGAGCCGAGCCGGCCGAGGCCCGCGCTCGTGGGGCGCTGCCAGTTGCCGTAGGTCCGCGGCGCGGTTGAAGTCTCAGCGGCTGCCATTGGGCCCTCCCTCTCCTGAGCTTGTCTCCGCGGCGCCCTGGACCGTGTCCTTGGCCACCCCGATGGTCTTAGTGCCTACCTGCACGGCAGCACCCACTGGGCCGGCCGCGGCTCCAGCGGCCGCGGTGCCACCACCGGCGGCGGCTCCACCGCCTGCTGCGCCGGCGGTGCCCGCGCCTTGCGCCCCGGTCGCACCAGTGCGGGAGCTTCCGTTCGGGGCCGGAGAGCCGGTGGACCCGCTGCCCCCGCTGGAGCCCGAAGGCCCACTGGTCGACGACCCAGTGGACCCCGTAGACCCAGACGTACCGTTGGACGAGCCGCCGCCGCCCCGTAGGCGGCCGCCGGCAATGGCGCCGGTCGGTATGGCCGCCGCTGCGCCTGCCGCTGCCGCGGCGGCCATGCCCCCGCCGGAGGAAATGGAGGCCACCGCCGGCGCGACGAGGCTCATCAGAGCCGGCAGCGCGACCAGCGCCACCAGCATCAAGGTCAGTCCAGTGAGGATGGAGATGAGGCCTGAGCCGTCGTCCTTGAAGATCGATGTCCCGGCCAGCTTGAAGGCTGTCGCATAGACGATCGCAGCCACCGGCTTGTAGAGCACGAAGGCCAGAAGCCAACCGGTGGTCTTGCGAAACATCGTGCGCCCGGCCTCGGTGTTCGTCGCCGCGGCTGTGAGCGGAAGCGCACCCGCCAGCACCACCAGCATCCCGGCACGCACGATCAGGAGCAGGATCTGCACCATCGAGCCGAGCACGGCGAACAGACCGAGGACGATCACGAGAATCGCGCCAAGGCCGCCAGTGGCGGGGTTGTTGGTCAGTACCAGTAGCGCGGCCATGTTCCCGCCAAAGCAGGTTCCGTTGGCGTCCGTCACGTTGCAGCCCAATGCTCCGTCGAGCAGCCAGACCGCGAAGGAGTCACCGGCGGCCGTCAGCAGGCTGACGGCTGTCAGGCCGGCGCCGGAGACGACAACCAGTGTCATGAGGGACTTCACCAGGTCACGTCCGGGCTCAGCCCGCTGCTCCCAGGCCATCCGAGCAGCGCCGAAGATCACGGACAGGACTGCGACGGCGATCATGTAGAACCACAGCGAGTCCTGGATGAACGCGACCGCCGGCGAGCCGTTGCTACGCACGGCCGGAACGATCGCGGTCACGACGCCCACCGCGGCGCTGATCAGGATGGTGGCAACCAGTACCAAACCGAACCGGCTCACCTGGTCGCGCGCCTCGTGCCGACGACCGGTGGCCATCCGCACGCCGAGCCAGATCAGCGACAGGACGCAGATCCCGAAGGCGATGTAGGTCGCCCACCCAAGAACCGTGTTGATTCCTCCGCCACCATCGGCCGTGGCTCCCGGGGTGACACCGGAGCCTCCACCCCCACCGGTCAGGGTGGGAGTGCCGATGTTGACCCACACCGTGCCCAGGGAGGCCAGCCCCTTGCCGACCGCCTCGAGCACCGCGTCTGCGGTCTTGGTGAGCGCGTCGCCGATGGACGACGCGAGGAACTCCTTGCCCTTGCAGCCGAGGTCGATCCAGTTGCAGTCAGCCACGGCTGTTCACGCTCCGGCCCACGGGATGTAGCCGGAGAGGTCGGGCAGCTGGACGAGCGGCGTGAGCAGCTCGCCGCTGTCGCCGAGGCGGACCTTCCAGTCACCGTCGGACCACACCAGGTTGAACACCTGGCCGCCGATCGCACCGTTCGAGGTGCGCAGTGCGACGTCGACGTCGGCTGACGTCCCGCTGTAGCGCAGGAGCCGGAAACCGGCGATCTGCACCCGAACTCCGGTCGAGCCGGCGGAGGTCGGTGGCTCCGCCAGGGCACTGTCCCGACCCGGGCCCGGTGCAACGGATCCGCGGTTGACCTTCTCCTGGAGGGTGGGCTGAGAGCCCATCGCGACCAGGTTGCTCGCCGCCAGCAGAGCTCCCGTGGGGGTTCTGGCGTAACACGAGCGGTACCCGTCCGAGTCGACTACGCCAGGACCTACACCCTCGATGGCGGGGGCCGCGGTGGTCCCCACCAAACTCCACGTAGCCGGCGGAGCCGCGGCAATGCTCCCTGAGTCCTCGGCCCCCTCGAGGCCGCAGGCGCTACCCGAAACGGTCGACGCGGAGGCCGACGCGCTCGGGCCGGCCGTAGCGGCAGGAGGCAGGCCCGCAGCGCCGTTGTCGTCACTACTGAACGCGTTGCTCAGCGCCACGGCCACGCCCAGCAAGAGGATGGCAGCGACGATGACGGCCGAAATGACCACCGGCCGGCGACTCCACGGGTTGTCATGGGCTGGAGGCGTGCTTGAGTCGAGCATGGGGGTTCCCCTCGGTGCGGTTGGGCGACGGTCCGCTGCTCAGGCAGCAAGGAAACCAACGAGAGTGAAGGCGGCTGACACGGTCATCACCCCGCCCAGTACCCACCCGATGCGGCCAGCGTGCTCGCCGCCCTCCCCACGGCGGGATCCGAGCGCCATCATGACGCCCGCGCCGATCAGCGCCATGACGAGGATGCCGAGCGCAAGCCACTTCCCCCAGCCCATGATGGTCTCGAAGTTGTCGAACCCGGGCGGGGCGGCCCCACCGCCAGGGTTCGGTACCTCAAACGGCATCGCGGCAACAACGCGACTCACGGTGTTCATTGGCTTTCCTCCTTGGTAGAAGCGGCTTCGACGGGGGTCGAGGCCGCAAGCGAGCGAAGATCGCTCACGAGCTTGCTGACTGCACGAGGTGACGCGGACGCTGGCGGCTCGCCGAGTCGCCAGGCCTCGATCCACGGGACCTGCCAGACACGGGGCGCACCGCCGGCGACGACCTTCGCGAGGTCGCGCAGAGGTGGCGGCAGCTTGCCGGGAGCGTCGGAGACAAGCACGAGGCCGACGACGCGGGCCGATGGCCCGATACCCGACGACGCCCACTGGGTGAGCGCCGTACGAGCGGCCAACAGGCCACGGACGCTGGTCCGGGCGACCACGACGCACTGGCACGGGGTGAGGTCCTTCAGGACGGGCCAGCTGTGCCCGCTGGCCACCCACCTCTCGTCGAGATCGGCCAGCGAGGACTCTCCGGCCCCTCCGTGAGCGCCGACGACCCACAGCGCCGCAGGACCTGGACGACGGACGATCGGCAGCGCACCGGTAGGCACGGCGACACCCGGCTGCGGCCTCGAGGGGCCGGAGCTCGGTAGTGGGTCCGCGACGGCCTCACTGTTGATCGAGCTCCGCAACCAGCCTTGATGGCCAGCGGGCCGATTGGCCGCTGGGGCCGCGGAGACCCAGGCGCTGGTGACATCGTCTGGAGCGGCCATCACAGTCCCGCCGCTACCGCGGAGGCCGCCGCGAGGTAGGCCCGTTGGGTCGTCGACTCGAGGTTGTCCAGGCGCAGCCAAGGAGTGCGCATCGCCTTGTCGTAGGGGATCGTGACCGCGGTCCGGGCCAGCCCGTCGTAGCCAGCGGCGATCTCAGCAGCCGAGGCCTCCTCGCGATCAGCTTGGGAGACGATCACCACGGCTTGGTCTGCAAGGGCCGCAGAGTGCGAGTCGCGGTCCCTGAGCGCATCCAGCAACAGCCGGCCTGCTTCCGCGTGGTCCGGGCGGGTCGTGGTGGCCACGACCAGCTGGTCGGCCACGTCGACCATCCGCAGCCAGTGGGGCGCGGTCTCGTCGTTGCCGCTGTCGACCAGCACCAGCCGGTAGTACTTCGCGGCGACTGCGTAGACGGCGTCGAAGTCGGCTGTGGTCAGGCGCTGCTGGTGCGGCAGCATCGTGGGGTTGCTGCGCAGGACGTCAAACTTGTCCGCAGTCTGGTGGTGCACATAGGCGGCCAGGTCCGCGGCTCGCGCGGTGGGAAGCATCAGCGAGTCCGCGTAGGGCAGCAGGTCCAGCACGTGCGACTCGTGCGGGCCCTGCTCGGTGCGCCAGCCCAGCGTCCCGCGGGTCTCATTGTTGTCCCAGGCCAGCACACCAGAGCCGCCATGGCGCGCGAACAGGGCGCTGAGTAACACGGTGGTCGGCGTCTTGCCAGCGCCGCCCTTGCCGTTGACGATCGCGATCGTCCGCGGACCGGGCCAGTGGGCCGACACAGCTCGCGTGTCCGCGCGGTAGGCCTTCTCCGCCGCGCTCGGCTCGGTGCGGAACCCGATCCGAGCGAGGAACCCGCGCCAGCCGGAGGAGGCGGGCCGGTCGTCCTCGTGGACCGTCAGAAACGACCTGGAGCGCGCCTCCCGGCGCGTCGAGACCAAAGAGGCATCCTCACCCACGGTCTCAACCGGGTCGGCCGCGGTGGGGGCCAGCTCCTGAGCACCAGTTGCCGGCGTGAACGAGTGACGGTCGGGGACAGGCCCGCCCTCGACGGGGTTGACCGAACCATCGGGGTGGACCACCAAGGGAAACTGGCCGGTGGGCTCGTGCGCCACCACCGGAACAGGAGCCCCGGTGCGCTTGGCCTCCTCGACCAGGATCCGTAGCAGCTCGGTGCGCGCGGAGTCGATGCTGTCCTCTTGGACAGTGCGCTCGGCGTCGCCGAGGCGCAGCGTGCCAGTGCCGTCAGGACGGGCGGTCACGGTGTTCATGAGGGTGGGTCCTCTCAGTTGGTGATGGTCACGCCGACCTGGTCGAGGAAGGCCTTGGGGTCGACGTAGCCGCCGTTGATCTGGACTGCGAAGTGCAGGTGGCATCCGGTGCTGTTGCCGTTGGAGCCGATACGGCCGATCTGCTGGCCGGCTGCCACACGGTCACCGGTGCGGACCAGGAGGCCGCTGTCGTACATGTGGCCGTAGCGGGTGACGACTCCTTGGCCGTGGTCGACCTCGATGAGGTTTCCGACGCCCGCGGCCGGGCCGACGTAGGCGACGGTGCCAGCGTTGGCCGCCCAGATCGGCCCATCGCAGCCTCCACCGCCGAGGTCGATCCCCCGGTGCCAAGTCGACCCCCCGGCGCCGGGATTGGGCCGCGGACCGTAGTCACTCGTCATGGGGCCGCGCGCCGGGGCCGCCCATCCGGTCTGGCTGACCGGGCCGAGACGCTGCTGCGGGCACGTGTCTGCCGTGAGCCCCGCGCCGCTGAGGCTGACGTGGACGTGGTCCATGTGGTTCTGAGTGGGTGAGCCGCGGTCCTCCATCGGACGCCAGCCCTCGTCGGCCCGCTCTGATGACCAGATCCGCTGCGACCAAATGACGTATGTGACGCCGAGGTCTGAAGCGTGGTCCTGTACGTAGGCGGCAAGGCGGTCGCCGGTGGCTCGGCCGCTGGGGACGTTGTCGATCATGAAGTCCAGCGCGAGACCGGTCCCGTGGTCCTGCGCGCCCTCGCGGTAACCGCCAACGGTCTTGATGCCGAACATGGGGCCGAGGGTGTTGGCGACCACCGTGGCCTGAGGGTGCACGGCACCCAAGGCGTACCGCGAGGGCAGTGCCGGGGTGCTCGCCGGGGCGGCCGCTGAGTTCTGCTCGCGAGCCGCGCCCAGTGCTTGCACGACCTCGCCTGCGGGCGCCCAGAACGGCTCGTAGTAGTAAGGATCGGCGTTGCCCTGGACCGCGTTGGCGACCAGTGTCGGGGCCATCGACTCGCGCGACGGGACCCCGGCCTCGACCTTGAAGAAGTTCGTGGCACTGCGGAACGGGTCCATGCGCTCTGCGAGGGTGCCCCAGGCACCGTTGTCTCGCTGCTGGAACAGCCCACGAGAGTCCGGGCCGACCGCGTCACCGTGGTCGAGGACCTGCAGGCTGGACTCCCCCATCGCGGTCATAACGCCGATCTGCTGATCACGCAGCGTGAGACCGAGACGCTGGGCGGCCAGCATCACGTTGGCCGCGTTGGCCAGCTGCGGCCCGCGGTAGCCGGCGATCGGCCCGGGGGGAACGCTCGTCGGGTCCACGGTCACGGCGGATCCGGAGGGGTTGCACGAGGCGTTGGCGGTCGTGTCGAAGACGAACACGACCGCGAGCAGGACTCCCAGAACCATGGCCGGGGCCGCCAGCATGGCCACGACCCAGCTCTTGCCTCCTCCCGACGAAGCCACCGATCAGTCCCCCGCAGACTCTGGGGGCGTGAACCGCTCAACGACCCACCGGGGCTCGGCCGCTGTCCTGGACAGCACCAGCAGGTAGACGCCGGCGTTGGTGGGGACGCTGACCCGCGCCACGGTGGGTGTCTCCTGCGGGAGGAGCTTCACGGGCCCGGTCACCCCGGTCGCCGGGACGTTTGCCGGGTCGACGTAGCGGTAGTCCTGCGCGGCGCGGGCCGACAGCAGCGGTACCAATTCGCTCCACCAGGTGTGGGCAACTACGTCCTGCCGGGCGAACAGGGTCATCGCCTCCACCGCGGCATCGGTGGCTGCAGCGCGGCTGGCAGCATCCGCGCTCAGCGTGCTGCTGGGCGACGGCAGCATCGTGGAGCCGTCATCGAGCTGCTCTGGCACGTCATGCGGAGCAGTGGGCAGGCTCGTGGGGCGTGCCACCGGCGCGGTGGAGCGCGTGCTGCTCGGTGGGGGCTGCTCGGCTGAGCAACCCGTTGCAAGCAGCGCGCTGGCAAGGATGCTCACTGCCAGGATCCTGCGGTCCATCTCCTGCCCCCCTTCCCTCGCCCCCGGAACTAGCCGCCCGGTTGAGTCCTAGACTAACGTCATTGAATGAACTATGTCATTCCCCCGTGCTCCAACAGGTCCAGGTCCGTTGCTGGCACGATGGCGAATGTGCCGGCCCGCTCCCACCCGCCCGCGATCACGGACGCGCTTCGTGACGCGATCCGCCTCATGGGCAGTGAACCGGCGGCCGCCATCCTGCGGGCCGTCGTCACGAGCCCCGGCCTCACCACTCGCGAGGCGGCTGTCCTCGCCGGTACCTCTGAGTCGGCAGCGTTGCGCCACCTCAAGGAGCTCGCCCGCCACGGGCTCGTCCTGCAGGTCCAAACCCCAGGTATCGGCCGAGGTGGCATTGCGACGACCTGGCACCTCGGCTCCGCCGATCCCCAGACGGTGGTCGACGTCTGGCTTCGCCACGTCCGGGGTCACTGATACATGCAGCACGGGTCGAACATAACCTAAGGACGGACCCAGTAGGACTTCGAGAATATCTGGTCTGTCTATAGACATATTCAAGGGACCCGTGCGTACGATCACGCTATGGATAGTGGGGGCATCCCAGAGCTCGCGAGCAAGCTGCAGCGCCTCTTCAAGACCATCCCCCAGCCCGAGGGCCGGGGTTGGTACACGAACGAGGTCGTCGTCAACGAGCTCGCGACCAGAGGTGTCCCGGTCACCGTCCAGCACCTGAGCAACCTGCGAAACGGTCGCCGGGACAACCCGTCCGCGCGGCTGCTCGCCGCCATCGCCGAGGTGTTCGGTGTCCCCCTCGACTACTTCTTCAGCAGCGACGAGGAACGCCGCGTGAACGAGGACCTCGAAGCGCTCGGCCAGCTGCGCCGCGTTGGCGGTCTGCGCCTACGCGGCGACCTCGACGCCGCCGGCGTGGCGCAGCTGCTGGCCGCGCTCAGGGAGGTCCAGCGCCTCGAGGCCGAGACGCCGGACGATGAGTGACCTGCGCGCCGACCGGCGCCGGAGGCAGGCCGTGCGTGCCGGCCGGGCCCTGATGCGAACGGCACCCACCGTCGACGGGATGATCGCGGCACTGGCCGCAGACCGGCAGCGCGCCATCCGCATCCTCGAGGTCCCCCTGAGCGGGACCTCCCCGTCAGGAGCGTGGGTTCCCGCACCCCAGCGCGACTACCTGCTCTGCCCCGTGGGGGCGTCGTCCACGCGCAGAACCGCGGTGCTGTGCCACGAAGTCAGCCACATCCTCCTCGGCCACGATCCCGCCTTCCACAGCAGCCTGACGCCGGACCTGCTGAGCACCCTCGCGCCCGCACTCCCCCTCCAGACCGCGCAGCGGATCCTGCTGCGCACCGGGTACACCAGCCGCGAGGAGGCCGCGGCCGAGCACGTCGGAACGATGCTGGCCTCGGCACTCGGAGACCGGGCCCGCGCCGCCAGCTGGGAGTCCTCATCGCGACTGTCAGCGCGGCTGCGATGAACACACCAGAGCTGGTGACCGTCGCAGTTCTCTGGAGTGCCGCGGCTTACCGCGGCGCTCTCGCCGTCCAAAGGCCAGCGACCTGGCGGACGTCAATGGCGGTCTCCGTGGCAGCGGTGGCAGCCGCCACCACCACACACGTCAACCGACTCGACATCGATGCCGCATTGGGGCAACCCAACGCCACCAACCTGGGCAGCCGTCTCGCGCTGTGCCTTGCGGTAGCCGGCGGACAGCTCTACCAGCTCGACACGCGCCAGCCCGGCGCACCAACGTCCAAGCGGAGGAGGATCCTGCTGGCGGGCACCGCCACAGCCGCGGTCTCCGTGGTCGCCTGGTTCGCGGCACCTATCCACACCGTCGAGCTCGCCGACCTGGCCGACGCGCCGCGCCATCCCGCGAGTCTCGTCTATGCCGTCTCCATCTACCTCTACCTGCTCTGGTTCCAGATCGACATGGCCCACTACGCGCACCGCAGCTACCGGTCCGCCAGGGCCACCGACCCGCCGGCGGCGGCCGCCGTCGCCCTCCTTGGGGCGTCGGCGTGGTGCGGCACCGCGGTGCTACTTCTCTGGATCGCACACAGCGGCGCGGCCCAGGTGCTCGGCGTATCAACGCCACTCCTGGATCAGGTCTCGACCGCCATGTTCCCCATCGCCCTGAGCCTGTACGCAGCCGGCCTGCTCATGCTTCCCCTCCTGCCAGCGCTAGCCCACCGCATCGCTGCACGACGGCTCGCTGTGCAGCTCGACCCGCTGTGGCGACTGGCCCTGCGCCACCACCCACACGTCCAGTTGCCCTTGCGTCAGGACCTGCTCACACGGACATTGGATCCGCGTCTTGTTGCCCAACGTCGCCTCATCGAGATCTCCGACGCGCTCGAGGAGCACCACGTCGCAACTGCAAGGACTATGCCCGAGCTCGCTCACGCCATCGCCACTCCCCCCGTCGCACCCAACGACGGGATCTCGGCCAAGGAAGCGCTGACCGCCCTGGACAGCGCGCCTTGGCCCCAACCACTGATCACCCTGAGCACCACACTGAAGAGTGCGAGGAGACCCGATGCGAATTGACACGGACCTGGCCGACCTCGAGCGGCTGAGCAGCGCCCGCAGCACGCCGGCCGCCCGCTGGGTCGCCGCGGCACTGACCCCAGCGAACGTCGTGCTCGCCCTCATGGC
>JBBRVU010000096.1:0-14676 GCA_038246575.1 Actinomycetes bacterium | reverse complement strand
CGTGAGGCTCGCCTTCATCGTGTCGGCCTGCGCCTGGGTCAGGCGCCCGTCCTTGACTGCGGTCGCGAGGTCGTCCTCCGCCGCTGAGACCATCGCCTTGACGAGAGCGGCGACCGTGACGTTCTTGGTCTTCGCGATCTCAGCGAGCGTCTTGCCGCCCTCCAGCGCGGTGTGCAGCTCGTCCGTGGTCATGCCCAGCGCGTTGGCCGCGGCGGGCGCACCGCTCATCCCCCACGGACCGCCGCGACCGCGGTGACCACCTGGTCCGCCGTCGCCCCGTTGAGGCAATGTGGAGTCGAGCGTGCTCGCGACCCTGTCCGCCTGCTTCTGGGTGATGGTGCCGTCGCCGACCAGACCGCTCAGAGCGCTCTTGATGGCGGCGAGCCGGCCGGTGACCGCGTTGTCGGAGGTGGCGGCAGAGACCGGGGTGATCGCGACCACCCCGGCTGCTCCGGTGATGAGGGCGCCGGACAAGGCGATGGCTGCTGTGCGCTTACGCATGGACTTCTCCCTGCTGTCGAGGTTGGTGTGCTCATCCTCGACAGCGCAGATGGGAGGTCCTTGTCACGAGCCTGGCAGTTCCCTGGGGATCTTGGCCCGGACCCCCAGCGCGTCGCGCGCCGCCGCAGCGGTCGCCGGGTCGATGGTGACCGGGGCGTGATCAGGCGACGGGGCCAGCCCGACCAGGGCTGCGGCCACCACCCGGAGCTTGACGTTGTGGTGCTGGGAGACACGCGACAGGACGGCGAAAGCGTCCTCGCTGTCGCAGCCGTGCACGCCCATCAACAGGCCCTTGGCCTGGTCGATCACCGCCCGGGTCAGCAGTGCGCCTTGCAGCTGCGTGATCTCAGCACGCAGCTCGGCGATCTCCTCCCACGGCGAGTCGCCACGCGAAGGCGAGGCGCGGACCGCAGCCAGGACGGCCACCGTCAGCCGGACGGCCGGCTCCTCAGGCATCGTTCCTTCATGGTCCGTCATGTCCTGCGACAACCCCCGACCCGGTGTACGCGCTGATTGTCTGCGACGGGTCACCGGGTCCGGGGCGACGCAGTTCGTCAACTCGACCCTAGGTCAGGAACTGCCCTGGTGGAAGCGTGCGGCACCCAGGTGTTACCCGGTGAAACCGACGTCCTTGAGGTTGAGCTCGAGCGTCGGGGTCACCGTGCTTCCCACGACCTTCTTCTGCATCAGGTAGTTCAAGGTCTCGTAGTGGACGAAGATGATCGGAGCCTCCTCGCGCACGATCTTCCTGATCTGCGTGTACAGCGACTTGCGCTCGGCCTCGTCGGTCGATGTCGCCGCCTGGTCGATCAGCTTGTCGACCTGCGGGTTCGAGTAGGCCGTCGTGTTGATGGGCCCACCGGACTTCATCACCAGCGAGTAGAAGTTGTCGGGGTCGAGCGTCCGCTCCTGGTACGCGCTGGTGATCTGGTAGTTGCCGGTCGAGAAGTCGTCGAACCAGACGGACACGTCGACCTGCTTGATGGTCATGTCGATCCCGATGGCCTTGAGCTGGTCACGCACCACCTGACCGGTCTTGAGCAGCTCGGGGTACTGCGGCAGGCCGAGGTACTCCACGGTCAGTCCGTCGGGGAAGCCGGCCTTGGCCAGCAGGGCTTTGGCCTTGGCGACGTCCGGTCCCGAGGCGTAGGGGTCTTCACCGTCGTACCAGGTCGAACCGCTCGGGACCTCTTCGACCCCGATCTCGCCGCTGCCGAAGTAGGCCAGGTCCCGGATGGCCGCGCGGTCCAGCGCCCAGGCCACCGCCTGGCGCACCTCCGGCTTGTCGAACGGGGCCTTGGCGGTGTTGAGCGCCAGGAAGTCCGGGATCCCGGACACCGGGCTGGTCACGTAGGTGAAGCGGGTGTCGTTCTTGAGGGCATCGATCTGCTGCAGCGGGATGGCGTCGACCCAGTTGACCTCCCCGGACGACAGTGCGTCGATGCGCCCCTGGTCGACCAGCAGGAACTTGAACTCGACCAGGTCCACCAGCGGCCGGCCGGTCTCGAAGTACTTGTCGAACTTCTTCAGTGTGAGGTGGTCGCCCTGGACCCACTCGACGAACTCGAAAGGGCCAGTTCCCACTGGCTTCCGTGCGGGGTCATCGGACTCGATCGCCTTCTGGTTCACGATCTCGCCGTTGTTGGCCAGGTTGGTCAGGAAGGGGCCGTACGGAGTCTTGAGCTTGAACACCGCCTGCGTCGGCGTCGGCGTCTCCACCGAGTCGATCGCGGTGTACAACCCGGCGTAGGCACTCGCCGTCTTCGGGTCGAGGATCCGCTCGAAGGTGTACTTCACGTCGGCGCTGCTGAACTTCTCCCCGTTGTGGAAGACCGCGTTGTCCACCAGGTCGAACGTCCACGTGGTGTCGTCGGTCGGCGTCCACTTGGTCGCCAGCCGACCCACGAAGTTTCCGTCGGCGTCGATCGTGAGCAGCTTGCTGAAGATGTTGTCGTAGACCTGCGCGCCGGTGTAGATCGAGGACGTCGCCGGGTCGAGGCTGTCGGGCTCGCCGGTGAGTGCCGCGATCAGGGTGCCGCCCGCCTGCGCGGCACCGCCCGACCCGGAGGTGCCGGGAGCCGGCTTGGCGGTGTCGTCGGTGCCGCAGGCAGCAAGGAAGGCCGGTCCCCCGACCAGGACCATGCCGAGCAGACCTGCGCGTTGCAGCAGGTCCCGCCGGCTGAGCTCGCCCGTGGTGGTGGTGTCGTTCATCGTTGTCTCCTGGGGTCAGTTGGCAGGTGTCAGCTGGCGGGTGTCAGCTGGCGGGCGAGCGGACGAAGTCGATCAGTGCTTCGTTGAACGCGTCGGGGTGCTCCCAGAGGCAGGCGTGCCCGCCCGGGGTCGTGGCCCAGCGGGAGCCCGGAACCGCATCGTGCAGGGCACGGGACAGGCTGACCGGGATGAGGATGTCCTCCTCGCCTGCCAGCACCAGGGTCGGGACGTCGATGCCCGCGAGCCGGTCGAGTGCGTCGTGGGTCGTGATGACGTTGAGCTGGGACAGGTAGGCCTCGACGGTCATGTCCAGTCCCGCCATCGCCTCCTCGAACTCCTTGGCCTCGTCCGGGCGCTCGGAGAAGAACGGCACGGTGAACGCCCACAGGGTCACGTCGCGCATGACGAACGGCACCCCGAGCGGGGTCGCCAGGTCCGCCCACATCGCGAACATGCGCGTGCAGAAGGGCCCGGGTGCGGCATAGGTGCAGGCCAGCGTGAGGGACTTCAGGTCGCCGCCGTGCGCCAGCGCGTACTCCTGGCAGATCATGCCCCCCATCGACACCCCCATCAGATGGAAGTCGGCGATGCCGAGCTCGTCCACCAGCGCCTTGGCGTCGTCGGCGAGCATGCGGGAGGTGTAGGGGCCGGCCGGCGCATCGGTCGCGCCGATCCCGCGGTTGTCGAACCGAAGCACGCGGAGCCCGGCCTCGAGCAGCGCCGGCACCTGGAAGTCCCACGAGTCGAGCGCGTCGGCAAGACCGTTGACCAGGACGATGGTCTCCGGACCATCTCCCTCCAGCTGGTAGTTGATGTCGATTCCGTTGACGTGGGCAGTGGGCACCGGCTTCTTCTCCTCGTCGGGTTACGGGTGGACGTGCGCGGATGGGGCGGTCACCAGGCAGGCCGCCTGGTGCGAGGGATGGACGGGCTCGAGCTCCGGGCGGACCCGGTGGCAGGCATCGGTGACGAGCGGGCAGCGCGGGTGGAACCGGCACCCGGTCGGCGGGTCCAGGGGGCTGGGGATCTCCCCCGTCAGCGGCACGGCCTCGACCCGGTGGGCCGGGTCCGGATGGGGGATCGCCTGGATCAGAGCTCGGGTGTACGGATGGCGCGGGTCGCGGAAGATCTCCCGGGTGGTGCCGATCTCGGCGAGCCGGCCGAGGTACATGACCGCCACCCGCTGGCTGAGGTGCTCGACGACCGCCAGGTCGTGGGCGATGAACAGCACGGCCACCCCGAGGTCGCGCTGCAGGTCCGCGAACAGGTTGAGCACCTGGGCCTGCACGCTGACGTCGAGCGCGGACACCGGCTCGTCCGCGACGATCAGGTCCGGACCGCTGGCGAGCGCGGCGGCGACACCGACCCGCTGCCGCTGGCCGCCGGAGAGCTGACGGGGCAGGCGGCCTACGGACGACGCGTTCAGGCCGACCCGGTCAAGCAGGTCGAGGACCCGGCGGTCCCGGTCCGCGGGAGTGCCGGTGCGGTGCGCGTCGAGAGCCTCCCGGACGCTGCGGCCCACGGTCCAGCGCGGGTCGAGGCTGGCATAGGGGTCCTGGAAGACCGGCTGGACCCGGCGGCGGAACTCCGCGCGCCGGCGGCCGGTGAGGGTGGTGACGTCGTCCCCGTCGAAGGTGATGCTCCCGGCGTCTACCGGTGTCATGCCGAGCACGCAGCGGCCCAGCGTGGTCTTCCCGCTGCCGGACTCACCGACAAGTCCCAGCACCTCGCCAGCCCGTACATCGAGGGACACACCGGCCACGGCGGAGACCGCGCGGCGCCGGAACAGCCCGGCGGGCACGGAGAAGGTCTTGACCAGGCCGTCGACCTGCAGCAGCGGGCTCATGCGATCGCCTCGTCGGCGAGGCGGGCACTGACGTCCCAGCAGGCCACCCGGGTGGCTCCGACAGCCACCGGCTCGGGCTTCGTCCGGCACTCCGCCCGGGCCAGCGCGCACCGGTCGAGGAAACGGCAGCCCGGCAGCGGCCCGGCCAGGTCCGGCACCTGCCCGGGGATCACCGCGAGCTCGCCGGGCTTCGCGTGGGCAGTCGGCAGGGCCGCGAGCAGCGCCTGGGTGTAGGGATGCTGCGGCTCGGCGAACAGCCGACCGACCGGAGCCTGCTCCACGAGCTGGCCGGCGTACATGACCCCGACCCGGTCGCAGACCTGGGCGACGACGCCGAGGTCATGGGTGATGAGCAGGACCGCCGTGCCCTGGTCCCGGCACAGTCCGGCGATCAGCCGCAGGATCTGCGCCTGGATGGTCACGTCGAGGGCGGTGGTCGGCTCGTCCGCGACGAGCATGGCGGGCTGGTTGGCCAGCGCCGCCGCGATGACGACACGCTGCCGCATGCCGCCCGAGAAGCGGTGCGGGGGATCGGCGTAGCGGCTGGCCGCGTCAGGGATGCCCACCTCGGTCATCAACCGGATCGCCTGCGCCTTGGCATCGGCCCGGCCGACCGATCGGTGCGCGCGGATCGTCTCGGCCACCTGCTCCCCGACGGAGAACGTCGGGTCGAGGCTGGTCGACGGGTCCTGGAAGATCATCGAGATCCGGTCCCCGCGGAGCGCCCGCAACTGGGACTCGGCCAGACCGATCAGCGGCTGGCCGGCCAGCGACGCCGCGCCGGAGACCGTGGCCTGTCGGGGCAGCAGCCCCATCACGGCGTTGGCCAGCGTGGACTTGCCGCAGCCGCTCTCCCCCACCAGCCCGACGATCTCCCCGGGCGCCACGGACAGGCTTACGCCGTCGACCGCGGACAGCAGACCCTCTGGGGTGTCGAAGTCGACTCGCAGGTCCTGGACCGTCAGGACCGGGTCGCTCATCGCAGCACGCCTGCGGGGTCGAGGCGGGCGCGCAGCCCGTCACCGAGCAGGACGAAGCCGAGCACGGCGAGCGCCAGGGTCAGTCCCGGGAAGATCTCGACCCACGGGGCCTGGCCGAGGACGTCCCGGCCGTCGGACAGCATCAGACCGAGGGATGGTGTCGGGGGCTGTGTGCCGAGCCCGAGAAAGCTCAGTGCTGCCTCGATCTGCAGGGCGAAGCCGGCCAGGATCGACACCTGCACGAGCACCGGCCCGATCGCGTTGGGAACGACGTGTCCGGCGAGGACTCGCAGGTGCCCGGCGCCGCGTGCGGATGCTCCCTCGACGTAGGCCAGGTTGACCACGGACAGGGTGCTGCCGCGCATCACCCGCGCAAGGATCGGCAGGTAGATCACGGCGATCGCAACCGCCGCGACAGCAGTGCCGGGCCCGATGATCGCGATCAGCGTGACGGCCAGCAGCAGCGCGGGCAGGACAAGGAGCATGTCCAGCGGTCGCGAGATCAGGTTGTCCACCAGGCCACCGACGTATCCGGCGACCGCGCCCAGCGGGACCGCGACGACGGAGGCCAGCGCGACGGAGCTCAGCGCGACGATCAGGCTCACGCGAAGCGAGAACATGACCCTGCTGAGGACGTCCCGGCCCAGCGAGTCGGAACCGAACAGGTGCGAGGAGTCCGGACGGCCCAGGATCCGGGACGAGTCGACAGCCTCCGGGTCGTGGGGAGCGATCCACGGCGCGAGCAGCGCGACGAGCAGGAGCAACGCGAGAATGACTGCCCCGCCGATCGCGGGCGCCGGCAGCCGTCGTCCCTGGACGCGCGACGAGCGGGCCGTCGTGCTCACGACGACGATCCGTCCGCGACGCGGGAGTCGATCCAGCCCACGACGAGGTCGGTGAGCAGCGACACCAGGATGAACAGCGACGCGACGACGAGGACGCCGGCCTGTACGACGGGGTAGTTGCGCTGGTTGATCGCGGTGACCAGCAGCCGACCTATGCCTGGCAGGGCGAACAGCGTCTCGATGACGATGGCGCCACCGAGCAGCACGCCGAACTGGATGCCGATGACGGTGACCACCGGGATGGCCGCGTTCTTCAAGGCGTGCCGGTAGACGATCCGTCGATGACTGAGCCCCTTGGCGCGGAGGAAGGTCACGAAGGGCTGGCCCATCGTGCCTTCCATTGCTCCCCGGGTGGTGCGCAGGATGTACGCGGCCTCCGCGACGGCCAGGGTGAGGACCGGAAGCGTCATGTACTTCAGGTTCTGCACCGGGTCCTCGGTGAACGGCACGTACCCCGATGGCGGGAGCACGGCCAACGTGGCCGAGAACAGCAGCACCAGCATGATCCCCAGCCAGAAGTCGGGGATGCTCACGCCGGCGACCACGAACCCATCGGTCAACCTGCGGATCCACGCCGAGCCGGTGGCTGCCAGCACCCCCAGGGGCACGCCGACCAGGATCGCCAACCCCATGGCGAGCAGCGTCAGCTCCAACGTCACCGGCAGGCGCTGGCCGAGCAGCTCACTCAGAGGCGCCTTGCTGACGAAGTCGGTGCCCAGGTCACCGTGCAGGACCCCACCGATCCAGCTGACGTACTGGTGGAACAGGGACCGGTCCAGACCGAGCTGGGAGCGGATCTCGGCGACGTTCTCGTCGGTGGCACGGAAGCCGAGCATGGTGCGCACGGGATCTCCCGGGACCAGCCGGATGATGAGGAAGACGAAGACGCTCATCGCGAACAGCGCCGGGATCGTCAGCAGCAGCCGGCGCAGGACGAACCTCGCGCGTCCGCTCACGGTGTCTCCCCCTCACGGCGGACTCGACGGACGAGGTCGCGGATCATGCGCTCGGAGAGCACGAAGTGGTCGGCCGCGATGGCGGCAGCCGTGTCGGCGTCGCCGGCGTCGATGGCGACGGTGAGCTCGTCGTGCTGGTGCGACGCCTTCTCCCGGATCCGGGGGGTGTACGGCTCGGCGCCGAGGTTGAGGCTCACCCGCGAACGGATCTGCGTGGACAGCCCGACCAGGACCGGGTTGTGGGTGGCCTCGGCGACGGTCCGGTGCAGCAGCTCGTCCGCCCGTCGCGACGCTTCCCGGTCCTCAGCCTCCCGGTACTGGGCGAGCGCCGCCTTGATGTTTCTCAGGTCCTCCCGGTTGCGCCGTTGGGCTGCAGTCCGCGCGATGAGCGGCTCGATCAGACGGCGGGCGTCGAAGAGTGCCTCGAAACGCTCCCAGTTGGGCAGCAGGTGCCGGCGGACCATCTCCGCGGACCCGGGTCCCCAGCCGGCGAGGACGAAAGACCCGCCCTGGCGCCCACGGCGGACCTCGATGTAGCCGGCCTCGGCCAACCGGTGCAAAGCCTCCCGGACACCCGTCCGCGACACCCCGAGCATCTCGGCGAGCTCGCGCTCGGTGGGCAACCGCTGGCCGGGCACGTACACCCCTAGGGCGACCGCGGTCACCAGCCGATCGACGATCTGGTCGGCGACGTTGCGCGTCACCAGCCGCTCACCCAACGGCTTGGCCGCGTTGCGGTCCAGCTCGCCGAACATGTCCAGGTCGAGCCCGCCCGGCGCGCGCGTCACGTGAGCGCCGACCCGGGTCGGTACCACTCGGCGATGAACCGGGCGAGGGTCCGCGCGCCGGCCACGACGCTGTCCAGGTCGACCGACTCGTCGACGCCGTGGATGTCCTCGGCCAGCGGGCCGTAGCAGAGCGCTGGCACCCCGAAGTCGTTGATGTACGTGCGCGCATCGGTGGTGCTGCCCAGCGAGAAGGCCGTCGGCTCGACACCGTGCGCGTGCCGGTGAGCCGCTGCCAGATCGCGTACGAGCTGGTGGCCCGGCTCGAGGTGGTAGCCGACGGCGCGGAAGCCGCTGAGGGTGATCCGCGGCTCGCCCGGGAAACCGCCGTCCCGCTTGGCCACCTCCGCCACCGCCAGGGACACCTGCCGCTCGGCCTCGACCGCGCTCCAGGTGCGGGGGTATCCGATGCGCAGCCGCATCGTGGCAACGGTCGGCACGCTGGAGGGCCAGTCGCCGGCCCGGATCTGCCCCAGGTTGAGGTTGTACGGGCTGGTTACCTCTGCCATGGCCGGGTCCGGGTGTGACACGTTGAGCTGCTCCGCCCAGTCGCGCAACCCGGCAACGAGCCGGGAGAGCAGGTCGACAGGATTGACGGCCCGGTGCGCAGACTCGGCGTGTGCGGAGACCCCATCGACCGCGATGTCGCACCAGAGGATCCCGATGCCTCCGAGGAGCAGGTCGAGCCCGGTCGGCTCGAGCAGGACGACAGCGTCGGCGAGCACACCGTCTCGCGCCGCGGCGAGCGTGCCGTTCCCCGTGCACTCCTCCTCGATGGCCGCGAGGAAGGACAGCGGTCCGGTGAGGATCTCGGGCTCGACGCTCAGCAGCGCGCGCAGGGCCAGCACGCCCATGGCGAACCCGGCCTTCATGTCGCCGGTGCCGCGCCCGTACAGCCGAGAGCCGTCACGGCGTGGGATGAACGGGGGCGACGACCAGCGCTCTGGTGAATCAGCAGGAACGACGTCGATGTGCCCGTTGAGCAGCAGGGCGCGACCCTCCGACGGCCCGAGGGTCCCCACGACCTGCACCCGAGGGCCGGAGGTCGGCTGCGGCACACCGGCGCTGGGGTCTGCCGTGATGTCCGCCGGCAGCTCGAGCCAGCGGATGGCGAACCCCAGGTCGGTCAGCTCGTCGGCGAAGACGGACAGCGCTCCGCTCTCGTGGCCCACCGTGCTCGGCTGCGCGACGAGTCGCTCCAGGAACGCGAACGCGCCCTCCGCTGCGGCCGAGACCGCCGCATCGAGCTGGGCACCGTCGATCACGTGCACCTCTAATGGTCAATGGACTAGTCCAAAGACCATAACAGTCCTGCGTCGTCTTTGCTGATCAGAGACGGAGCCGATGACGTGCCCGTGAGCTGTCGGGCCAGGGTGGAGCTGAGCTGCCGACCGTCCTGCCTGCTGCACTTTCCCTCGGAGACCTGGACGGCGGGCCGTGCGTGGTTCAGCGCGACATCACAGGATCGGTTCGGTGGATGCGCCGTACTTCGTCGTAAATGGCCAGGTGCTGCCGGGCACTCTCCTGCCAGGTGAAGCGCGCGGCCACGCAGGCTCCAGCGCTGACGAGCCCGTGCCGTAGCACGGGATCCTCCATGGTTGACAGCAGCGCAGTAGCCAGGCCACCTACGTCTCCCGGCTCGATCAGCAGAGCGTCCCGTCCTGCGACCAGGTACTCCCGGAACACGGGGAGGTCACTGGTGACGACGGGAATCCCGGCGCTCATCGCCTCCAAAACGGCGAGGCCGAAACCCTCTTTGACGGATGGGAAGGCTAGGACGTCCGCGGCGGCGTACCACTGCGGGATATCCACGTCGGGGACCGTGCCGACGAGTACGACGTCCTCGTCGAGAGACAGGCCCAACTCGGGCAGAAGGCCGAGAACACGTTCCCGGTAGGGCCGGTGATCCTGGAAGGAGTGACCGCCGATGACGGCCAGCGCCGGCGGGATCTCCCGGCGGGCCTTCAACTCGGCCAGTGCGCGCACCAGGGTGTCACTGCCCTTGCGAGGCTCGATGCCGCCGACAGCCAGTATGAGCGGACGTTCGGTCGCGCCGACCTGCTCGCGCAGTTGCGCGGCTCTTCGACGATCGGGCGACGAGAAGCGTGCGAGGTCGACGCCGTTGGGGATGACCCCGGCCTTGACGCCGTAGTCCTGCTCGAGGGTCTGCCGCCACGCTTGGCTGACGACGAGCACCACGTCCGGCTCGAGGATGGCGGCTCGTTGACAGTCCATGAGGACCTGGCTGGAAAAGTCGTCGACGTGATGCACGGTGCGAACCACCGTCACTGCCGCGCCGGCGTCACGGACGCGCGCTGCCGAGCGCGCGGCAATGCAGTCCTGGGCGTGCAGCAGGGGGGCGTCCAACTGGGTGATCGCGGCGGCGAGCCGGTCGATGCTGCCGGCCACCTTCTCTTCCAAGGTGCCCTCGCCGGACGGCCCGGGGACGATCGTCGTGGGCGCGGCGACCGACCGGAAGAAGCCCGCGGCCGGGTCCCCCAAAGCGAGGACGTGCACCGCTGCCCCTGTGGCGTGCAAGGCCTCGGCGAGGGCCAACGTGTGAACCACTCCGCCGCGTGGCCTTGTCGAGTAGGTGATCAGCAATACGTCAGGGTGGCTCATGACCCTAGTTCCGCCAGGTCGGGCTTGCGAAGGGCCAACGCGCAGGCAGCGTACGCCGCTCGAGCGTTGGTCTCCGGGACGAGGCAGCCAGCGTCCTCAAGAGCGCGTCGCTGCCGGGAGTAGACCTGCGGATCAGCTTCGGTGCCGAGGACATAGGCCACCACCTGCGGGCCATCGTCGGCCATCAGATCAGCGCACACCGGTGCCAACTGAGCGGCGGGGTCGGGATGGCTGCCGTGGCCGAGGACGACGTCGAGCAGCACGACGGCGATGTCAGGATCTTCGGCCTGCTCGCGCAGCAGGGCGAGCCGGCTGCTCGGGTCGATCATCGGGTGCGGAACTCCCCGCGTGTACTCCTCGGCCCCGAGGTCGAACAGGACGTGAGCCCCGTCGGGCGCGGGCAGACCGTACTCCTTGCGCAGCGGTTCGTTGGAGTAGACCTCGCCAAGCTGTTCTTCCAGGATCAACTGCGCCTCGTAGCAGAGGGTGCCGCCGGAGAACAGGCCGCGAACCGACCGACGGTGAGGGGCCAACCGAGCCGACGCTGAGGCAACGGCCTCGCGCAAGCCGAGCGAGAGCCGAGGTGCGTGACCGCCGACGAGTCCGAGCGCGACGAGAGCGCCCTGCTCAAGGGTTCGAGTGAGCTGCACGCCGGGGTTTGATTCGAGCTCCGACAGGCCGAGGAAGACGGCGACAGCCGGTTTGCTCCCGGCCTGCGCCATAACATCGGCCGCCGCTGCTGGCGACGGAGGCTTGGAGACCAGGAGCACCGCGTTGGTGTTGGGGTCCTCGTCGAACGCGCGAACCGCAGACTTCGCCATCCGCCCACCGACGTGTTCGGAGAGGTCTCGCCCGCCTACACCCACGACATGCGAGATCCCGGCGCCCCAACGGTCCAGCAGCGCTGACACCTCTTGCGCTCCGGTGCCGGCTGCGGCGACGACGCCGACCTTGCCTACCCCGGTCGCTCGTGATGCGGCGAACACGTTGGCGAAGCCGAGTCCAGTGCCGCCCAGGACGGAGGTGCCGGCGCCGGGGCCCATGACCAGGAGCCCAAGCTCTGTAGCGCGCTCCTTGAGTTCGATCTCCTCCTCGAGCCCTACGCCGTCACTGAAGAGCAGGACATGCAGGCCGGCGGTCAGCGCATGGTGAGCCTCTAGTGCGGCGTACTCACCGGGAACCGACACGATCGCCACGTTGATGTCCGGGTTGGTTCGGATCGCTTCGGCGAGGCTGGCCGGGAGGCGTTCCGCTATGTCGTCGCGGGCTTGATCGCGTTCGACGAAAGCCGCCTGCCACCCCGCATCCAGTGCCGCTTGCACGGCGGTTTCGTCGCTTGCGCGGACCGCGAGTATCAGGTCGTTCGCGCTGGCCTCGCCCAGTTGCCCACCCGTGAATCCGCCGGACGCGAGCTGCTCCAACCCTCGAGTGGTCGCCATCGCGGCTCCGGCCCATTCCACGCCGGCGACCTCCTCCATGGTGACTGTTGCCGACATCAGAAGTAGCGAGTCCAGATAGGCGCCGGGGTGGATGCGCAGGCCGGTGGAAGTCATGTGAGGCTCACCGCTGCCGCGTGGACCGGCTCGATGCGTGTCCCGACGTCTGGGCGACCGGCAGCCACATCAGCTAGTCGTTCGGCCGATGTGATGAAGACCCGTTCGCCCCCATCGCGCAGGAACCGAAGAGCTGCGGCGACCTTGGGACCCATGTTCCCCGCCGGGAACTGGCCTTGCTCCATGTGCTGCTGGGCGTCTTGAGGCGAGAGCATGCGGACTGGTCGTTGCTGCGGTGTACCGAAGTCCAGCAACAACGCATCGACGCCTGTCAGCAGGTAGAGCTCGCGAGCCCCGAGCGAGGTTGCCAGCGCTGCCGCGGAATGGTCCTTGTCGATGACGGCGTCGACCCCGCTCAGAACGCCGTCGGATGTCCTGCAGACTGCGATCCCTCCGCCGCCGGCGGCCAGCACGATGTGGCCGGCGGCCAGCAGCGCTCGGATGGCTTCCATCTCGACGATGTCGACCGGGATGGGAGAGGCAACCACCCGGCGGTGACCGCGCCCGGCGTCTTCGACGAACTGCCAACCCCGCTGGCGAGCCAACTCGGAAACTCGGTCGGCGCTGAAGAACGGGCCGATCGGCTTGGTTGGGTGATCGAAGGCCGGGTCGTCGCGGTCAACCCCGACGTGGGTCACGACCGCTACTGCGGTGCCAGGCCTGCAGAACCGGTCGATCTCGCGGACCAGCACGCTCCCAAGTTGCCCTTGCGTCATCGCGCAGAGTTGATGCATCGGCTGCGCCGGCACGAGGGCACTTGCCTCCTCCTGCTGGATCGCCAGGTTGCCGACCTGCGGACCGTTGCCGTGCACGACGACCACCCGCCACCCAGCGCCAGTCAAGTGGACCAGACTCCGCGCCACGTCCTTGGCGTTGGCGGCGATCTCGTCCGGAGTGCCGGTCTCGTTCTCCCTGGTGAGTGCGTTACCCCCCACCGCGACCACAGCGAGTGGTCTCATGGGACCCGGACCGGTCGCCGGCGGCCCGCGTCGGATAGCGGATGTCATGTACATCATAGTGAACTATGGCGACGAGGAGCGCAATGTGCAGGTCAGACGAATCCCGCCGGCCCGCGGAGGACGAAGCGACTGTTCCGGCGTCCACGGCCGCCTCGTGGCAGAGCGCTGAGACCCAACTGTTCGGGGCTTTGGTGAGCAGGCCCGATGCGTATCGAGGCGTCATCGAGATGGTCGGCGCCACGGTGGATCGGCTTCGAGCGCTCGGCCCCTCCAGCGCAGCACTCCGCGACGCGGCGCCAACCATCGGCGCACTGGTTCGCGATGTGCCGGAGCAGGATGTGTTGTCGGCCGACGGGATCGACCCGGACCTGGTGGGGCGCGCCGCCCTGGCGTTGCGTTACCGCGAAGTCGTCGCCGAACAGGCCTCCATGCGCCGTGTCGAGCTCCTTTCCGCCGCGCGGGCTGGCCAGCTGGCCTGGCTCGTCCTGGAGGAAACCGGGGAGCCGGCGGGCGATCCCTGCTTTCCCTATCGTCGACTGGAAGCGGAAGCCGCGACCGGCCGCGCTTTGCTCGTGACGACGACACCCGACGATGACTTCCGAACATGTCAGCACCGGGTGGAGGCGGTTCACATCGACCTGGGAACAGGACGGATCGAGCACCCTGGCGGCACCGGGGAGAACCCGATCCGATGCCCGAACGCGACCGACCGCGAGGAACGCGTCAAGACCTTGCGGGAGGCGTCTACCCGCTCCGGATGAGCTCTTGCTTCTCACCCGAATATGTCGGATAGTAAACGCCTGTCGTCCTACCTCCGTGCGACGAAGGGCAGTACGTGATGAAACTTGAGAACGCGCCGTCCGAGCCGCTAAGCGCCGACGAGCTCGCGAAGTTGATCACTGCAGTGCAAAGCACCGGTTTGCGTATCGACGTGCCGATCGGTGCGCGCGCCGGCGGTGCCGGTCCGGCCGACGCCGGGATGCTCTACATCGAGGGGGTTCAGACCACGGTCCCGACCAGTGCCGCCTACGTCGAGAACTCGCCGTACGCCCTGCGCAGCGAGGACGACGGAGGGTGGGCGGTCTACCAGGGCGAAGATCGGCTCGCCTCGGCGGCCCTGGCACCACGCCCGGCCTACTACGACCTGACCACCGAAGACGGCATTCCGTATTGGCAGATCGCTCTGCTGCACCTGGACTCCGTGGCCAGCACTGTGCTGCAGACCTGCGCCTATTGGGGCAACGAGGACCAGTGCGCCTTCTGCGGCATCGGCGTCACGCTGGCAGCTGGCCGCACGATCGCCAAGAAGACACCTGCCATGTTGGCCGAAGTCGCCGTCGCGGCTCGTGACCTCGACGGCGCCGTGGACGCCACGTTGACCACCGGCAGCACCGCCACACCTGATCGCGGTGCTCTCT
>JBBRVU010000095.1:0-14955 GCA_038246575.1 Actinomycetes bacterium | reverse complement strand
CTCTGCCTCTACGTCGACGACATCGACGAGATGGTCGTCCGGCTCGAAGGGTACGGCGGGAGGGCACGTTCTGATGGAGCCGTCGACATCACCAGCGGGCCCAATGCCGGAGCCCGCAGCATCTACCTGCTCGACCCTGATGGCTACCCCATCGAGCTCTTCCAGAAGCCCTAGCACGACCAAGGTGACAATCGAGGAGGACCAAAGTGCGGCACCCTGTGGAGACCCTGGCGAGCGGTCTCGGACATCCCGAAGGGCCTGATGTGCTCCCCGACGGACGCATCGTGATGGTGGAGACGTACACGAGCAAGATCGTCGCCTGGTCGCCCGAGCGGGGGATCCACGACTATGCGCTGTGCGGCGGTGGGCCCAACGCTTGCATGCTCGGTTCCGACGGAGCCGTGTACATCACCCAGAACGGTGGAACGGTCGGACCCTGGAAGGCGACCGTGATGACTGAACCCTCGATTCAGAAGGCGTGGCCAGACGGAACGGTCGAGGTGGTCGCCACCGAGGTGGCCGGCTTCACGCTGCGCGCACCGAACGATCTGACCTTTGCACCGGACGGCCGCCTCTATTTCACCGATCCCGGCGACTACTACCCAGATGATCGAAGCACCGGTCGTCTGTTCGTTCTCGAGCCGGACGGCACCGGCGAGCTCGTCGAGGAGGTCGGGCCGGCGTATCCGAATGGCATCGTCGCGGAGCCGGAGGGCTCGCTCATCTGGGTCGAGTCCTATGACCGCGGTGTCTATCGGAAGTGGCCAGGTCTAGCGTCCGAGCTCATTCACGTCCTGCCCGAGGGTCACATCCCCGACGGACTCAAGATCGATCGGGACGGCAACCTGTGGATCACCGCCTTCATGGCCGGGGGCGTCGACATCCTGGCGAAGGACGGCACACCCATCGACTTCCTCGAGACCGGTGGTGTGCCGTGCAACTGCGTCTTCGTGGAGGACTCGCTGGTCATCACCGACTTCGGGGACGAGGTCGAGGTGACCGACGCCGCTCCCATGGGTGGGAGGTTGTGGCGCATCCCGGTGGGCACGACCGGGATGCCGCTCTTCCGGGGCGCCATCGACGCAGGCCGAGGTGCCGGTGGGGAGCAGTCGCGTGTCGGTTGAGGCTCGGGCCGCGGTCGTCACGGGTGCCGCCAGTGGCATCGGGCGCGCCGTCGTCGATCGAATGCTGCGAGAGGGATACGCCGTGCTGGCCGTCGACCGCGACGAAAACCGGCTTGCGGAGGTGGAAGGCGAGCGCATCACGAGGCTGGTCGCCGACGTCGCCACAGACGAAGGGCGCAATGCAGTGGTGGGAGCCGCGGAAGGTGCAGCGGCTCTGGTGAACGCCGCCGGCATCATCCGGCTTAAGCCCATCCTCGAGATCACGGTCGACGACATCCGCGATGTCTACGCCGTGAATGTCGAGGCGGTCTGGGACCTCACGTCACGCATTGGGCGGACCATGCCGGCCGGAGGCGCGATCGTGAACCTCAGCTCCAGCTCGGCCAAGCTGGCCACCACGACCGAGGCCGCCGTCTACGCCTCCTCGAAGGCCGCTGTGCTGAGCATCACTCGGTCCTTCGCCTACGCCTTCGCCAAGCAATCGGTCCGGGTCAACGCCCTTTGTCCCGGGATCATCGACACACCCATGCAGGACGCGGTCCTCGCCGCGGTCGCCACCGCTCGTGGGACCACCGCGGAGAACCTCGCGCGCGAGCGGAACGCCACCGTCCCGCTGGGTCGGGCTGCGAGCGCCGACGAATGTGCTGGGGTCATCTGGTTCCTTCTCTCGGATGAGGCTGCCTACATGACCGGCCAAGCGATCAACTACACGGGCGGGCTGGTGATGTGGTGAGCGCGGGCACGTCGTTGTTCGACCTGACGGGCGAGACCTGTGCCGTCTCCGGAGCGGGAAGTGGTCTCGGCCACGCCCTGGCCCGTGGGCTGGCGGCCCATGGTGCCCGGGTGATCGTGTGGGACCTGAATGAGGAGGCAGCCCGACACTGCGCGGCTGAGATCGTCTCTAGCGGTGGTGAAGCCTGGCACCGACGCTGCGACGTGACTGACCGCTCCGAGGTGGACGCCGCGGTGGCAGCCGCCCTGACCGAGCTGGGAACGATCGACGTCCTGGTCACGTCGGCGGGGATCGGTGCCCGTGCGCCGGCGAAGGACATGTCCGGTGCAGACTGGGCGCGGGTGATCGACGTGAACTTGACCGGAACCTGGAACTGCAACCAGGCCGTCGGCGCCGCGATGATCCAGGCCGGCACCTCGGGTCGGATCATCAACATCGCGTCAGTAGCCGGGCTGGTCGGTGTCACGACCGGCAACGCCAACTACGCAGCGAGCAAGGGTGGGGTTCTCGCGATGATGCGCACTTTGGCCATCGAGTGGGCGCCGTACGGCATCCGAGTCAACGCCCTGGCCCCGACGCACTTTCGTACGCCACTGGTGGAGGCGGCGATCCAGGACGATCCCGACGTCATGGAATACTTCCTCGGCAACATCCCCCTCGGTCGGCTGGGGGAGCCGGATGACATCGTCGGGCCCGGGGTGTTCCTGGCCTCTGCTGCGTCGGCGATGGTGACCGGTCACGTGCTACTCGTCGACGGCGGTCACACGGCCCGCTGACGGGCCGACTGCTACTGGCCGATGAGGATGACGAACACACCGAGAGAGCACGCCAGCGCCGCAACAACCGTGGTGCGGGCTGGTGCGGTCCGTGCTGAGGTTGCCTCCATGAGCGTCACCAGTAGCGGAGTTGTCGCGAGCACGGACTGGACCAGCAGAACACTGCCCCGTTGCACGCTCAGGATGGTCAGCAGGAAGCCGGTCGACACCATCGCGCTGCGAACACCAAGCCGTGGCCACTCCCGTCCGCGGATGTCCCGAGGCGGCTGCAACGTCCAGAAGATGACAGCCGCTGCGGCCGTGCGGACGAAGTAGATCTCTCCGATGTCCGTGTCGCGTTCGACCAATGCACCGGTCAGCACGGTGATCATGCCGGTGGCTGCTCCGGCCAACAGCATGAGCCCCACGGCGTGTCGGCCGAGCATTCCGACGAAGGCCGAGCGCAGGGGAAAGACTGCGCCGCCGATAAGGATCAGCGTGCCCAGGACGGTCAGCGGGGTAGGAGAGTCGGCCAACAGCACTGGCCCGAACACCAGGGCCGAAGCCGGGCTGGCCCCTTGCGCGACCGCGACCGCTGATGCGCTCCCGCGTCCCAGGAGGACGAAAACCGCGGCCGTGCTCATCGCCAGCGCGGCAACCGACGCCACGTGCAGCAACAGCACGTCGAGCCGAGTGATCTGCCAGTCGGCGATGGCTGCCAGCGGGAGGGCGAGGACGGCGTTGAGCAGGAAGAGAGGCCCGACGGTCTGCCACATCGGGAGCCGGGTGACCACGGCCTTGGTGAGCAGGGTCCCGAACCCCGTCGCCGTGGCGGCGGCGAGAGAGAGCACCACCACCAACATGTCGAAACGTTACCAGGATTGCGTGAGGCAACACACAGATCGTCGCCTTGACCTGCGTGAACGGTCGTCCTATGGTCAAGAATCGATTCCAAGGAGCACACCATGGCGTCAGGCCTCGCGGAGAAGATCGTGGTCGTGACCGGCGCCGCTGGGGGCATCGGTGCGGCGACCTGTCGGCGGCTGGCGCGCGAGGGCGCGCAGGTCTGGGCCGTCGACCGAGAGGCCGAGGCGCTGGACGAGCTCGTGCACAGTCTGGAGGGCACCGATCACCGGGCCACGGTGGTCGACCTCACCGATCTCCAGGCTCACGCGGGACTGGTCGCGATGCTCGTCGAGACCGGGCGCCAGGTTGCCGGGTTCGCACACCTCGCAGCGGTGCTCCGGCGCCGCAACCACCTCGACGAGGTGACCGAGGATGACTGGGATTTCCAGATCGACACCAACCTCAAGGCCACCTTCTTCCTCGATCGCGCGATCGCCAAGCTGTTGATCCAACAGGGCGAGGGCGGCTCGATCGTCAACTTCACCTCGCAGGGCTGGTGGACCGGGGGCTTCGGCGGGTCGGTCGTCTACGCAGCGAGTAAGGGCGGCATCGTCTCGATGTCTCGCGGGCTCGCCCGGACGCTGGCCCCCCATCAGATCCGCGTCAACACGGTGGCGCCCGGGTTCGTCGACACGGCCATGATGCGCGGCGGTCTGACCGATGCTCAGCTGCAGTCCTCGATCGACCAGGTTCCGCTCGGGCGCCTCGCCGCACCCGAGGAGGTCGGCGACACAGTCGTCTTCCTCCTGGGCGAGGACTCCAGGTACATCACGGGAGCGACGCTGAACGTCACCGGGGGACAGCTCATGTACTGAGCACGTGGTGCGCACTGACAGGACGGTCGATCGGAGGGAGAAGTCGCTCGTGTGGCCCGACAAGGGATGTGTACGGACGGAAGCGATGGGCCTGGCGGCATGAGGCCACTGGAAGACATCAGGGTGATTGCCCTGGAGCAGTACGGCGCCGGCCCGTTCGGCAGTGTCCATCTGGCCGATCTCGGTGCCGACGTGATCAAGATCGAGGATCCGCGCAGCGAGGGCGACGTCGGTCGTCAGGTTCCGCCGTACCAGGGCGGTGACGACAGCCTGTTCTTCGAGGCCTTCAACCGCAACAAGAGCAGCGTCGACCTCGACCTGTCCACGGATGGTGGGCGCGCCGTCTTCGAGGATCTGGTCAAGGTCAGCGACGTCGTCTACTCGAATCTGCGCGGTGACGTGCCCGCCAAGATCCGGATCCGCTACGAGGACCTCAAGGACCTCAATCCGCGAATCGTGTGCTGCTCGCTGAGTGGCTTTGGGATGACCGGGCCTCGGCGGGCAGACCCGGGCTACGACTACGTCTTGCAGGGAATGGCCGGCTGGATGGACATCACCGGCGAGCCCGACGGCCCACCGACCAAGACCGGTCTCTCGCTCGTCGACTACTCGGGCGGCCTGGTCGCGGTGATCTCGGTGCTCGCCGCCGTGCACGCAGCCAGGCGCGATGGCGTCGGCGGGGATTGCGACGTGAGCTTGTTCGACACGGCGCTGTCGATGCTGACCTACCCGGCGATCTGGAGTCTCAACGGCAACTTCACGCCGCGACGGACCAAGAACTCGGCCCACCCTTCTCTGGTGCCCTTCCAGGCCTTTCCCACCGCAGACGGTTGGATCGTCGTCGCCTGTCCGAAGGAGAAGTTCTGGGTGCGGTTGACCCACGTGGTCGGACGTCCCGAGCTTGCGGCGGACCCGCGTTTCGCCACGTTCGCCGCCCGAGGGTCGAACTCCGGGGAGCTGTTGAGTCTGCTCGAAGCGATCTTCCTCGCGCGCCCCACCGACGACTGGTTGAGCAAGCTGCGTGACGCCGGCGTGCCGTGCGGGCCGGTCAACTCGGTAGCGGATGCACTCAACGATGCCCACACAGCTGCCCGGGCGATGGTCGTCGAGACCGATCACCCACGCTTCGGACGGGTGCGGCAGGTGCGCAGTCCAGTGCGGGTCGGCGACGAGATGCCTGCCTACCGGCGGGCGCCGCAGCGGCATGAGAGTGCCGAACGGGTGCTCGGACGGTTGCTGGAGTACGACGATGACACCATCCGGAGCCTCTCGGCAGCCGGGGCCTTCGGCCCCCGGCACCAGGGTCGGGAATGACCGCCGTCGCGCTCAGCTATCTCTACTTCCCCGGCGACTCCGAGGCGATGCTCCAGCGCGCGGAGACGCGTGGAGCTGACGCGGTCATCGCTGACCTCGAGGACGGGGTGGCCGCGGCAGGCAAGTCGCGCGCTCGCGACCAGGCGCGCGAATGGCTGTCGGTGACGACGATCGGGCCGACCGAGCGCTGGACACGCGTGAACTCCGGCGATCAGGGACTCGGCGACCTTGCCCACGTCTTCGGCCCGGGTCTACATGGGGTCTGCCTGCCCAAGGTTTCCAGCCTCGACGACGTCGTGCGCGTCGACAGGCTCCTGGTTGACCTCGAGAACTCAGCCGGGCGCACCACGGGCGATGTGAGGATCATGCCGATCATCGAATCGGCCGACGCTGTGGCCAATCTGAGCGAGATCGCAGGTGGGCCGCGTGTCCACCGGCTGCAGATCGGTGAGCTGGACCTCGCCGCTGACCTCGGGTTGGAACCTGGGCCTGACGAGCTCGAGCTGCTCCCGGTCAGGAGCGCAGTCGTCGCAGTCTCCGCTGCCCGGCACCTGGTCCCACCGGTCGGTGCCGTGAGTGCTGAAGTGCGTGACCTGTCGGTGCTGCAGTCCTCGACCCTGCGGCTTCGGCGACTGGGCTTCTATGGCCGGGCCGCCATCCACCCTGCCCAGATCCCCACCATTCATCGGGTGTTCGAGGTGACCGCGGACGAGGTTGCTGCGGCCCGACGGCTGCTGGCGTCCTTCGATGCAGCATCATCCGACGGCAACGGCGCGACCCTGGACGAGAACGGGCGCATGATCGATGAAGCCGTGGTTCGTCGCAGCCGAATGATCATCGCTCGAGAACAGACTCAGGAGGCACGCAGATGACAAAGCAAGGGTGGACGGGCAGGTTCTTCGAGGACTTTGTCGTCGGCGACATCTACGAGCATTCTCTGGGCCGGACGGTCACGGCCACCGACAACGCATGGTTCACCCTGCTGACGCAGAACACAGCGGCCGTGCACTTCGATCGCCACTACGCGGCACAGACAGAGTTCGGCCGCCCGCTGGTCAACTCCGCCCTGACCATTGCCCTTGTCACGGGGCAATCGGTCAGTGACGTGTCCCAGAACGTCATGGCCAACCTCGGTTGGGACGAAGTGCGCCTGCCGCACCCGGTCTTCGAGGACGACACGATCTACTCCAGATCCGAGGTCCTCCAGGCCCGTGAGTCTCGCAGCCGCCCGACGGTCGGCATCGTGGAGGTGCGGACGACCGGCTTCAACCAGGACGGCGTGCCTGTGATCACGTTCCGCCGTTCAGTGATGGTGTACCGGCGGGGCCAGTCACCGCGACGTCCGGCGATGCAGCCCATTAGCCCCGGCTGACGAGCAGCCGCGGCCAGGGCAACCCCGGAAGGCTGGTCGCGGAGCCATCAGGCCTTGCTGGCCGACGTGGGCTCGAGCGGGTGTTTCGGCATCGCGGCGAACCCGCCGCTCTGGTACTTGGTGATCGCCGGATCGTGGTTCATCAGCACCGCGTCGGAGTGCTCGCGCATCCGCTCGAGTGAGTCCAGCGCCTGCTCGACCGAGGTCAACCCGCCGGGCGGCGTGGGGCGGGTGAAGTTCTCCATGAGGCAGGCGGCGTCGCCGGCGACGCACAGCACCCCCTGGTCGGTGTTGAGCAGCACCGACTGATGGCCGCGCGAGTGCCCGGGGGTCTGCAGCAGCCGCACTCCGGGCCGGACCTCATGGTGGTCCTGCGCCACCAGGACGTAGTTCTGGAAGGTCACCGACTCGTCGGTCCAGTCGAAGTCGTAGAGCCAGCGCTGGGTGGTGATCGGGTTCTTGGCGTACTCCCACTCCGTGGCCGAGACGTAGAACTGCGCGTCGGGGAGGAGCAGGTTGCCCTCGGCGTGGTCGTAGTGCAGGTGGGAGTTGATGACGATGTCGATGTCGGAGAGCTGCCAGCCGATCTCGGCGAGCGCCGCTGGCAGGGTCTCGTCGTTCTCGCGGGAGTGCGCGCCGTAGCGCTGCCAGGGCGCCGGGTCGCCGAAGCCGGTGTCCACGAGCATCCGGATGCCGTCGCCCTCGACGGCGGCCCCCCAGATCGGGACGTCCATCTTCACGCCGGGGTCCACGCCGTAGGTCATGCCGGACTTGTCGACCGCGATCGTGCCGAGCCGCAGCGCGGTCACGGTGTACGTGGGCAGGGCCATCGGGCGGGCCTCCAGCTCGGAATGTGTGAAACCGATTGCTCACCGTAGCAACTCGGCGCCTCCGGCAACAGGCCGGTTGCGATACGATCCGCGGCGCAGCGGCGTTGTCGAGCACCGCGCACCAAGTCCGGGAGCAGCTGTCGTGTCGACGATCTACGACGTCGCGAGGCTGGCCGACGTTTCGCCGGCCACGGTCTCCCGGGTGCTCAACGATCGTGGTGACGTCAACCCGGAGATGGCGCAGCGGGTTCGCGCGTCCGTCGAGATGCTCGGCTACCGGCCCAACAGCGTGGCCCGAAACCTACGCCGCAAGGTCGCCTCGGTCTGGGCGTTGATCATCTCCGACATCGAGAACCCCCACTTCACCGCATTGGTCCGCGGCGTCGAGGACGTGGCGCGCAGCAACGGCTACTCAGTGGTGCTCTGCAACTCCGACGAGGAGCTGGAGAAGGAACGAGGTTACGTCGACGTCGCCCTCGCTGAACGGATGGCCGGCGTGGTGATCTCTCCGTCATCGGACAGGGACAGTGCTATCGGGCCGCTCCTCAAGGGCGGCGTGCCGGTCGTCACAATCGACCGTCGGCTGCGCAGCTCGCCGGTGAACTCGGTTGTCGTTGCTAATAAGCAGGGTGCCCATGAAGCAACTGCCCACCTCCTGGCGAACGGATTCCGAAGGGTCGCCTGCATCACCGGGCCCACCCGAACGACGACTGCGGTCCAACGGCTTGCCGGCTACCGGAGCGCCCTCACCGAGGCCGGCATCGCGGCCGATCCGCAGCTGGTGCGAACAGCCGACTACAAGGAGGTTGGCGGTGCCGAGGCGGCCCGGGAGCTGATGTCGCTGTCGGAGCCACCCGACGCGCTGTTCGTCGGCAACAGCCTCATGACGATGGGCGCCCTGGGCTGGCTAGCCGATGCCGGGATCTCCATCCCCGACCAGGTCGGGATCGTGGGCTTCGACGACCTGCCCTACGCCCGCCTGGTGAGCCCTCGCCTGACCACCGTCGCGCAGCCGACGTACGAGCTTGGTCGCACCGCGGCCCAGATGCTCGTCGAGCGCGCGGGGGACCCCGATGCTCCGGTACGGAGCGTCACCCTCCCGACCCGGCTCGTGATCCGGGACAGCTCGCGCCGCTGAGACCAGGCGCACCGTTGACACCCGGGGCACCCTGGCGTACGGTCCCGAGAAATCGATTGCTGAGGGCCGCCACTGCAGGTCCTGGCTCCTTTCTCGAACGAAGGTAGTGACCATGAAGCGCACGGCACCGGTCATCGCTGGGCTCGCCCTGGCTCTCGTCCTCTCCGCGTGCGGCGGCTCTTCGGGGGGAGGCACCGCGACCACCGGCGGCTCGGGTTCCGGCTCGGACTCCGGATCTAAGGTCCTTGGCATCGTCACCATCACGGCGACCGACTCGAACAACGCCAAGGTCATCAAGGGCGCCACCGCCGCTGCCGAGGCGGAGGGCTGGACCGTCAAGGTTGTCGACGCCCAGGGCAACGCCGACCAGGCCAACTCGGCGATGCGCACCTTCGCCACCCAGAAGGTCGGCATGATCTTCGACCTCGTCTTCCCGGTGACCTCGCTGGGCGCCGGGCTGGCAGCGGCTCGCACCGCGAACATCCCGGTCGCAACGTGGGGTGGTGGCTCCGGCGACGGTGTCGTCATGACCACCGGCGACGGCGCGCCGCGATGGGCGACTCGGGCAAAGTGCTCGCGCTGACCTACCGCACGGGCCAGGTCTGCCGCGACCGCGAGGGCATCCTGGACAAGGCGCTGGCGGACAAGCCCGGCATCAAGGTGACCAAGAACGAGGTCAACATCCCCGGCTTCCTGCAGGACGGCGCAAAGTACGCCAACGCATGGCTGGCCAAGAACCCCAAGGGCTCGGGCAACCTGGCCGTCTGGGGCTGCTGGGAAGACCCGACGCTGGGTGCCATCTCCGCACTGAAGCAGCAGAAGCGCACCGACGTGCTGACTTATGGCATCAACGGCAGCGCGCAGGCGATCAAGGCTGTGAAGGACGGCGCGCTGACCTCCACGGTGTGGGAGGACGGCGAGAAGGAAGGCGCGACGATGTTCACCACGACGCTCGAGGCCATCGCCGCCGGTGACTCGTGGGAGCCAAAGACCGTGGACGTCCCCGGCGTCCTTGTCTCTGCTGACACCGTCGAGCAGTTCCTGTCCGAGCACCCCGACGCCATCAGCTGACATGCCCACGCCGCTGGTCCGGGTCCGGGCGCTGACCAAGTCCTTTGCCGGCGCTCGGGCCCTGACCGGGGTCGACCTCGACCTGCAGGCCGGTGAGGTGCATGGGCTGGTCGGAGCCAACGGCGCTGGCAAGTCCACCCTCATCCGCTGTCTCGCCGGCCTGGTCGCCCCGGACTCGGGGACGATCGAGGTGGACGGTCACCCCGTCACCCTCGCGACCCCGAAGGACGCCGGCGACCTGGGGCTCGGGTTCATCCACCAGGAGCTCAACCTGGTGCCGCACTTCGACGCCACTGCCAACATGCTCCTCGGTCGGCCCAAGCCGAGCCGGCTGGGCATCGTCGACTGGGGGCGGGCGCGCCGTCCGGCGGTGGAGGCCGGTCAACGCCTAGGCGTCACTTTCCCGCTCGACCGCCGGGTGGACGAGCTCAGCGTGGCGCAGCGCTGGATGGTGTCGATCGGTCGGGCGCTGGTCGCCAACGCGCGCGTCATCGCGATGGACGAGCCGACGGCATCGCTGTCCGCGACCGAGAGCGAGCGCCTCTTCGAGGTCGTACGTGACCTGGCCGCATCCGGTGTCGCCGTGCTCTACGTCTCGCACCGCCTCGACGAGGTCCTGGATCTCTGTGACACCGTCAGCGTGTTCCGCGACGGCCACCTGACCCGGCGGGTCACTCGCGGCGAGCTGGGGAAGTCCGGCCTGATCCGCGAGATCATCGGCCGCGACCTCACACCCGTCGAGCCCGACGTCGAGCCTGCCGCGGCTCCCGACCGGGAGACGCCGCTGCTCGAGCTGCGCGGCCTGACCCGCGGACTGGTGCAGGACGCGTCGTTCGAGCTGCGCCGTGGGGAGGTGCTCGGCCTGGGCGGGCTGGTCGGAGCGGGGCGCACCGAGCTGGCCCGGATGATCTGTGGTGTCGACCGCCCGCTGGCCGGCAGCATGCTGCTCGGTGGAGAGAAGGTCGCCTTCGCCAGCGTGACCGCAGCGGTCCGGCACGGGATCGGGCTGGTGCCCGAGGAGCGCCGGTCGCAGGGACTCGTGCTGCACCGATCGGTCGCGTTCAACATCAACATCGCCGACCAGCGCCCGCTGCGCCGCGTGCCGTGGCTGCCCCTGCTGCACGTCGGCCGGGCGCGGGCGCGTGCCGTCGAGCTCAGCGAACGGCTCGGCATCAAGACCTCGAACGTCGACGAGCCGGTCAGCTCGCTGTCCGGCGGCAACCAGCAGAAGGTTCTCATCGCCCGCTGGCTGACCCGCGAGCGCAAGGTGCTCGTCCTGGACGAGCTCTCCCGCGGCGTCGACATCGGGGCCCGCGCCGAGATCCACACGATCATCCGCGAGCTGGCCCGCGCCGGCACCGGGGTCATCGCGATCTCCTCCGACGTGGAGGAGCTGGTCGCGCTCTGCGACCGCGTGGTGGTGATGGCCGAGGGCCGTGTCACCGGGGAGCTCTCCGGCGACGAGCTCACCGAGGAGAGCGTCGTCGCCCTCAGCTATGCCCAGGCAGGACTGGACCGGGAGGTTCCCGCATGAGCAGCACCGACATCGCACACCCCGAGGCGCAAGCGCCGCCGGGCAACGGGTCCGACGGTGCCGCCGGCCGGCGTTGGCGGCGCTTCCTGCAGCTGCTGTCCCGCTACGGCACGCTGACCGGGCTGCTCATCATGGTCGTGATCTTCTCGATCGCGGCGCCGGACTCGTTCCCGACGACGACAAACGTCGTGAACATCCTCAACCAGTCGGCTCTCACCGCGCTGATCGCGGGCGGCTTGACGATGGCGCTGGTCGTCGGCGAGTTCGACCTCAGCATCGGCTATGCCGCGAGCCTGGCCGGCGTGCTCGTCACCGGGTTGATCGTGCGCCAGGGGCTCCCGATCTGGCTGGCCGTGCTGGTGGTGCTGGGCATCGGTGCACTGATCGGCGCGATCAACGGTGCACTGGTGACGAAGGCGCGGGTCAACGCAGTGATCGCGACACTCGGGGTCGGCACGATCCTCATCGGCCTGGGATTCGGCTACACCTCCGGCGCACCCATCACCGCCGGGGTGCCGGACGGCTTCCTCAAGCTCTCGCTCGGCGAGTTCCTGGGGCTGCCGAACCCGATCTGGATCATGGCCGCCGTTCTCGCACTGCTGTGGGTGGTGCTCAACCGCACCGACCTCGGCCAGCGGATCCAGGCGGTCGGCGGCAACATCGAGGCGGCTCGCCTGGCCGGCATCCCCGTCGACCGGATCAAGATCATCGCGTTCGTGACCACGGGAGTCTGCGCGGCGCTGACGGGCGTTCTGCTCGCCTCGCTGCTCGGAAGCGGAACCGCGAGCGCCGCTGACAGCTACCTGCTCGATGCCTTCGCCGCGGTGTTCCTCGGCTCGGCAACCTTGCGCGACGGGGAGTTCCACATCGTCGGCACCCTGATCGGTGTCATCATCATCAACACCGGGTTCAACGGGCTGAGCATCTTCGGCGCCGACACCTTCTACCAGTTCCTCTTCAAGGGCGGCATCCTCGTGCTGGCCGTCGCACTGTCCACGGTGGCGCGCAGATACTCGAGGGCCTGAGGTGCTGACCTACCCGCTGATCCATCCCGGCATCCTGGCCGCCCTCGCCGGCGCGGGTCACGGGTCGCAAGTGCTGCTGGTCGACGGGAACTACCCCGTCGCGACCGCGGTGCACCCGCGGGCCGCCGTCGTCCACCTCAACCTTCGCCCTGGCACGGTCGACGTGGAAACGGTCCTGGCGACCCTGCTCACCGCGATCCCGGTCGAGGCGGCCCACGTCATGGCTCCCGGCTCGGGGCCGGAACCGGAGATCTTCGGCACCTTCCGCGGCCACCTGCCTGGCGTCGAGCTGGCCCACCTCGACCGGGCGGGCTTCTACGCTGCCGCGCGCGGCGAGGACGTCAGCCTCGTCGTGGCCACCGGCGAGGAGCGGCTCTTCGCCAACATCCTGCTTACCATCGGCGTCGTCCAAGGAGAACACTCGTGATCGAGACCGCCTACCTCGTGGCCAACGGCGACCAGCGCCTGTCGGCGAACCAGACCTGCTGGCCAGCCCAGCAGGAGTTCGAGCGGCTGCTGACCGATGCCTTTGCCACCCGCGGCGCCCAGCTGACTCGAGCACACGAGGTCGACGCCGCGGCCGCGCACGGGTTCATCTCCAGCCAGGCCGAGGGCCTGCGAGTGCTCGCCTCGATCCCTCCGGACGCGCCGCTGGTTGTCGCGGAGGGTGTCTGGCAGTTCTCCCAGCAGGTGCTCGGCGGTCTGCTGCGCCACCGCGGCCCGATCCTGACGGTGGCCAACTGGGAGGGCAAGTGGCCCGGCCTGGTCGGGTTGCTCAACCTCAACGCGTCGCTGGTGAAGGCGGGTCGTGCGTTCGACACCTTGTGGAGCCGCACCTTCGACGATGAGTGGTTCGGCGCCAACCTCGATCTCTGGCTGGCCGGCAAGCCGCTGGAGCACGACAGCACGCACATCCACGCGTTCGCCGCGGACGACGTCACCGACTCGGGCGCACGCGACGCCGCCACCACCATCGTTGAGGCGCTGCGCCGCGACGGCGCGATCCTCGGCGTCTTCGACGAGGGCTGCATGGGGATGTACAACGCGATCATCCCCGACGAGCTGCTGTTCCCGATGAACGTGTTCAAGGAGCGGCTGTCCCAGTCGGCGCTCTACGCCGAGACGATGGCGGTCCCGGAGAGCGACGCCCGGGCGTCGCTGGACTGGTTGCTGGCCAAGGGGATGACCTTCCACTTCGGCACCGACGAGGTGAGTGAGCTCACCGAGCGCCAGGTGCTGCTGCAGCTGCGCATGTACGCCGCGATCGCGCGGATGGCCGACCGGTTCGGTGTCGACGTGATCGGCACGCAGTACCAGCTCGGGCTCGCCGACGTACTCCCGGCGTCCGACCTCGCCGAGGGGTTGCTGAACAACGGCGATCGTCCCGACGTGCGCGGTGACGACGGAGAGGTCGTGCGACCCGGGCTGCCGGTCGTGCACTTCAACGAGGCCGACGAGTGCGCCGGCCTCGACGCCCTGCTCACGCACCGGCTGCACCTCGCGCTCGGGCAGCCGGTCGAGACAACGCTGCATGACGTGAGGTGGGGCGACGAGGACGCGAGCGGCACCACCGACGAGTACGTGTGGGTGTTCGAGATCTCCGGCCCGGTCCCCCCGGCGCACCACATCGACGGCTACGCCGGCACCGACTCGCTGCGCCAGCCGCCGCTGTACTTCCGGCTGGGTGGTGGCACCGTGCGCGGCATCGCGAAGCCCGGCGAGATCGTCTGGTCGCGCATCTTCGTCGAGGGCGGTGCGCTGCACATGGACGCCGGGCGGGCCAGCGTCGTCGAGCTGCCGCGCGAGGAGACCGAGCGGCGGTGGGCCGAGACGACTCCCGAGTGGCCGATCATGCACGCGGTGCTGCACGGGGTCAGCCGGGACCAGTTCATGGCGCGACACCGGTCGAACCACATCCAGGTCGCATACGCGAACGATGCGGCCGCGGCCGACCGGGTGCTCGCCGCGAAGGCGCTGACCGCGGCCGAGCTCGGGATGAAGGTCAGCATCTGTGGTGCGCGGCCTGACGGCTCGTCGCTGCTGTGACCTCTGCGACGTTCCTCGGGGTCGACGTCGGGACTGCCAGTACCAAGGCGGTCGCCGTGGCAGCCGACGGGCGGGTCATCGCGCGTGCGGAGCGGGCCCACGCCACGTCCTCACCCCGTCCCGGCTGGTTCGAGCACGACGCCGAGGATGTGTGGTGGGCTGACTTCCGTGCGTGCGTCGCCCAGGTGCTCGCCGACCTGCCGATGCCTCCCTCTGCGGTTGCGATCAGCGGCATCGGTCCGTGTCTGCTCCCGGCCGACGATGACGGTCGGCCGTTGCGGCCGGGGATCCT
>JBBRVU010000094.1:0-15141 GCA_038246575.1 Actinomycetes bacterium | reverse complement strand
TACGACCCCGCGAGAGAAGCGCTGTTCCGGGCCTGGATCTCCCGCGTGAGGGAGGAACCTTTCCCCGACCGCACGATGCGCGAGAACGACGAGCTGCGCACCAACAACCATGGTCGGGTCGCTGGTGCCGCGCGTGCCGCGATCGACGTCTACCTCGGCGACCAGCGCGACCTCACGAGCACGGCCCTGGTGTTCAAGGGGTTCCTCGGCGACCGAAAGGCCTACGACGGTTTCGAGTACCGGTACAGCCTGTCGTGGCAGGACGACCAGACCAAGCCCATCGGCATCAACCCGCCGGGGGCCACCAGGGAAGGTCATGACATCAGCGGGTCGTTGCCGGAGGAGATGCGCCGGGGGTGCGACTTCCAGTGGCCGCCCTGCGTCACGGGGTACCCGTGGGAAGCCATGGGCGGGGTTCTCGTGGAGGCCCAGATCCTGTCGCGGCAGGGCTATGACGTCTGGGAGTGGGAGGACCGGGCGATCCGCAGAGCCTCCCAGTTCCTGGCCGATCTCAACACGACGTACGGCGACTGGTGGGCCGTCGGCGACGACACGTGGCAGCCGTGGCTGATCGACGACATCTACGGCACGACCTTCAGACTGGATCCCGCCGTGTCCGGCAAGAACATGGGCTGGACGGACTGGACGAACGGTCCTCGACTCCCCTGACGAGGCCGGTCGTCAGGCCCCCAGTGTCATCAGCCGCGACAGCGTCGTCGACTCCTTGTCAGCGATCATTGCGCGCAACAGCCGCACCGAGAGTCCCTGATCGAGTCGATCGACGGTGAGCCGGCTCGACTCCTTCAACGCGCGATGCATCCAGCAGCTGTAGACGAGGGCCTTGACCATCTCGCGCCGGAGCCCGAGCGCCTGCACCTGGTCGCCGACAGCCGCGACCAGGCGGTCAGCAAGGTCCGAGTCATCCAGGAAGTGCCGGGTCGCGGCGCGCTCTCGATCCAGCGTCCCTCTTCGGCGCGCTGCGATCGTGGCGTAGTGGCGGAAGAAGTAGAGGATGTCCCACAACGGCATCCCACGCAGGTCCGCAGACTCCCAGTCGACCAAGAGGGCACGTCCCTCGGCCGAGACCAGCATGTTCCCCGGGTGCGGATCGCCGTGCTGGAGCACGACGGGGACATCATCGCCCACCGACCATCCGCCGGAGAGGCTGTCGCGCAGGGCAGCCACCTCCGTGCCTGGTGGCTGGTAGACCGCGACGAAGCGCTCGAGCAGCACCCCGAGCGCGGACGACACCGATGCTGCCGGAACCCACGCGGCTGTGGTGTCCGCCAACTCGTTCAGGGCGTTGAAGCTGTCCTGCAGGAGAGGGCACGACGCCGACCATCGCGCTCCCCGCGGGAAGGGCTTCCCGGCCAGCATCGACTGACCGAGCACGGCCCGACCGCGATGTGTGCCGAAGAACATCTGTTCCGGCACGCGCCCGCGAAGGACCATCGAAGAAGTCAGGGTTCGCAACACCATGCTCTCGTTGTCCAGTCGATCCGAGTGCCGTGCAGATCGGGTGATCTTCACCAGACAGCCGGGACTGTTGTGCTCCGGGGCGGTGAGCAGGACCAGGATCTTCTGCGAGTCGTAGTCACCCCGGGCAGCCACTGCCCACCGCCAAGCGGCGATGTCCAGGCCCGAGTCCTGCGCGACGTCGCGAAGGTAGGTCGGCACGCCGTCACCGACCCCGTCGGTCGCGGGCGCCTCCACGACGACGTGTCTGGCGGTGGCACCCAGCCAGGAGCTCAGCCGCTTCTCGAGCCGAGAGATGACTCGATGCCCGGACGCCACCCCCTCGAGGCCCATCTGGCGCACGACTCGCTGGGAGGCATGGTCACGGGCCAGCGTGATCGATCGAACCTCGCCGTGCCGGGGTGTCACCCGGAAGACGGTGCCGGCGCGACCCGAGGGGGCCCGCTGCCTGCGCTGCCAACGACTGTGCAGGTGGAAGGTGATGCCGTCATCGGCGAGGTGGCCCATGAGCATCGTCCACGCCTCACGGGCCCACTTGCCCTTCGCCCGACTTATCCGGCAGACGAGGTCGAGCCCCACGGGGATGTCGAAGGGCACGTCGGCAGCGGCGACCTCGACGTTGTCCCAGCCCGCGGACTTGACGACCGCCTGCGCAGCGACGGCCGCCGCGGAGTCGGCCACCACGATCAGCAACGAGTCCGCCGCGACGACCAGTCCGGCCAGCGTTGCCGACTTGGGCAGGCCCAGCACCGCGGCGTGCCGGAAGTCCAGCCGCGGCAGGGCGTAGAGCCACCCGGCACCGGAAGCCTCACCCTTGAGGTTCGTCCCGGGCGCAGCAACCGGTCGCATGGCCCAACCGAGCACCTTGCTGGCGGTCACGACAGCAGCCTCCGCAGCACGGGCACCTTCGCGAGCTCAGGGAATGTGCCGGCCATGTCGAGCAGGTGCCGGTTGACGTAGAGCACGCCGAGCGAGACAACGGCAGCCAGCCCGATCCCGACGAACAGCGGTGGCGACACCAGAAACTGCACCGCCGCCAGCGTTGCGATCCCGATGGCGATGACCACGTACACCCTCGCGTAGTGCCAGTCGAAGACGTCGATCCCGGTGCCATGGCGCAGGCCGAGCTGCTTGAGCACGTTGTGCAGGACCAGAGTGACCGCAGTGGCGATCGCGCCGCCCATCGCCCCGTACTGGGGCACCAGCGCCAGGTTCAGTCCGACGTTGACGGCGACGACCACGAAGTTGGTCACCAGGATGTAGCGCAGGAAGCCGTACACGCGCAGAGTGAGCCCGTTGAAACCAAATGCTGCGTTCAGGTAGTAGCCGATGGACACCACCGAGAGGTACGCAGCGGACCCGGCGTAGCGGTCCTGGTAGAGAGCCACCGTCAGAGGCTGGGCAAGCGTTGTCGTCAGAGCGAAGACCGGGAACGAGAAGACCGCCACCCAGATGGCCGTCCGCCAGTACAGCTGCGCCACACCGGCGCGGTCCTCGCGGGCGAACAACCGGGCAGCCGCGGGCAGGTACAGCAGCGTGAAGCTGGAGAAGACCAGCTGGTTGAGCGTGGCCAGCGGCTGGATCACCCGGTATGCCGCGACGGTGTCGGAGCCCCAGAAGTGCTGCAGCAGCACAGCATCCGTGGTCGCGAGTGAGACGTACACCAGGTCCGTGGACAGCAGCGGGATGGTGAAAGCGAAGAGCTCGCGGATGGGCATCTTCGCCTCGCGCAGGCGCAGTTGCGAGCGGATGCCCCGGTCGCCCAGTGCACGCCACAGGATGCCTGCGTAGAGCAGGACCCCGATCCCGCCCACGACCACGTACCCGGTCGCGAGGAAGGTCACGCCCTTCGTGGAGAGCACGAGAAGCAGGACGACAGACAGCCGCAGCGCCGGGGCGAGGATGTACTTGCGCAGGAAGATCGCCTTCGCGTGCGCGAAGACCGCGAGAACCCCGCCCAGAAGGTTGTCCAGCGCCTGGATCGGCGCGAGCACGACGAGGATCATCAACAGCTTCTCGGACGTCTCGTTGCCGATGATGTCCCCGGTCTCGGAGATGCCGAGGCCCGCGACCAGGAGGATCAGTGCCACCCCGATGGACAGGGCAGCGCCGACGACCATGACGATCGTGCCCATCAGCCGGGCGTAGTCCTTCTTCTCGTCGTAGACGGCGAGGAACCGGGACGCGCCGCGGTCCAGGCCGAGTGTCGCGATCGTCTCGCCGAGGGTGACGAGCGAGAGCGCGTACGCCCATGCGCCGTACTCCGTGGTGCTCAGGTACCGGGCAATCATGACCTGGACCACGAAGTTCACACCGAGCGAGATGAACCGCCCGACGAGCAACAGGCTCGAGCCGCGCATGTGACCGGCTGTGGTGCTCCGGGCATCTTTCCCGTCGCCGCCTCCGGCGCCGCTCTCGCTGCCTGCGGGCGGCCCAGCGGCACCCGGAACCCGCTCCGAACGTGCGGTCACCTGGTGTTACCTCCGCGACGCTCGAGTGGTTGGTCACCAAGTGTGCAGCGTGAGTCGACCGTTCCGCACGGGTTCCCACGATGTGGCGGCCGAGTCCGGCAGCGAGGTCGACCGACGGGACCGCACAGCAAGGCCCGTCACCGCTGACGGGGGGGTGTCGCGGTGACGGGCTAAGAACGAAGGCTGGCAGTCGCAGCGCCCGAACACGGGGAGCCACGCCGATCCCACCGCAAGTCTGCGGCTGCTCCCCGGCTAACTGAGGGTGATGGTCGGGTAACGGCATTCAGTCTTGATGGCGTGCCGCAGTGGTCCTAGCGTGATAGCGCATCCCAAGACTCTTGTGGTGGCACGTCCTAGGTCACTTGCAGGGGGGAACCAATGGTCGCTCGCCTGCCGTACGCCGACGGCAACAATCCGCCCGAGTCGGTCAATGCTCATGCGATGCACAAGTACGCGGCACCGATCGTCGCGACAAGTGCCGCCCGCCTCGCCCTGTCCACCGGCCTTGAGCTGCAACGTCAAGCCGCGCTGCTCGACCCCGAGCATCGGCGGGGCTTCGTCTCCCGTCGCCGCATGCGTCGCGCCGGACGGTGGCTGACGCTGCTGCTCGTCTTGGGTCTGACGCTGCTCGCCCTTCGCTACGCCCCCCTGCCCGAGGTGTTCGAGCGGGTCATCGGCTCCCGCTGACCGAGGCTTCGACGGCTACCCCGACGGCGTCGCACTGGAGCGCGTGGTGTTCGCGGACCGCGACGCGATCATCGCCAGTGGAATGGAAGGCGCCGTGCGCGAGGGCTACGAACGTCTCGACGAGCTGCTGTCCCGCTGAGCCGTCACGCTCTGCCACCAGGTTCACCCGTTCGGCCCGCACCCACTCGGTAAAGAACCGGTCAAGTCGGGCAGCGGGACGCCGATCACCCTAGAGTGCGCCGGAGTCCGGCGGACGGCGACGGGGAACTGGGGGTCGGACAGCATGACGGAGGTACGCCTCGATGCGCTGCGCACCTTGCAGCGGCTGATCGGACGGCTCAACGCCGGACCCGATCTTGCCTCGACGCTGCGCGCAGTTGTCGACGGCGTCGTCGAGGGGCTGGGCTTCTCCGTGGCCGCCGTCAGCCTCGTCTACGACGACGCGGTCGAGGTCGTCACCGCGGCCGGCCCGCAGGAGGTCAGTGACACCCTGCTGGGGAGTCGAAGCCCGCTGGAGTCCTGGCAGCGGGCCTTCGACCGGTCCGAGGTCTGGGGGCTGCTGCGCTTCGAGTCACACGAGCTCGCATCGCAGGACGACATCCTCTACTGGGTGCCCGACATCCCGGTCAGCACCGAGAAGGACGCCTGGCACCCGCTCGACGCCCTGTTCGCGCCGCTGCACTCCGTGAACGGTGACCTGGTCGGCATCCTGTCCGTCGACCTCCCGGATGACGGCAGGATGCCCGGGCCGATGCAACGCGAGCTGCTCGAGATGTACGCCGTCCAGGCCGGCATCGCGATCGACAATGCGCGGCTGTCCGAGCGGCTTCGGGCCAGCGAGCAGTCGTTCCGGCTCGCCTTCGACAACGCGCCGATCGGCATGTCAATCGTGGACTTCACGCCTGTCAGCTCCGGCCGGCTGCAACGGGTCAACGAGGCGATGTGCCTCATGCTCGGCTACAGCCGCCGGCAGCTCGAGACACTCACCATCTACGACATCACCCATCCCGACGACCATGACGCCGACCACGAGGTGCTGGCGAGGGTCACCAACGGGGAGATCGACCACTACCGGCGGGAGAAGCGCTACCTGCGAGCCGACGGTCACGACGTCTGGATCTCGCTGGCGACCTCCGTCGTACGCGACGCGAACGGCGCGGCCCTCTACGGCGTCAGTCAGTTCGAGGACATCAGCGACCGGCGAGCCGAGCACCAGGAGCTCACCCGCCGCGCCCGCCTCGACCCACGGACCGGTCTGCTGAACAGGTCCGAGCTCGCCTCCCGCGTCGAGACCTCGATCCTCGAGGCGCGCAGCAGTGGACGCCATGGCGCCTTGCTGTTCTGCGACCTCGATCGCTTCAAGCCGGTCAACGACACCTACGGCCACGCCGTCGGGGACCACGTTCTCGCGATCATCGCCAAGCGACTCGCCGCGCAGGTCCGTACGGCTGACACCGCGGCGCGCTTCGGTGGCGACGAGTTCGTGATCGTGGCGGACGACCTCAGCGGCGAGATGCTCGACGAGCTCGTCGAGCGACTGCGTGAATCGGTCGCGGCCCCGATCGACGCCGCCGGGACGACCGTGTCGCTCGCGATCACCGTGGGAACCGTCGCGATCACCGGCGATGTCGCCGAGACGGCCCTGGACCTGATCGGGGCCGCCGACATCGACATGTACGCGCGCAAAGGTCTGGACAAGGACGAGCTGACCGTGGCGCGCGACGCAGGGCAGTCACAGAACTGACCGCAACCGCAGCCGGGCCTGCTACGTGCGGAACCCCGCAGCAGGGGGGGTGGCTGCGGGGTTCCTGTACGGACTAGCGGGGGGGATGCCAGTCCGTACTGCTTGCGAGTCGGGGGCTGTACGTCCCGACCGTGTCTAGAGGATCCGGCCGTAGGAGACGGCGGACGACCAGGCACGGTGCTTTCCGACTCCGGTGCTCGGGTTGGCAGCCTCCCACCAGTAGCCGCCGCCGGCGTAGATGGCCACGTGCCCGATCGAGCCGCCGCCGCCGTTGTAGACGAACACGAGATCGCCCGGCTGCGGGCTCGAGACCGACTGCACGACGCCTCGCTGCGCCGTGGACTGGTGCGGCAGCGAGATGCCCACCTGGGCGAAGACATAGGACGTGAAGCCCGAGCAGTCGAAGCCGGTCGGGCCGGCACCGCCGTGGGTGTAGTAGGCACCGGAAGCCGCCTGCGCTGCGATCTGCAGCACGTTCGCGGCCGAGGCGCTCATCCGCTCGACCCCGCGCGACGCGGTCGAGGTGAACGACCGGGACTGCGAGGCCTGCTTCTGGGCGGCACGGCGCTGGGCTGCGGCGCGCTTCTCGGCCTTGCGCCTTGCCTCTGCGCGGGCCTTCGCCCGGGCCAAGCGCTCGGTGCGGTCGACCTGCTCGGCGTCGACGGCCTGCCGCAGCCCGTGACCGACGTTCTCGCGCGGGAAGGCCACGTCGGCAAGGGCCGCATTCAGGTCCGGTGAGCCGACGTCGCCACCGAGCTTGCTCGCACCCTGGGCGGCAGCGGTGGCCTTGACGGTCGTCGAGTCGGCAGCGGACGCGACCACGGTGCCGGTGATGGCGACTGTGCCCGCGACGCCAGCGGCGACGCTGAGATGGATCGGGCTGTTGCTCGCACGGACTCGCGACAGCCGCGATGGACGGCGGTGCTTCGACACGCATTGTCCTCTCCCACGCCTACGAGGTGAGCTGTCGGGTTCGGGCGGGAGTTGCCCGGTCGGACCGGTCGAAACCGGTCCGGCTTAACCCCTAGGACCCCTGAGGGCCCACGATTCGTGGGTCCCCCGCTCCTGCCAGGCGACTGTCGATCTTGACTACGCGAGGGGCAGGATTCGGCGGCCTCGCGGAGCACCTGTCCGGAGGTTCCGAGCAGGCGGGAGGAGACTACGGCACTGGCCGTACGCGGATCAAACCTCCCGAACGGTTCGTCGTGTCGACAATGGTGACCATGGCCGGATAGCCCGCTCGCAGCCGCGAGTCAGGCCAGACCGGAGCGAACCCGGCGAAAGCTCGGCCGGAACCCGGTGGATCCGCGGTCGGTCAGCGGTCGACGGGGTACCCCGCGGCGATCCAGCCCTCGGTCCCACCCTCGACGTTGACGGCGTCCAACCCCAGCCGGGACAGGTACGCCGCGGCCTGCCCGCTGCGGCCACCCACGGCGCAGACCAGGTAGATCGGGCGCTCGACGGGCAGCTCCCCGGCCCGCTGCGGCACCGTCGCCAGCGGCATGGGCAGGGCACCCGGCACGTGTCCCTCGGCGTACTCCCAGGGCTCCCGAACGTCCACCACCAGCAGGTCGCCGCCGAGAACGCCGCCAACAGCCGAGCCGGTGGCGCCCGAGTCGCGCCCGACGCCTTCGCCGCCGGTCGCGTCCAGCGCGGCCTTGAGGTCGTGGACCGAGACGGCGCGCATCATCGGGCCGACACGAAAACGTGAGCAGCGATCACGTCGCTGAGCTCTGTGGTCTCTCCACCGGATCCCACCAGCAGTCCTTCGGCCGAGCGGGCCACCGTGACCGTGGACCCCGGCTGCACCCCCGCCCGGCGCAACCGCGCCAGGAGCGCCGTGTCGGCCTGGAGCGGCTCAGCCAGCCGGCGCACGACCACCGACGCACCCCCCTCGACCTCGACCGTGTCCAGCGTTGTCAGCTCGACTGCACCGTCGGCCGGCGCGACATCCTCGCCCAGCTCGGCGAGGCCAGGGATGGGGTTGCCGTACGGCGACGAGGTCGGGTGCCCGAGCACCTCGAGCAGTCGCCGCTCCACCTCCTCGGACATGACGTGCTCCCATCGACAGGCCTCCCCGTGCACCAGCTCCCAGTCCAGCCCGATGACCTGCACGAGCAGGCACTCGGCGAGCCGGTGCTTGCGCATGACCCGGGTCGCCAGGGACCGGCCCTGCGGGCTGAGCTCGAGATGGCGGTCTCCCTCGACGCTGAGCAACCCGTCGCGCTCCATCCGGGCGACCGTCTGCGAGACCGTCGGCCCGGACTGCCCCAACCGCTCCGCGATCCGCGCGCGCAGGGGGACGAGACCTTCCTCCTCGAGCTCGAAGACCGTGCGGAGGTACATCTCGGTGGTGTCGATCAGGTCGCTCACCCGCTCATTGTCGCGCACGCAGCATCAGCGCGGGTTCTTTCGTCTCCGGTCCGCGGCTAGCGTGCAGGAGTGAGCGCCGCGCAGTTCGTCCCGCCGGCAGCGGACCTGGACGGCCTGCGGAGCGCCGCCAGCGGGTGTCGGGGTTGCGAGCTGGCCGACGGCGCCACCCAGACGGTGTTCTCTGCCGGGGCCCCGCAGGCCCGGGTCGCGCTGGTCGGTGAGCAGCCGGGCGACCAGGAGGACCGGACCGGCATCCCTTTCGTCGGCCCCGCCGGCAGGCTGCTGCAGAGGGCGGTCGACGACGCCGGCCTCGACCGCGGCGAGGTGTATGTGACCAACGCGGTCAAGCACTTCCGGTTCAGCCAGGACGGCCCGGGCAAGCGGCGCATCCACCAGACCCCGGACCGCGCTCACATCGAGGCGTGCAAGCCGTGGCTGGCCGCCGAGCTGCGACTCGTGGACCCCGAGGTGATCGTCGTGCTCGGTGCGACCGCCGCAAAGTCGCTTCTCGGGCCGGACATCCGGGTCACCAAGGACCGCGGCGCGATCCTGACCAGGCAGACCACGTTGGGCGGCCGCGCCTTTCTGGTCACCGTGCATCCCTCGGCCGTGCTGCGGACCCCGGACGCCTCCCGCGACGAGGCCTACGCCGCTCTCGTCGCAGACCTGCGCGTCGCCGCGGGCGCCCTGGCCTGACGACCTACCGAGGGCGGCCTAGGGTCGATGACCGTGACGCCTCGACCCCCGCCGAACGTCCGATGACCGCCCTGCCTCAGCTCGTCGTGCCGGCCCGGTTCAACGGACCACCGGGGTCCGGCAACGGCGGATACACCGCCGGTCGGCTGGCCGAGCACTTCCTGCTCGGCCGCGGGGAGCAGCCCGGACGGCCGACGTCGAGCGCGTCGGCGGCCGTGACGGTGACGCTGCGGGAGCCGCCTCCGCTGGACCTGCCCCTCGACCTGGCCGCCGAGGACGACGGGCGGGTGACGGCAGCCTTCGGTGGTGCGGTCATCGCCACGGCAGAGAGCGGGGATCTGACCCGCGTCCCGGTCCAACCGGTCAGCGTGGGCATCGCCCGCGAGGCCGAGGCGCGTTACGCCGGGCTGTCCGCGCACCCCTTCCCGGGCTGCTTCGTGTGCGGCACCGACCGGCCGCTCGTCGACGGGATGCGCCTGCGGCCCGGCCGGGTGAGCGACTCACTGGGCAGCGACGCGGACGACCGGGTGGCCTGCACCTGGACCCCGGACGAGTCGGTGACCGACGCCGACGGCCACGCGGCGTACGCCCTGGTCTGGGCCGCCCTGGACTGCCCCAGCGGCTGGACCAGCAACCTGGCGGCCCGCCCGATGGTGCTCGGACGGATCACGGCTGCCGTTGACGCGCGGCCGCTGCCGGGCGAGCGGTGTGTCGTCGTGGCCAGGGTGCTGGGGACCGAGGGCCGCAAGACCTTCGCGGCCAGCACGGCGTACGACCCGGATGGGCGGGTCGTCGGACGTGCTGAGGCGACCTGGATCGCCCTCCGACCGAGCTGACCCGGCACGCCGCCGCGGTCCGGTACCGATAGGCGGAGAAACGCCGGATGACAATCGGCCAATTCCGTTGTCGAGAGGCGTCCCCCGACGTACCGTCGAAGCACACGGAATGGAGGTGGTCCATAAGTTGAGTACTTGCAGGACGCGTGAGGTGGCTGTCAGCTAGCGCCTTGAGCAGAACCGACGCCGTGAGATCACCGGTTCCGTGCCAGTTCATGGCCGGCGAATCCCAGGCAGTCACCCGACCCGCGGGCTGTGGAGGAGACGTCCCCTCCACGCGACGGCCCGCGGGTCGCTGCTTGTCCGGGGCCGTCCGCCGTCAAGGGGCGAGCCGGTCCCGGGTCCATCGATCCGGCGTACGCCGGTAGCGCAGCCGGTCGTGCAGCCGGCCGGGACGTCCGGCCCAGAACTCCCACTCGTGCGGCCGCACCCGATAACCACTCCAGCCCGGCGGAACCGGTACGTCCGCCCCCTCCGGGAACCGCTCCTCGGCGGCGGCGAGCAGCCGGTCCAACTCGGCGCGCGAGGCAACGACCGAGGACTGCGGGCTGGCCCAGGCGCCGAGCTGGGACTCGCGGGGGCGACCGGCGAAGTACTCCGCGACCTCGGGCGCACCGAGCTCCTCGGTCGCGCCGACGACGCGGACCTGCCGGGCGACGACGTGCCACGGGAACACCAGCGCGACCCGCGCCGAGACCGCCAGCTGCTGGCCCTTGGCCGAGCGGGTGTTGGTGAAGAACCGCAGCCCCGCCGCGTCGTAGCCCTTGAGCAGCACCGTGCGCGCCTGTGGCCAGCCGCCCTCGGAGACGGTCGCGAGCACCATCGCGTTCGGCTCGGGGACATCAGCCGCGACGGCGTCGGCAAACCACTGCGAGAACAGCTCGAACGGGTCGGCCGGTGCCACGGCCTCGTCGAGACCCAGGCCCTCGTAGCGGCGGCGCATAGCGGCGAGGTCGGGAGGCGGCACAGCTCCACTCTGGCACGGGCGACCCCGGCCCCAACGTTCTCGTCCAGCGCAACCACTACACCGATGCGTGTCACCGTGGTGGGATGGGCAGGGGACGCGAGGTAGGCGACAATGCGGGACTCGCGACCAGCACCAGCACCCCTGCCGTGCTCAGACCCGAGGAGCGACGATGACGACCGACTCCGAACTCAAGCCAGGGCTCGAGGGCGTCATCGCCTTCGAGACCCACATCGCCGAACCGGACCGCGACGGGGGCTCGCTGCGCTACCGCGGTGTGGACATCGAGGACCTGGTCGGGCACATGTCCTTCGGCAACGTCTGGGGCCTGCTCGTCGACAACGAGGTCAACCCGGGGTTGCCGCCGGCCGAGCCGTTCCCGCTGCCGGTCCACTCGGGTGACGTGCGGGTCGACGTCCAGAGCGCGTTGGCCATGCTCGCTCCGGCGTGGGGCTTCCGCCAGCTGCTCGACATCGACGAGGCCGAGGCTCGCGACGACCTGGCGCGCGCGTCGGTGATGGCGCTGTCCTTCGTGGCGCAGTCCGCTCGCGGGCTCGGGCACCCGATGGTGCCGCAGGCCGAGGTGGACAAGGCGCGGACCATCACCGAACGGTTCATGATCCGCTGGCGGGGCGATCCGGACCCCAAGCACGTGCAGGCCGTCGACGCCTACTGGATCAGTGCTGCCGAGCACGGCATGAACGCTTCGACCTTCACCGCCCGGGTGATCGCCTCGACCGGCGCCGATGTCGCGGCCTGCCTGTCCGGGGCGGTCGGTGCGATGTCCGGCCCGCTGCACGGCGGGGCACCCTCGCGGGTGCTGCACATGCTCGAAGGTGTCGAGCGCACCGGCGACGCCGGGGCCTACGTGCGAGGAGTCCTCGACCGCGGCGAGCGCCTGATGGGTTTCGGGCACCGGGTCTATCGGGCTGAGGACCCCCGGGCCCGCGTCCTGCGGCGCACCGCGCACGAGCTGGGCGCCCCGCGGTACGAGATAGCGGCGGCGCTGGAGAAGGCGGCGCTGGAGGAGCTGCGATCGCGCCGACCGGACCGGGTGCTCGAGACGAACGTCGAGTTCTGGGCCGCCGTGATGCTCGACTTCGCCGAGGTCCCGCCGAACATGTTCACCCCGATGTTCACCTGCGCGCGCACCGCCGGCTGGGCGGCGCACATCCTCGAGCAGAAGCGCACCGGCCGGCTGATCCGCCCCTCCGCGCGCTACATCGGTCAAGGACCGCGCCCGGCCGCCGACGTTGCCGGTTGGACCGGCTGACCGGTCCGTCATCCGGGCGGCCCCGTGCAGCCGGGGCCGTCCGCCTACCCTGGGCGACGTGTCAGACATCGTCATCCCCGACTCGCTCAAGCCCGCCGACGGACGTTTCGGCTCCGGGCCGTCCAAGGTCCGGCCGGAGGCGCTCGACGCCTTGCTGGCCAGCGCCCCGACCTACCTCGGGACGTCGCACCGGCAGAAGACCGTCAAGGACGTCGTACGTCGCGTCCGCGCCGGGATCTCGGACCTGTTCGCCCTTCCGGACGGGTACGAGGTCGTGCTCGGCAACGGCGGCACCACGGCCTTCTGGGACATCGCGGTGCTCAACCTCGTCCGCGAGCGCTCGCAGCACCTGGTGTTCGGCGAGTTCTCCTCGAAGTTCGCCGCCGCCAGCAAGGCTGCGCCGTTCCTCGCCGACCCGTCCGTGGTCGAGTCCGCGCCGGGCACCCACCCGGCCGCCCGGGCGGAGGAGGGCGTCGACGCGTACGCCTTGACCCACAACGAGACGTCGACCGGTGTGGCCATGCCGATCCGGCGCCCCGAGGGCACCGACGACGGCGCGCTCGTCCTTGTCGACGCCACCTCCGGGGCCGGCGGCCTCCCGGTCGACGTCAGCGAGACCGACGCCTACTACTTCGCACCGCAGAAGTCCTTCGCCTCCGACGGCGGGCTGTGGCTCGCGCTGATGTCTCCCGCGGCGATCGAGCGGGTGGGCGAGGTGCAGGCGACCGGCCGCTGGGTGCCGGCCTTCAGCGACCTGCAGATCGCGATCGACAACTCCCGGTTGGAGCAGACCTACAACACTCCGGCCCTCGCAACGCTGTTCCTGCTCGCCGAGCAGGTGGAGTGGTTCAACGACCTGGGCGGCCTCAAGTGGGCGACGCAGCGGACCGCCGACTCGTCAGGCAGGCTCTACACCTGGGCCGAGAAGTCGGACTACGCCACGCCATTCGTGACTGACCCCGAGCAGCGGTCGGCCGTCGTCGCCACGATCGACTTCAGCGACGAGGTCGACGCGTCGGCCGTCGCGAAGGTGCTGCGCGCCAACGGGATCGTCGACACCGAGCCCTACCGGAAGCTCGGACGCAACCAGCTGCGCATCGCGATGTTCCCTGCCGTCGAGCCGGGCGACGTCGAAGCCCTCACCGAGTGCATCGACCACGTCGTGGGGTCGCTGGCGGCGTGACGCGACTCGTTCGCGACAGCCGTACCTGGCTGACGTACGCACAGCTGGGCACGTACGGCTGGTTCATCTACGCCTTCGGTCCCGCGCTGACCCTGTTGCGAGACGAGCAGGGCTTCAGCCGGACGATCGGTGGCCTGCACGGGACGGCGCTGGCAACGGGTGCACTGCTCAGCGCGCTGTTCGTCGCGCAGCTGGCGGCTCGCTTCGGCAGGGTCCGGCTGATCTGGGTGGGCATGGCGCTGCTCTGCGTCGGCGTCGTCACGCTGACGACCTTCACCGTGCTGCCGTTCACGCTGGCCGGTGCGTTCGTCGCCTCGCTGGGCGGTTCGCTGATCGTGACGTGCAGCGCGACCGTCCTGTCGGCCGCGCACGGGCCGGGCGGCGCAGCGGCCATCACCGAGGCCAACGCGGTCGCGGCCGGCGTGGGCACGCTCGCGCCGCTCGCGGTCGGGGCCTCCCTCGCGCTGGGGTCCTGGCGTCCGGCAGTGCTGGTCGTCGTTCCCGCTGTGCTGGTGCTCGCCCTCATCGGCCGGGGCATGCCACCCGTCCGCGACCGCGCCCCCTCTCGCGTGGGCGGCTCCGCCAGCCGGCTCTCCCGCCGCTACTGGGTGAGCTGGGTCGTCGTCACGGCCGGCATCGGGGTGGAGTTCTGCATGATTCTGTGGGCGGCCGACCTGCTCCACCAGCGGGCGGACCTCTCCCGCGCGACGTCGTCCGCTGCCGTGACCGCTCTGGTGCTCGGCATGTTCGTGGGCCGGACCGCGGGTGGGCGTCTCGCGCTGCGGCTGCCACTGGACCGGCTGCTCTACGGCGCGCTCGCGCTCAACGCCCTCGGGTTCGCCTTGTTCTGGAGCTCCACCGTGCCGGCGCTGGCCGTCACCGGCCTGCTGGCCTGCGGCCTCGGAGTGGCGCTCTACTTCCCGCTCGGCCTGGCCCGGGCGATCGACGCCTCGGCGGGCCGGCCGGACCAGGCGAGCGCCCGCGTCGGCCTCGGCGCCGCCCTGGCCTCCGGTGCCGGACCGTTCGGCCTCGGGGCGATCGCGGACCAGGTCGGGTTGCACACCGCGTTCCTTGTCGTGCCGGTCCTGCTGCTCACTGCAGCCATCGGCATCCGCATCGCGCCGCACCAGCCGGCTGAGCGGGCGCGCCGTGCCGTGCCCAGCCAGCCATGAAGCTCGGCCTACGCTCCGGCGCTGCTGCTCCGACGGTGCTCGCCTGGGTGGTGCGGATCACCGCGGTCGTGTCCCTCATCGGCATAGTGCGCACCCAGTCGCACCACTACTTCGACTCCGTCGCGGAGGATGCGGCCGCCGACGCGGTGAGCTTTTCGGTCGGGGCGGCGGTGGCCGGCGTCCAGCTCGTCCTCGCGAACGGGCTGCGCCGCCGCAAGCGCCGGGCCTGGTGGCTGATGGTCGGCGTCGTCTCGGCCGGCATCCTC
>JBBRVU010000093.1:0-15164 GCA_038246575.1 Actinomycetes bacterium | reverse complement strand
TATTCCGACCCCGCAGAACAGCCGACACGCCGAGAAACCGCAGGTCAGCCCGGGTGTCTCGTCCGCCTCACCCGATCAAGACCCGAATAGCCCGGAAACTCCCGCTAGGTCGGGGATGGAGAGCGAGGTGCCGATGGCCCCGGTGACCACGCTCCCCAGCCCCGTGAGATCGAGGCCGAAAGTGGCGACGCCATTGTCGGAAACTGATGCCTGCAGCGCGCAATTGGCGCTGGCCAGCGGCTCCCAGCTCGGCGGGGTGCTGAAGTCGATGTTCGGCTGGCGGATTTCTGGGGTCGTGACGCACAGCCACCCCCAATGCCCCTCTGGGGGGAGGAGCGAGTCGATGAAGTAGAACCGTGTACAGACGGTGTGGGCGGGTTCGATGACCTCCCACGTGGTCTGATAGACGGCGCGCTCGACCGAGACGGTGGCGGTCGCGCTGGTGCCGAGGGTGAGCCGGCTGGTCAGCGTCACGTCCAGGTCGCCGTCGAGCGTCCAGCCGACGCGGAAGAACTCCGACTCGCCCACCCCGACATCCACCGACCCCTCCGCCGAGACGCGCACGGTGAGGCGGGCGGTCGTCGACCCGTCGCCAGCGAGGCTGAAGTCACCCTCGGCGCTGCCCTCGAGGAGCGTGTCGTCGACCTCCCCCCGGCTGGCCGGCCGGCCGCCATGGTCGTCGTGCGACACCACCACGTGCCCGCTGAATCCGATGGCATCCTGGGTGTGGGTGGTGCCGGACGGCGCGGGGATGGAGCGCCACAGCGATCCACTGCCGGCGACGAAGTCGCCCTGCGCCCGGACCCGAAAGCCTCCGACGGCGATGTCGAGGTTGTGGTGGCCGTACAGGAAGGCGTTCGTACGCTGCTCCCCGCCGATAAGGACACCTCCGAACCGCAGCTCCGAGTCGAACAGCCGCGCGCGAAAGCCGCCGAGCAGGGTGGGTCCGGAGGGCACCGTGTAGTCACCGCTGCCCGGATCCCGCAGCAGGTCGGCCAGGTAGAACGGCCCGTGCACGCCACCCTCGGGCTTCACCTCGTACTCCGGGCGGGCGAGCACCGAGGTTAGGTACAGATCACTGGACTGCTCGAACTGTTCGGCGACCGCCGCGATCTCGGCGCTCGTGCGGGGCCGCCGGGTCGTGCGTGGTGTGACGATCAGCTCGTCGCGCAGCATGTCGGCCTTGTTCGGCCCCTCAGGGACGGGGTCGACCAGCGCGGACGGGAGGTCGTGCGCCTGCCAGGACCGGTCCTTCTGCCGGATATGCAGCCGGTATCGCCCACCGTCGAGGATGACCTTGTAGAGGGCGCCCGCGGTCGGGACGGGGACCGAGAACCCGGCGCCGCCACGCGGCTGGATCTGGTAGCCGACGACCTCCTCAACGACGTTCGTCGGCACCGGCAGGCTCGGCGCGAAGAGGTCGACTCCGCGCAGCACGCCCGCGAAGTGCACCCCGTCGAAGACGCCGACGTCGCGCTTCCGGTCGGTGACGCGCGGCGAGGTTCGCCAGGTGCGAAGTGCTCGCGTGCGGACCAGGTCGCTCAACCCGTCCGGGTCGATCCCAGGTCCGACGAGCACGTCCAGCGGCCCGCGGCGCACGGCGAACTGCTGGGTGAGCGCATCGATCACCAGCCGGGTCGTGTTGGCGATGGCACGCCTGCCCGTAGGCGTCCCCGGACCTGCGGTGCTCAGCTCGCGCTCAAGCTGATCGAAGGCGTCGGTCATCAGCCTGTGGGCGCGTGCCGCCCGGGCGACGGGCACGATCTTGTCGATCTCCCTGCGGCGCTCGGGGCCGGGCAGGATCCCGGCGAGGGGCCGCGCCGGGATCGGTGCCGGGATGACCCGCGCGATCAGTCGGGCGGCGACCTCCTCCGGCGGCAAGGAGAGGCCGCTGTCGGCGATCATCACCTCGTCGCGGCCACGCAGAGCGGCGACGACGATCGCGCGCACCCTTCGCACCAGTGCTGGGGGATCGAGCTGAGTGCCGATCCCGACCAACGCTGTCTCGACTGGGGCGACGAGGTCGGCCATTCCAAGGCGGCCGAGCAGGGCCCGGCGGCCGGCGACCTCGCCGACCGGGAGTGCGGCCAGCGCGTCCACGACGAAGTCGGCGGTCTTGGCCGTGTTGCTCTGCTTGTCCCGCCGCAGGTGATCGAGGCGGGTCGCACGGGTGCGCTGCGTCACCACGGTCTCGAGGAGCGTGCGCTTGCCGATCGCCAGCACGTCCGGCGTAAGGGACCGGACGTCGAGGATGCCCGTCCAGCGGACCGGTGTCGTCCCCACGAGGACGGGTCGCTGATTCACCGGCTCGGTCGCCGGCGGTGTCTGTGGCGGCTGGTTCGCGGCGATGCCGCGCGCCCGGCGGCGCTTGTTCTCGAAGAAGAGCATCAGCTCGTCGCGCAGTTCGTCGGGGGTCAGCAGGTACAGCGAGCCGCTGAAGTCGAAGCCGCCCAGCTCGATGTCGTACGCCAGTCGTCGCGTGGCGCGCGGCAGCATGCGCACGAGCGCGGCCGGGTCGCGGGTGACCTCGCCGAGCAGGTCGGAGCCGGCGTCGAGCGTCGCGGTGGCCTTCTGCATCAGGTCGATGGCACCGTTGATCAGATCGGCGACGTTGACCTCCACAGTCATCGACACCGGAGAGCCGGCCCCGCCCAAGCCGAGCGGCTGCAGATCCAGGAAGACCCGTACACGTGCGTAGAACATCTTGCGCAGCGGCGATGTCGTGGCGATTGGGCGGGTGAAGCCGCCCGCCGCGAGCGCGGCCAGTTCCAGCAGCGCCAGCAGGGAGAACGACGGCAGCGGCCGTTCAAAGGTCAGGTCGAGGAACGCGAGCCCGGGGAGGTTGACCGAGACCCCGATCTCGTCGGCGTACAGGTCGCCCATGATCAGTGGCGGGACGATCCAGTAGGGCGGGTTCGCGGTGGCGAACGGTGGCACGGCGGCCAGCGGGTTCAGCATGAGGCCAAGCGGCGCGTCGAAGAAGATGAGGCTGCCGTTCTGCACCGTGAAGCGGGCGAAGAATTCGCGGCGGTCCCACGCGCGGACATCGAGGTACGCCGCCGCTGTGGGGAGGTCGCGCGGGTTCGGCCCGCCCAGCACCAGCCCTGCGTCGCCGCCGAAACCCGGCCAGAGGAGGAAATAGATCGGGCTGAACTCCACGTGGCGCAGGTAGGCCGTGACGGCTCTGCGCTGTCCCGCGCCGATCACGGCCTGCAGCCCCATCTCGTCGACGGCTCGGTCGCTGGCTACTCGCTGGGATCGGCGGAACGACAGGATGCCCTCGGGCATCGGGGCGGGCGGGGCGGTGACGGTGGCGCCGAGTTGGATGTCGGCCTTCACCGCGGGCACCAGCACTCCCGACCCGCCGGCGCCCACTGTGAGCGTCTTGCGCGGTTCGGCGCCCGCGTCGAGCGCGAATGCGAACTCGTTGCGCCCCCAGGCGTAGGCGAGCAGGAACCCGCGGAAATAGATGTCGACCTCGGTGTCGCCTGGCACCGGGACCGTGAGAAGGGGTTCCTGGGCGTTGCCCGCCACGCGGTCGAGGGTGAGGAAGATCTTGTCGACCTCGGCGCCCAGCCCGACGCGGAGCTGGCTGAGCGGAGTGAGCAGCTCAAGGAACCGGGGTAGCTGGACCAGTCTGGCCTGGCCGGTGACGGTCGGACCCGTGGGCGTCACACCCAGGCCGAAGTTGCTGATCTCGAAGGCGAGCAAGCCCTGCGGCCCCAGTTCGGCGGCCAGCTCGGTGAGGAACTCCGTGATCCCGACCAGCTCGTCGAGGGCGGCCTGGTCGAGCCCATACGCCGCGGCTACGGCCACGACGTCGGCGGTACCGAGCAGGCGGGTCGGGTCGGGCAGGGGCACCGTGACCAGGATGGGATCGTCGGTTCCGGCGTGGACGTCTACGGCGAAGTCGCCCTCGTCGATGGCGATGGTGGCGGTGAGGTCGAAGGTCTCGCCGAGCACGGTGGCGTCGAGCGAGCCACTCAGCCGCAGCGACGGCGGGTTTGTGAGGGCGGCGGACAGTCGCAGCTCGCCCGGTAAGACCGTGAAGAGGTCCGCGGGTACCCCGAGGCCGGGCAGCCCGGTCGCGCCGGTCGGCGGTGTTGCGCCGGGGTCGGCGACCGCGCCGATGGCCTCCAGCAGCGCCAGCGTCGGCGGGCTCGTCGGCCGGGACACGATCTCCAGGGACGGCGTCGGGGTGGTCCCGTCGAACGCCACCGACAGCGTGACGCTGCCGTCGCCGGCGACGGCGCCGCCCAACGGCCGCAGCAGCGATCCCAGCGTCGAGGGCAGGCCGAGCTCGACGGCCACGTCGGTGAGGTAGCTGTCCATCGCCGGGGTCGAGACGGCGCCGCCCAGCGTGAACGTGGCCCGGCCCGGCCCGTCGCCGTCGGCGAGGCTGAGCGAGTCGAGGGACAGGGTGACGACCGGGGCGCCCGCCTGCAGGCCGGGCAGGGTCAGGTCGATCGCGACCGGGTCGGACAGCGCGAACTCCACGCGTGGCCTGCCTGCTGCCCCGCCGGTGAGCGACAGTGCGGCACGCACGCGGCCGTTCGCGTCCCCGGCGCGGACGGCGAGCACGCTGGGAATGGTTGACAGCATCGGCAGGCGGATGGTGACCCCGATCGCCGCCGCGCCGGTCAGCGGCTCACTGGCCGACGCCGCGCCGAAGGCGGCCGCGTCGGGGTAGTCGATCGTGACGGCGAGCGCCGCCGCCTCGATCTGCGGGCGGTACGCGGTGGGGACGACGGTCAGCAGGCTGCTCAGGTCCTCGATCTCGGCCGCGAGTCGCACGACGACGTGTCCGTCGTCCGCCCAGCCGACGTCGACAGTCGCTCGTCCGCCTGCGGGCTCCGGCATGCCGGGCGGTAGGTCGAGCCGTCCGCGCAGGTCGTCCCACGCGACGGAGGCCTCGAACCGGATGCTCCGCCCGGTGGGGGTCTGGGTGAGGACAAGCTCTGCCGTGTCGAGCGTGCCGAGCGGGCCGAGGGCCACGTCGCGCAGCGCGACCCGCAGCTCGTCGCCGTCCCGGTGGTGCCCGAGGGCGGCTGAGACCGTGCCCGCCGTGATCCGGACGGGTGCGAGGTCGACCTCGACGTCGGTGACCAGACCGCTGACGGCGATCGCGTCGGGCCCGTCGAAGGTGCCGTCGAAGGCGAAGGAACCAACGACGATCTGACCACCCGAGACGGGCATCGAGATCGATGTCGAACTCCCGACGTGCAACGTCGTCGCGTAGCCGGTGTCGGAGCGATCCATCCCGAACCGGACGTCGAGTAGCGGGTCCATGACCGGCACCTTGACCAGCCCTTCGACCAGGAACCGTTCGACCGCGTTCGCGCGCAGCGCCACCTCAATGGTGCCTATGCCGAGCTGCCACGCGTCATCGAACAGGCCTCCAGTGAGGGCGTTGGTCGGGTCGAGCCCGCCCTGGGCGGTGCGTTCCAGCGGGTAGTACCGCCCGACCCGGCCGGTGACACCGCCAGTGCCGACTGCGAGGTCCCGGACGTCGACGCGGATACCGGTGCGGCCCCCGAAGCGGGCTTGCGGTAGCAGCTGCAGGGTTCCGCCGCGCGCGTACACCCCCTGGAAATTCGCATCGAAGCCGAGCCCGAGGATCGCCGCAGGTGACCGGTCGGTGGACAGGTCGAGCTGAAGCCCAGCCAGCTCGATGACGATGCCAGTGCCCGCGACCTCGCAGGGTGACAAACTCAGCCCGGGATCGCCGACGAGCTCGACGCGCCAGTCGCGGTGCCAGCGCAGCGCGCCCGTCCAGACCAGCTCGGCCCGCGGCGCGCCATCGACGGGCCGGAGCAGGGCCGGGTCGAAGCGCACAGCCACGCGCAGACCGCGGACCTCGGCGTAGCGGGTATGGGGCCCCGGTTCGGCGACTTCCAGCGCCGTGTCGCCGCCGAGCGTGGCCACCAGCTCCACCATCGTGACGCCCGGAATCGCGATTCGTGCCTCGCGCGCGGGACCTGGCGGGAACCGCAGCTGCACGATCCGGCCTTCGGCGCTTTCCACGACGCGGTAGCCGTGCACCACCACCCCGCTCTGGTCCATCTGGGCCAGCAGCGGGGGCCACTCTGGGGGTACGGGGGCGTCGGTGAACGCCGTAGCCAGGTCGAGCGCTACGACTGAGAGCCGGACCGGGACCGGCGGCATCAGGACTCCTCGGGTGCGCAGAGATCCAGGAATGTGTCGTAGAGCTCCAAGAGGTTCGACGAGGTCTCTGGGAACGGGGGGAGCGACGGGGGCAGTGCGTGTGCCCACAGGTACTTCGCCAGCTGACCGCGGCCGTACCCGCCGGGCACAAGGACCACTGGCTGCTCGGCGGGCTTGGGGTCGTCCCGGGTGAGGTCGCGTTGCAGCCAGTTGCCGTCGGCATCGGGGGAGAACACCTTGCTGTAGTAGGCGGCGCCGCGGACCGGCTTGCCGATGAGCGCGGCGAGCGCCGCGCAGAACGGCGGGTGGGGCACGCCCTCCTCCTGGGCGGTCCGGCAGCCCGCGATATAGATGCCCTCCGCGTCACTGAACGTTTGACGCAGGCGCTGTTTCGCCTCCTCGGGCAGAAAGTCCAGGTTGGCGATGCGGATCTGGTTGGTCTTGAAGGTGAGGAGGTCGTCGGTGCCGGTCGGGAGGGTCGCGGCCGAGGTCTGGTCGAAGGGGCGGGGGTCGTAAACCTCGCCGAGCCGGGCCATCACGGTGGGGTCGTGGATCACCGTTTCGTAGTCGGTGCCCCTGGGGTAGTGCTTGAGGTCCAGGCCGCCCGGCCAGGCGTGGCTGAAGCTGAACAGGTAGCGGATCCGGTAGGTGGGCTGGTCGAATGCGTTGAGTCGCGCGAGCCACTCGACGGGATCGGCGACGACGTGGACGTCGGTCCTCGTCCCCGGATCGACGGTGGCCAGGTAGGCCCGCACCGACTCCGCGGTGTGGTTGATCGGCAGCCGCTCCGCACGCGGCAGTGAGCTGTCGTCCGAGGCGACCAGGATGATGTTGCGCAGTTCCAGGGGTGGGGGGGGCGGTGGCGGGTCTGAACGCACTTGCGGCAGCTCTAACGGCGCGTCCTCGAGCTTGGACGGCCAGGAGACGTGGACGTGGGTCGCGTGATTGACGGCGATCGCGATGCTCGGTGGGCTTCCCCATGAAGTGCGAAAGCCGCTGCCCCTGGCGTCGACGATCGTCCCGTCCGGTCTCGCTCGGTAGGACCACAGTGTGCTGGAACCGTTCTCCAGCAGGATCTCCACTGCGCCGAGCGCCGCGACTCCGTTGCGCTCGATCAGCTCCTCAAAGAGGTCCCGCGCCGCCGCGAACAGGCAACCGATCAGCCGACCGCGCAGTGCGCCCTTGTCGGCCACGGCAGGTGCGAGGTCCACAGCCTGGCCCCACTGATGGTTGCTGTTGCGGACGCCGCCCACGTTCTCGTTGCGCTCGGGATTGCGCCACGCGCTGGTGGGGACGAGGCCGGGGGTCACAGTTGCCGGGATCGAGTCGGGCGCGGCAGTCCGCAGCCGCCGGATGTGATCGGCGTAGCGGCTGCGCAGGTACTCCGCCACCTGGAACATCTGCGAGCCGCGCACCAGGTAGCTGGCGCGCGGGTCCAGCGCCACGAGCCGGCCGTTGTGCCACTCGACCGGGAAGTAGTTGTTCGTCGCGAACTCGACGTCCGTGAAGTGGGCGGCGAACCACGGCCGCGCGGCCCGCTCGATCTGCGCCCGCGCCGGGACCGGCAGCGGGCCCTCGGCCTGGAACGGGCTGCCGTGGAACCGGTACTCCTGGCGGATCACGTCGCGGGAGTCCTGGCTGATGATCGTCCGCAGCGTGGCGCCACCGCCGGGTGGGGTCACGACGAACTCATAGGCCAGGGGCGCATTCGGGGTCCGTCGGCCCGGCTTGAGGGGTTGGTTGGCGGGGACCGACGCGTCCGGAACGAGGGCGCCGTAGGGCAGAGGTGCCGGTCGCAGCGCGGTCTCGGCGACGAAGGTGTACCCGGCGTGAAGATCAACCTCGAGCGGGTTGGCTGCGGCCGTCCGGTACGTCGCGTCGGTGACGTCGCCGACGGTCAGGCGCGCCGTTGCCTGACCCGGCGAATTTCCCAGCGCAACGACGACCGGGTCGTTCGACAGGAAGGACAAGTAGCGGCTGGGCAGCGGGTCGGGCGGGTGGTGCACGGTCCAACCGCGGGACCCGCCGGACAGCACGAGATGTGCGGCACCGGGTGGCGCCGGCACCGGACCGGCGATCGCCATCGGCGGCACGTCGTCGGGCGCGTCGGGCAACAGGGGGCAGCGCAGGCCGCCGGTGCCGGCCCACAGGCCCAGGCGCTCGAACATCTCGAACACCGCGAGCGGGTGCAGGTGGTAGTTGTCCTGGTCCTGGAAGCGGATCGTGAAGTCCGCGCCCACCAGCGTGCCCAGCGGCGCGCCGCCCGTAACGTCGAACGTGCCGGCCACCGTCGCCTGCACCGGGCCGTAGGTCGCACGGAAGGGGATCGGGACATCCTCGCCGAGCAGCGAGCCAAGCCGCAGCCGCAGCCGCACCGACATGACGATCTCCACCGTCTGGCCGACCTTGGCCGTCCCGGACCAAAGGGCGCAGACCGTGCGCAGCTCCGCCGGAGCTGACGCGGGCACCGAGTAGCGCTGATCGACTCGGTCGCCGGCGAACGGGGCCGGGTCGCGGGTCAGCAGGCGGGGCATCTCCCGGCTCCACGCGCGCTGGGTCGCCGCGTCGCCGTCGCGATGGCCGATCGGCAGGAACACCCCCGACGGCGAAGTGGCCGGGAGCGCTGCGCCCAGCACCTCGCGCATCGTGGCCATGGCCGCGCGCGCCCCCGACTGCAAGGCCCCCTCCATGTAGCCGTAGAAGCCCATCGAGGTCTGTTCGCCCGCGAAGAACAGGTGCCCCTCGTAGGGAAGGCTGAGCCGTTGCCCGACCGTGGTGACCTGCCCGACCGTAGGCACGGAGTAGCCGGTCGCCCGCCAGTCGACGAGCGTGGCCCGCACCGGTGTGACGCCCGGGAGGAAGGTGGCGAGTCGGCCCGCGTAGGCGGTCGCGTCCGGCAGCACGTACTCCCCGCCGGAGAAGACGGTGAGCCCGAACGGCGGGCCTGCCGGCTGCTGCCGGTCCGTGCTCTCCCAGCAGCTGCCCAGCTGGTCCCACATCCCAGTCGGGGCAAGCTCCGAACCCGGCCAGGTCAAGTCGTCGAACACGGTCAGGTACTTGACCGCCGGTCCATGGTCCATCTCGTACCTGCCCGCGGGCAGCGGTGGCTCGATCTCGATCCCCGACCACTGCGGCGCCGGGACGGCCAGGATCACATGGTCGAACTCATGGGTCGCGCCGTCCTCGGTCGTGACGGTCGCACCGGCGAACCCGAACCCGGCGGTGATCGCGATCCCGTTCACCGCCGTGCCCAGGCGAATGGTCCCCGGTACGGCGAAGTCGAGCGCCTGGGCGATCCGGTCCGCCAAGGCCTGGTTGCCCTGGACGCAGCGGGTGCTCTCGCTGGCCTGCCAGTAGCCGCGCATCCCCTCGACGTCGTCGCCTGTGCGGCCCGCGCGGACCAGCGTCAGCAGCCCAAGGTAGCTCTGAACGTCCACGGGTGCGCATGCGTCGTTGCCGAGAGTGAACTCGATCGCTTTACGCTGCAGCGGGGTGAGGTCCGAGCCCAGCTCGTCGAGTTTGTCTGAGACGGACATTCCATCGAACCGCTGCGCGTCGGGCGACTCCCACGGCCGCTCCGGGTGGATCGCCAGAGCCTCTTCGCCGATCACGTCGAGGTGGGGCAGGAGGCCGTCGTGCAGCGCCTTGATCTCATCAGTGCTGAGCTCTCGGTCGCCGAAGCGCATCCTGGTGCTGCCAGTGGTCAGCTCGACGAGGTCCAGCCCAAACCGCTCGGCCAGCTCGAGCCAGAGGGGGTGGTTGTCGCCGATGAGCTCGGCCCCGGCCTCGACGAGCTTCCCCGGGATGAACTCGTGATCGGTGTGGACCCGGCCACCGACCCGATTCACCGCCTCAAAGACCGTGACGTCGACACCGCAGGTCCGCAGGTACCACGCAGCGCTGAGGCCGGCGAAGCCCGCGCCTACGATGCCGACCCGCAGGTTAGTCAGATGATTGCCGTCCGGCGTGATCGAGGACACGGCCTCGGGGAGCAGCTGAGCGTCGAAGAGGGCGCGCGTGCGCGCGGCCCTGACTGAAGCGCGCTGGTCGTCATTCATCGACGAGTCGGAGAACATCCGCAGGAGCGACCCGATGAGCGAACGAGGCATCGACGTCTCCTAGACGAGGCGTTGCCGAGCTGACAAATACCGAAAGGAGGACCGTGAACTCTACCCGCGCTCAGCCGTCGGCAGCAAGGCTTACTCGTGAGGAGGTCAGCGACGACTGGCCCGGCGTCCTCCGCGTGAGCATCACGCAGTGAGCCCATGTTCGACAGGGCCGCCGCTCCGCGACCGAACTTGTCCCTCGGGTGTGGACGCCCTCCAGCCGGGTGCGCCACTCTAGGAGCTTCCCGGATCTTGGAGGAGCCATGAGCCACATCATCAGCACTGGTGCGAACGGGCAGTTGCACGGCATGACCGCTGCGGATGTCACCGAGTTGGTCACCGAGGCGCTGAAGAGCGAGCGCATCGTCCTCCACTTCCATGGCGGCCTGGTCAACAAGGCGGCCGGAGAGGGGGTGGCGCGGATGCTGACCCCGGTCTACGAGGAGGCGGGGGCGTACCCCATCTTCCTCGTCTGGCAGTCGGGCGCCGTGGAGATCATTCGTCACAACCTCCTGGAGATCGCGCGCGAGGAACTGTTCGACAGGCTGCTGCGCCGGATCCTTGCCTGGTCGGTGGGCAAGGTCCGTGACGTCGCCGGTGGGCGGCCCGGTCTGACAACGTCGTTGCCCAGCGAGCAGGAGGTCAGAACCGAGCTTGCTGCGCGAAAGCGGAAGACCGATCCTGAGGATGGAGAAGAGCCGTTCGGGGCCGAAGAGCCACGATCTGGCGTCACCCTCACGCAAGAAGAGGAAGAACGCTTCCTCACGGATGTCGAGCAGGATGCCGACGTCCGAGAGGCGTTGTACGGCGCTATGGCCGACCGCGGTCTGGAAGCCCGGACCGAGGGGGGGCGCGGCGTGCCGGACGTGCCTCCGATGGAAACCCACATGGACGCGGCGGTGCTCGAAAAATTGGCGGGCGACGGTTCCGAGGGCGCTCGTGGGCTGGTCAGTACGTACGCGCTGGCCAAACGGGCACTCGGCGTGCTGCGGTCCGTCCTCGCCCGCTACGACCTCGGCACCCACCACGGGGTGTACCCGACGGTGGTCGAGGAACTGCTCCGCGCCTTCTACATCGCCGACCTCGGCGGCGCAGAGTGGCAAGCGATGAAGAAGGAGACCTCCGACACCTTCGCAACGAAGGGGGAGCGCGGCGGTCGCCTCCTGATGGACGCCCTGGCCACGGGACTGCCAGCCGACGGCAGCAAGAGAATCACGCTGGTCGGGCATTCGACCGGGGCGGTCTTCATCGACAACCTGATCGCCGAGGTGCTCCAGCGCGATGAGGCTCAGGTGCGCACCCTTCGGAGGGACCAGCAGTTCCAGGTGTGCTTCCTCGCGCCGGCCGCGACGTCCGTCCACTTCGCCGACGCCCTGGGCAAGCAACCGGACTGGCTGGGTCGAGAACGGATCGGCCGCTTCCGCATGTTCACCATGACCGACGCAGCGGAGCGGGCCGATCGCCTGGCGGGTGCTGTCTACCCGCGCTCTCTGCTCTACCTGGTCTCCGGCCTCCTCGAGCGCGATGCGAGTGCCAAGTCCGCGTGGTCTCCGCTGGTGGGCCTGGCCCGCTACTTCGACGGCGACGTTGACGAGTTGCTCAGGTCCGACACGGGCAAGGCCGCGCGGCTGGCCGACCTGCGCGATTACCTTGGCGGCCAGGGTCTGCTCGTGCGTTCTCCAACGGAGCCGGAAGCCGAGCCCGGCTTCCGTTCTGGCGCCGTCCGCCACGGCGATTTCGACAACGACCCGCTAGTCCAGGAGAGCCTTGTCGAGTTGATCCGGACGTGGTGACATGGCCAGCCCGAACCCGTTCCACTACGCCGTTGCCGTCGGCATAAACGCATACCCCGGCGGCTACAAGCCGCTGAGCGGTCCGGTCAACGACGCCCGCGCGTTCGTTGACTGGCTGGTGGACCCCGAACAGGGCGGCCTGCCGGCAAAGAATGTCGAGCTCATCATCACGCCGAAGAAGGCGCCGGCGAAGCCGGCCACGGCCAAGCCGACCAAGCAGCTGATCGACGAGGCCCTGTGGGCGGCACACGAGAACCTGAACCAGGCTATTGGCACCGTTCCCGAGGAAGACCAGGCCACCGCCCGTGCAGCCTCACGTCTCTACTTCTTCGTCGCCGGCCACGGCATCCTGCCCGGCGACGGCGAGGCGGCATTGCTCGATGCGACAGCCCGGCCCAGGTTCCAGCCCAATATCGAGCTCGGGTCCTACGTCTCCTGGATGGCCAAGAACGGCGCCTTCGCCGAGGTCTGCGCGTTCGCCGACTGCTGCCGGAGCTACGAGCTGCTCGCCACCGCCGGCCAACCGTTCTTCTCCGCGCCACCGCGAATCGGCGGGCGCGTGGTCACGCTTCTCGGCTTCGCGACGAGTGCCGGTGACCTCTCGTTCGAGGAGATCGGCTCAGCGGAAGAGGCGGATTCGCGGCGCGGCTTCTTCAGCAAGGTGCTGATCGAGGGGTTGCGCGGAAACGCTGCTGACCCGAAGACCGGGCTGGTCACCACCAGCGGCCTCAGGGCCTACGTGGGTCCGGTCGTCGCTAACCTCACCCGGGACAAGCCGGTGCCGCAGCATGTCGAGCTGTACTCAGCCGAGAACATGGTCTTCGGTCCCGTCCGGACCAGCGCAACGGTCGGCCGGCCACCCGGGCGAACGGCCCGGAGGGTCGTTATCAACTTCCCAGCCGACTTCAGCGACTCCGTCGAGCTGGTCGCGCCGGACGGTGCGCGCATGACGTGGGAGCCGGTCGACGGTCCTTGGACGGTCAGACTGTACGACGGTGAGTGGTACGTGCAGCGTCCTGGTAGTAGCCAGGACTCGATGGGCCTGGTCGGTGACGGCCTGGTGTCTGTTTCAGGGGAGGACCGCGTTGTCGATCTCTGAACCGCCAACGACACTGGGCCGGCTGTCGGTGACCGCGCCCGGTGCCCGGATCCGGGTCCTGGACGCGTTCCTACGACCGGTCCAGGGCGCCACGGCGATGGACACCCTGAGCGCCGAACTCGACCCCGGCGCGTATCGGATTACTGCGCGGATCGGGGCTCGCGAGGTCAGTCAGGCGGTGCTCGTCCGGGCAGGAGGGCCGCCCAATGACGTGTGGCTGGCCCCTGACTTCGACGCCGCCGCTCCGGTGTACACCACCGCCACGGCCAACGAATCCCACGGTGAGCTGGCCTCGCAGCTCACGTCCGGTTCGTTGCCCGCGGCAGCGCGGCTCGTCGTGATCCTTCGCGGCCTGCGCAACCGGCCGATGGCCGACCTGCCAACCGCCGCGGCTGCTCCCGCGCCCACAGTCAGGGACCAGCACGGGAACGCACTGACCCTGCCGGTCCCCGCCGAGGACCCCTACCACGTCTGGGACCCGGGGCAGGAGAACCGGGCGCTCGGCTGGGCCGTCGACGTCGGGCCCGGTGGCTACCGCGTCCGCTGGGCGATGCCCGACGCTGACACCCAGGTCGAGCACGCTCTTTGGATCGCTCCGCACTCGCAGACGATTCTGTTCGTGCCGCAGGGACCGGCGGGTCCCGTTGCCGCCGGCGCCTCCGTCCACATCGTGCCGACCGCCGTCGCGTGGGACGCCTACGCCCCCGCAACTCTGGCGGTCGAGGCAACCCTGGCCGTGCTCCGCTCCGGCAGCACCCATCAGCGGGTTGAGGTCTGGAAAGGAGTGCTCGCCGATCCCAGCGCGCCGCCGATGCTCGGGCTGCTCACACTGCACGAGATGGTGCGGTCGATCGGCGCGGACCTGCCCTCGGACCTCCGGCGCGATGCCGAGCGGCTGCTGCACATGCTTCGCCACACCCTTGGCGAGAGCCCCGACGTGCTGGCTCTGGCCGCCACCGTGGCCCCCTCCATGGTCTCCGGCCAGGTCTCCTGGCCGCCCATGCTTCGCGCCAGCCACAATCTGTTCATGGCCGGTGAGAGATCCGGTCGCGACCTCATCGCCGCTGGATCGCTGCTCGAGCAGGTGACCGGGCAGATGTATGCCAGCGCGCCGTGGCACGTCTACGACCCATCCGGCCTGGACGGTCCCGCTGGGCTGCCGCAGCCGACTCCACCCGCCCAGTCACCGCCCGCGGGACCGACATCCTCGGTTCGCCCCGGCGACCGGTCCTCAGCGGGACCATTGGACTCACTCGACTGGAGTGGGGGTGAGCTGCGGGGACATCTCGGCGAGGGGTACGAAGCGGACGCGGCGGAAGACGAGTTCGGCGGGGCCCCTTCTGTGGACCACGTCTGGCCGCCGCGGGCCCTGCACTGGGCTGGCCCCGCCCCACCACCCGTGGCAATGGAGCGGGTCAGGGACCTGCTGGGGATGGTCAAGTCCGCGCCCGGAGGTGGAGGGTCGGTAAGCCCGGACGAGGTCGCCGAGCGGCTCGGGATGACCGCCCGGCTTGCCCGCTCATGTATGGAGAAGCTGCAGAACTGATCGCGCTGAGCAGCACGTCGGAGGGTGAACGAGAGCGCAGGGTCACTCCTCTGGTTCGCAAGAGGTGCCCCTGCTCGGTAGCAAACGTGGACAACCCCGCGGCCAGGTCATCGAATCCGCCTGCTCTGCGAGCCCGCCAGCCGGCACAGCGACCGCGGCCCGGACTTCGACACCCCAACACACCCTGACCAAGGCCAACACCGCCACATCCATCAACTCGGCTCCACCGGCGCCGTCGATGCGGCTGCACAGAATCCCTGCACGGCTGGGTAGCCATATGCGATCCGGTGGGGCGACGCTTCGCTGCCGTTCTCGGGAGTCTCCTCAGAACCCTTGGCCGGGAGCGCCTAGCGGTTCTAGGGTGCTCCTTATGCCAGCGAGGTTCTCTCTCAGCGCAGAGCCCCTGACCCGAGCCGAGTGCAGTTCGCTGGCCCACGATCTCGACACACTCGGTG
>JBBRVU010000092.1:0-15330 GCA_038246575.1 Actinomycetes bacterium | reverse complement strand
CGCCCCGGCGGTGACGTTCTGGAGGGGGGCGGTCATCTGGCTCCGTGTGGGTCGTCGTCGGTGGTGCCGCACAGGGACTCGGCACCACCGACGAACGGCTGGTCAGGCGAGTCGGCTCAGCTTCTCACTCACCCGGGCCCTTGCAGGCGAAGAGCTGGTCGGGCTGGTAGCTGGTGTAGGGCGAGACCTCAACCGCCGAGCTGAACGTGGCATCGCGCTCGGGGAAGCTGTTGGCCTCCAGCTTGTCCTTGCTGGCTTGCGCGTCCCACACCTCCGGCTCGAGCGTTGTCTCCCGGGAGACGTCCTTGCCGTCCAGCACGTCCAGCGCGATCGACGTTCCGACCGCGCCGATCACGGCAGGGTTGGTGACTGCTGCGCCGGGCTTCCCCTCGAGCAGCTGCTGGATGAACGCGTTGTTGTCGGCACCCACCACGGGGACGGGGTCCTTGCCCACGGTCTTGAACGCGTTGACAACTGTGTAATCGATGCCGGACGTCCAGACGCCGTCGTAGCTTCCGGACCCGAGCTCCTGCACCGCGATGTCACCACCCTTGGTGAAGTCCCAGCCCGTGAAGACCTCCTTCACCTGGATGTCGGGGTACTTGGCCATTGCCTCCTGAAAGCCCGTGTCGCGGTCTGTGTCCGCAGGCACTCCGTCGATGCCACGCATGTAGAGGACCTTGCCCTTGCCGCCGATCTTTTCAGCGAGCCATTCGCCGCCCAGGCGTCCATAGGCGACCTGGTCGTTGGTGGCGACGTAGGCGTCTGGTGCTGACACTGCCTGGTCGACAGCGACCACCACGATGTTCTTCTTGGCGGCCTGCTCGATGACCGGGTCGAGCTTCTCCCGGTCGGAGGGGTTCACGATGATGGCGTTGACGCCCTGGGAGATCAGGTTCTGCAGGTCCTGGATCTGCTCGGTCGGGCCGCCGTTCTTCGAGATGGCGATGACCTTGCTGACCTTTCCACTGGCCAGGGCCTGGGCCTTGACCGAACAGATCATCTGCTCGCGCCAGCCGTTGCCGGCCAGGGTGTTGCTCACGCCGATGACGTAGTCACCGCTGCCGCCGGAACCGCTGCCGCCGGAGCCCGCCCCGGTGGTCGTGCCACCGTCGCTGCCGCCACACGCCGTGGCACCGAGACCGACCGTAGCCACGAGGACCGCGGCCCGCATCCACCTGGTGTGCCTCATCAAACTCCTCCTTTGCGCGCCGGAAGTTGTCCGGTCGCATCCCTGTCGCGCCGACCCGAGTCCGGGCCGGCGTTATCCCCGGCCGGGCGTCAGCACCCGGGCGAGCCGTTTCGCATGCTCGTCATAGGCCGCGTCGAACAAACGAGCCGACTCGTCTGCACCCACGACCGCGCTGCTGGTCAGGACCGGCGGCATCGCTCCGCGGGCGACCAGCAACTCGGCTGTGCGCACCTTGATCTCGTTGATGACCGCTACCCCAGTCACACTGGAGCCGGGACCGACCGCCGTCGCGAGGCCCTCCACCTGGACCATCGCGTCCCCGACGGGCGTCCCGAGGTCGATAACGACGTCGGCGTGGTCCAGCAACCGAGTGCCACTCGAATGAGCCAACGTCGAGGCCAGCGAGTGCGCGACCGATGTCACGGCCACGACTGGGAGCCCTCGATCCCGCGCACCCATGGCCATCTCGATCGGGTTCGCGGTCACGCCGCTGTTGCTGATCACGACCATGACGTCCGGTGGTGCCAGCCAGAAGTTGCGCAAGATGACGTCAGCGAGCCCTTCGACCCGCTCGATGAACATGGCCTGACGCTGACCGTTTGCACCCACCACCTGGGTGTGGAAGGTGCTCGAGAGCTCGACGATCGGGTGGAAGCCGGGAAAGGAGCCGTAACGCGGGAACATCTCCTCGACGGCCATCCGGCTGTGCCCGGTGCCGAACAAGTGCGCCAGCCCACCGCTGCCGATCGCCTCGGCGCACAACGTCGCCGCGGCGTCCAAGCCGGGCCCCTGGCTGCGCTCCATCTCTTCGAGCAGCGCGATTGCAGCGCGCGTCCACCGACCAGCGACGCCTGCAGGCGGCGCCGTGTCCGCAGCACTCGCCGGCAGCAGACCTGATTGTCTAGACATTGCTCGGCACCCTACAGTCGACCCATGGTGGCGTCAACGAAGGGCGGGCAGCAGGTAGGAGCGCGCTACCGAGAGATCGAACGCTACTTGCGGGGCCTCGTCGACGAGGCAAAACCCGGAGATCCGCTGCCGAGCGAAGCCGAGCTGTGCGAGCGCTTCTCGGTGAGCCGGATGACCGTGCGACAGGCCCTCCAGGAGCTGACGAACGACGGGCTGGTAGATCGGCGTCGCGGTCAGGGCACCTTCGTGTCTCAGCGGCCGGTGCACCGTCGTCCCGGTGTCTTCCTCTCCTTCAGCGAGGAGATGGCTCGGCGCGGGGCGATGGCCACCAGTCGCCTGCTCGACGCCTCGGTCACGCATGCACGCCCAGTTGAGTCGGTCGACCTGTCGCTGGGAGACGCGGCCGAAGTGGTCCGCGTGGTGCGGGTCCGTCTCGCGGACGGCACGCCGGTCGCGCTCGAGGACGCCGCGCTGCTCCCGGAGCTGGCGGGCGTTCTCGACGAGGATCTGGCCACGGGATCGCTGCACGATGCCCTACAGCGGCGGGGAGTCGTCGCGACGAGGGCAGTGGGAACCATCACCGCTCGAATGGCCCGTGCCAGCGAGACGGATCTGCTCGACCTTCCGCCACAAGCGGCCCTCCTGGTGGAGCTGCGCATCCTCTTCGACCAGCGTGGTCGCGCCTTCGAGCGGACCGAGACGCGCTATGTTGCGGACCGGTACGTCATCGACGTGGTGCACGAGCATCCCTGACGCCGGCCCCGTCGCCGCCCAGGCGTTCTGCTGCCCACAGGGCGGCGCCGACCGCCCCGGCGGTCGGTCCGAGCGCAGCGGGGACGATTTCCCACGAGGCCGGGTCGACCAGCGGGGTCGTCACCACCACAGCCTCCCGCAGGGGTGCGAACAGCGGCGCCCCGGCGGCGGCCACACCGCCGCCGATGACCACCCGCTCCGGCCAGAGCACGGTCACCAGGTTGCCGATGCCGAGGGCGAGCCGTGCGACCATCCCCCGGACCGCTTCCGACGCCCTCTCGTCCCCGGAAGCCGCGGCCGCAAACACTGCTTCCGACGTCGACTGTCCGGCGGCGCGGCATAGGGCCGCTGACGTCGCGAAGGCCTCTACGCACCCTCGGTTGCCGCAGCCGCACAGTGGGCCGTCGGGGTCGACGACCTGGTGCCCTGCCTCCCCTGCACGGCCGAACGGTCCCCATCGCAGCCGACCGTCGACCACGATGCCACCACCGACACCGGTACCCAGCGTCAGGCAGACCACCGTGGCGCAGCCAGCAGCCGCCCCCATGGTGCTCTCAGCGAGCGTGAATGCCCGGGCATCGTTGATGAGCCACGTGGACAGACCCAGCAGCTCGGCAAGAGGCCTCCCGAAGGCGTGGCCGTTCCACTCGATCGGCAGGTTCGTAAACATGACGATGCGACCGTCCGTGTCATCGAACAAGCCAGGGACGCCGACCCCAGCGCCGAGAACAGGGCCGTTCTGCCTGACCAAGTCGCGTCCGGCAGCCGCGAGTCGGGCGATGACGTCGGCTGGCGGGTCCTGGTTTCCGGTCGGCACGCTGGTAGATGCCACGAGGGTTCTACCCTTGCCATCCACCTCGAGGACGACGAGCTTGGTGTTGGTGCCCCCGAGGTCGATACCCAGGAATCGTCCGTCAGTCATGCCGACTGGCGCGACCTGAGGTCGTCGATGATGGCCGCCGTCGTAGTCGCGCCACAGCGGTCCATCCCGGCGTTGAGGCCCTCGATCAGAAGGTCCAAGGTGCGGATGCCGCCCGCCGCCTTGACCTTCACCGTCGGAGAGACGGTTGCGCGCATCAGTCGTAGGTCGTCCATCGACGACCCCGTCGGGGCGTATCCCGTCGAGGTCTTGACGTAGTCGCCGCCGGCCTTCTCCGTGAGCCGGCAGGCGCGGACCTTCTCTGCCTCGGAGAGATAGGCGTTCTCCAGGATCACCTTGACGATCGCGTCCCGCTCATGAGCGACCTCGACGACGGCGGCGATGTCGTCATGGACGTAGGAATCCTCTCCCGACCGCAGCCAGCCGATGGCCAGGACCATGTCCAGCTCGGTGGCGCCGTCATCGAGGGCGCGGCTCGCCTCGGCGACCTTGACCGAGGTCGTGCTGCTGCCGTGCGGGAAACCGATGACCGTCCCCACGAGCACGTCGCTTCCGGTCAGTGTGCCTACACACCGTCCGACATCCAGCGGCCGGCAGCAGACCGACGCGACGTCGTACTCGGCCGCAAGCTCACACCCAGCTAGCACCTCGGCGAGCGTGAGCTCGGGCTTGAGCAGCGAATGATCGATCGTCTTGGCGACCTTAGTGACGGAGATGTTCTCGACGGTCCAGGTGTCGGGCATGTCAGCCTCTCGTGTTGTGGCTCAAGGAACGGGGTCGGCGACGGTCCAGCCGCCATCGACGGTGAGTGTCTGCCCGGTCATCGCGCGGCTCTCGGCACTGCATAGGAAGAGCGCCGCCTCGGTGACATCGGCCGGGTCCAGGAACCCGTCCCGCAGCGGTTGGCGTGCCCGGGCGAACGACACGCTGGAAGGGTCGGTAGCCGCCCGTGAGCTCATCGGCGTCCGCACCAGGGCCGGCGCGATGGCGTTCACCCTGATCTGCTGCGGCGCGTAGTAGGCCGCCATGCTGCGAGTGAGGCCGAGGATCGCAGCCTTGGCCGCCGCGTAGGCATGCGTGGCGAACAGCGACGGCGCCGGGTCCTGAGCCAACACGCTCGACATCAGGACCAGCGAACCACGGCTGCCCGAGCCATCCTTCGCCTGCTCGCGCATGATCCGCACGGACTCGCGGGCGGCGAGGAACGCCGGCGTGGCGTTCGCCCGGAACGTCGCCTCCCATGCATCGAGGGATAGTTCGTGAACCGGCCCGTCCCCGAAGCGTCTGCCGCTCCCGCCCGCGACCGCGTAGAGCGCATCCAGCCGCGGCAGGGACGCGGCGGCCGCGGCGAACGCCCGCTCGGCGGCGCACTCGTCAGCAAGATCGGCGACGGCGTACGGCAGGCTGAGCGCCGCGCACTCCTCGGGATCCCTGGCCACGACGAAGACGTCGGCGCCCTCCCCGGCAAACCGGCGAGCGGCGTCTGCAGCCATCCCACTCGCCCCGGTCACCACGACACCTCGTCCAGCGAGCCGGGTCATGGCCGCAACGCCAGTGTCTCGGCCGGGTTTGCTGTCCAAAGCCGGGTCATGGTCTCGGGTCCCAAGGCAGCCTCGAGGCGACGGCCAAGTGCAGTGCGCAGAGCCGCCAGGCCGGGTGACCCGCCGAGCGTGGACCACAGCGAGCGCCGCGCTCCGTCGCTCCCCAGCAGCAGCTGGCCGGCGTAACCCTCGTTCACCATCGCGACGACCAGGTCGTGCGTCACGTCCGGCGATCGCAGGCCCTGGTCGTAGACGACCCGGGCGCCCGAAGCGAGGATCTCGCGGTGGTAGCCGAAGTCAGCGATCTTGTCGGTGTGTGAGAGCACCGCCCTGCTCAGCGGAACGTGGAGCTCGCTGAGCAGGTGCAGCTGTTCGATCGCACCGGTGCCCCCCTCGCAGTGGGTCATGATCGCAACGCCCGTGCGAGCCGATGTCAGCGCGGCGGCCGCGAAGACGCGACGGTCCCGATCGCTTGGCCCACCGGCACTGCTGGCCACCTTGACCAGGCCCGCCCGATGCTCCGTGCGACTGACGACCGGGCCGTTGTAGTCGTGCGCATCGATGCCAGTCTCTATCTCCGCGATGAACAAGTCAGCCATCTCGGCGGGCTCGAGCAACTCGCCCCAATGACGCTCGCCGTAGTAGCGGGAATGGTGCAGGCCAGTTGTCGATATCACGTGTGTTCCGGTGCGCCGGCTGATCTCGGCGAGCTTGAGGACGTTGCGCCCGGCATCGGCCGGCATGGCGTCCACCATGCAGTGCACACCCGCCTCTCGGCACGGGGCAATCTCAGCGACGGCATCGTCGACGTCCTGCAGCGAGATCTCCGGATTGATGATCTTGGCAATTCCTCCGTCGATCACCAGGTGCTCATGGGCAAAACACACACCCAGGTCGGTGCTCTGGACATCACCGAGGATGGTGCGGACGACGGTCATGCGACGGCGACGGCGTCGTCCGGCGAGAGCACCGCGCCGTCCTCGCTCAGCCGTGCCAGCAGCTGCACGTGATCGATTTCCCGTGGATCGCAGGACTGCTCGACCGCGAGCGCCGCAGCCGTCCCCGCGGCCTGACCCATCGCCATGCACTGGGCCATGGATCGGACGGACGCGTGTGCGTCATGCGTGGCCGAGAAGCAGCGACCGGCCACGAGGACGTTGGCGGAGTCGCGGACCAGCAGGGTGCCGTACGGGATGCCGACGACCTGTCCGTCGGGCAGGTACCGCCACCGCGTCCCGTCCCCGCTGTGGTGATCCTCGATGGGCGCCCCGCACAGGCCGACCTGATCCTCGAACTGGCGGGCCCCGAGAACGTCCTCCGCGGTCAGCCGCAGGTCACCGTGCACACGCCTGGTCTCCCGGACGCCGATCTGTGTGCTCAACGCCCCCAGCCGTGCGTGCTCGTAGCCGGGCACCCGGTCGACGAGGAAGCGGACATACTCCAGCGCCTGGCGGCGTCCCGCCATCTCTGCGTCGGTCAGCACGGCAGGGTCGGTGGCGTTGACGAGCTTGCCGTCCACGGTCGCCGTCGAGTCGAGGCGGGTCATGACCGTGGCTGTCATGCCCTCGACCGGGGTGATGTGGTCCGAGCCGTCCCGGCGGGGCAGGTCGTAGTCCTGGCTCTCCGCCGCCTCACGCATCAACCGGTGGAACTCTTCCTTGCCCACCTGCTTCCGCCTGGCGATGTCGACGTTGACCAGACGGAAGCTGGTGGTCAACGTCTGCGCCGGCTCGTGCTCACCGGCAAGCTCATAGCCGAAGCCGGCGAAATGACAGACGTCGGCATCGCCACTGGCGTCGACGACCACGAGCGCACCAACCCGCGCCAGCCCGGCCTTCGTGGCGAGCGTCAGTTCGTGCACCCGCCCGTCGGAGACATGAGCGTCTTGCACGAACGCATGGAGCAGGATGGAGGCACCAGCCGATGACACCAGTGACTCCCACACAACCTTCAGGTGCTCGGCGTGATAGGTCACCCCGGTCCCTGCGCCATAGGTGTTAGGTCGCTCGACGACGGGACCCAGTGTGCGGAGCGCCGCGACGACGTCATCGGCAACGCCGCCCACGACCTTGGTGGGGCGACTGCCAGGTGTGTAGAAGCCGTAAAAGGTGTCCAGAACCGATGTCGAGACGCCACCGAGGAAGGGCAGCTTCTCCAAGAGCAGCACGCGTCGGCCGGCCCGGCCCGCCGCGATGGCCGCAGCGCTGCCTGCGCTGCCCGAACCGACGACGACGATGTCGAAAGTGCCGAGGTCGAGCAGTTGTCTAGACATGATGGATCATTCTTAGCACACACCCCGAGCCTCGGGCCGGCCGCCGACGGTGAGTGCCACTCACCGAGCGGCCAGTACGGCCTACGGTTGGACCATGCTCGAGCCTCTGCTGGACACCCCCCTGCTGGTCAAGATCCGCGAGTCGGTGATCGGCGACGACCAGGTAATGCACGGCCCCTACGGACCGCGTCGGGTCACCTACGCCGACTACACCGCCAGCGGTCGGGCCCTGACCTTCATCGAGGACTTCATCCGCGGCGAGGTCTTGCCCCGCTACGCGAACACCCACACCGAGTCCAGCGGGACCGGCCTACAGACCACCCGGCTGCGCGAGGACGCCCGGCGCATCATCCGGGACGAGCTCGGTGGCGACGACGACACCGTCGTCATCTTCTGCTGAGCCGGGTCGACGGCCGCCATCGACAAGCTGATCGGCATCCTCAACCTGCGCATCCCGGCCGACCTCGACGAGAAGTACGGCCTCTCCGCTCACATCCCGGCAGCCGAGCGCCCGGTCGTGTTCATCGGCCCCTTCGAGCACCACTCGAACGAGCTGCCGTGGCGCGAGTCCATCTGCGACGTCCTCACCATCCCGGAAGACCCCGACGGCCGCATCGACATCGACGAGCTGGAGCGTCAGCTCGAGGCGTACGCGGACCGACCGTTGCGGATCGGGTCGTTCTCAGCGGCGTCGAACGTGACCGGCATCGTCACCAACACTCACCGCATCGCCGACCTGCTCCACCGGCACGGCGCGCTGTCCTTCTGGGACTTCGCGGCCGCCGCGCCCTACGTCGACATCGAGATGAACAAGGACTGTGAGGACCACCCGCTCTGTCACAAGGACGCGGTGTTCGTGTCGCCGCACAAGTTCATCGGGGGTCCCGGCACGCCCGGCGTCCTTGCCGTCCGCCGAGAGCTGCTGACCAACCGGGTCCCGACGGTGCCCGGTGGCGGCACCGTGGCCTACGTCAACCCGCTCGAGCACGTCTATCTCGACGACCCCGCTCATCGTGAGGAGGGCGGGACCCCCGCGATCGTCGAGTCGATCCGGGCCGGGTTGGTGTTCCAGCTCAAGGCAGCGGTCGGGGTCGACACCATCCGGGCCCGTGAGGACGCCCTGCTCACTCGCGCTGTCGAGGCCTGGCGGCACAACCCGTCGCTGGCGGTCCTCGGAAACCTCGACGCCGAGCGGCTCTCGATCGTGTCCTTCGTCGTACGCCGGCAGGCCGGTGGGCCCCACGGGGAGCGTCCGACCTACCTGCACCACAACTTCGTCGTATCGCTGCTCAACGACCTGTTCGGCATCCAGTCGCGCGGCGGCTGCTCATGCGCCGGACCGTACGGACACCGACTGCTCGGCATCGACATCGAGCGCTCGCACGAGTTCGAGCGCGAGATCACCCACGGGTGCGAGGGCATCAAGCCCGGCTGGGTCCGGATCAACTTCAACTACTTTGTGTCCGAGGCGGTGCTGGACTATGTGGTCGCCGCCGTCGGCCTGGTCGCCGAGCACGGGTGGCGGCTGCTTCCCGACTACCTGTTCGACCCGGCGTCCGGCCTGTGGCGGCATCGCAACGGCCCGGTCGAGCCACCGCTTCGCCTCGCCCAGGTCGGCTATGCCGACGACGGTGTGATGACCTACCCGCGCCACGACGAGCCGGTGCCCGAGAGCGCCCTGGCCGGCTACCTGGACGAGGCGCGGGAGGTCTTCGCCCGGGCCGTCCCGGTCGAGGGAGGCACCGGGCGGGTCTCGGCCGACTTCGAGCACCTGCGCTGGTTCGAGCTGCCGGCCGTGTGCTTACAGCCCTGACGCTCCCCCCTGCGAGGTCGGTCAGCCGGTCGTCGAGTCGGTCTCCGGGTCCGTGCTGCGCACAGCCTCGCGGCCGGCCCAGGTCCACGCGTAGGACGTGTCCTCACAGGCCAGGGCCGGGTCGAGCAGATCCAGCGGGCGGAACGTGTCCACCATCACGGCGAGCTCGTCCGTCTTCTCCTTGCCGATGGACGCCTCCACCGAGCCCGGCTGCGGGCCGTGGGTGAACCCGGAGGGGTGCAGCGAGATCGAGCCCTGCTCGATGCCCGCTCCCTTGCGGGACATGAAGTCACCGCCGGTGTAGAAGATGACCTCGTCGGAGTCCACGTTGGCGTGGTTGTAGGGCGCCGGGATGCCATCGGGGTGGTAGTCGAAGAGCCGCGGCACGAACGAGCAGATGACGAAGTTTGGACCCTCGAAGGTCTGGTGCACCGGCGGCGGCTGGTGCAGCCGGCCGGTGATCGGCTCGAAGTCGTGGATCGAGAACACGTGCGGATACAGGCAGCCGTCCCAGCCGACCACGTCGAACGGGTGGTGGGCATAGACGTAGCGCGTCCATGCCGTCGCGGAGCCGATCCCGCGGTGCTGCACCAGGACCTCGACGTCCTCCCCCTCGCTGGTGAAGGGCTCCGCCGGACCACGGATGTCGCGCTCGCAGTAAGGCGCGTGCTCGAGGAACTGCCCCTTGCTCGACAGGTAGCGCTTCGGCGGCCGGATGTGTCCAGACGCCTCGGTGACCAGGACCCGCACCTCTCCCTGCGGGACCCAGCGGTGCGTGGTCGAGGTCGGCAGCACGACGTAGTCTCCGGCGCTCACGGCCAGCGAGCCGAAGACGGTCTCCACGACGGCATCCCCGCTCTCGACGTAGACGCACTCGTCGCCGATCGCGTTGCGGTAGAGCGGTGAGGGCTCGGTGGCAACGGCGTAGGAGATGCGGACATCACCGTTCGCGAGCAGGTGCTGGCGGCCGAGGACGGCGTCCCTGGCCGCAGCCGCGCCGTCGAGCTTGTGCGTCTTGAGGTGACGTGGCTTCAGCGGGTGGTTGGGCCGGCGCTGAAACGTCGGAGCGTCGAAGACCTCGCTCGCGACGATCGCGGTGGGCAGGTTGCGGTGGTAGAGCAACGAGGCGTCGGAGGAGAAGCCCTCGACGCCCATCAGCTCCTCGGCGTAGAGGCTGCCGTCGGGCTGACGGAACTGCGTGTGCCGCTTGCGCGGCACCTCACCGACCTGGCGGTAGAACGGCATGAGCACTCCCCTGTCGCATCCATCTCCTGCTCGGGCCTACCCTGCCACGCCGCGCGGACCCCTGACGTCGAACCCCTGGCGGCCCGGCCGCGTGGGTAGGGTCGAGGTCGTGGCCGTGCCTCCCGATCCCGCCGTGCCTCTTGCTCCCCCTGTTCTGTTCACCGGCCTGGTGGACGACGCGGCTCTGTTCCCCCCGGGCAACGCCACGATGGACCGGGCGCTGGCCGAGCACCAGATCCACCGGGCCGCCTCCTACGCCGGGCTCGTCGGCCCCTTCCTGTGTCCCGCGTCCCGGCTGGACGAGCTGCTCGCCGCGCTTCCCCATGACCAGTCGCTGGACGTGGCGCTGGTCTTCGACGTGGTCGGCGACGGCGCTCACCAGGCGCTGCGCGCCACCGCCGCCGACGACCGCCTGACCCTGGTTGCGGTGGAAGCAGCGCACGCGCGCCTCGGTACGGATGCAGCGTCCGTCGGCGCGAACCTGTCGCGGCTCACCGGTGCCACCGGCTTCCTCGAAGTGGCGCGGACCGGCTTCGACGACTCGCTCGACCTCGTCGCCGGCGGCGGCTGGGAGGCAGCCAAGTACCGCACCGGCGGGACGTCCGCGCAGGCATTCCCGACCGAGGCGGAGCTTGCCGCGTTCCTGGTGGCCGTCACCGCGCGCGAGCTGCCGTTCAAGCTGACGGCGGGCCTGCACCACGCTGTCCGGCACACCGGGGAGGACACCGGCTTCGAGCAGCACGGCCTGCTCAACGTGCTGGTGGCGACCAGGGTCGCCCAACAGACCGGCAAGGCAGCCGAGGTGGCTGCGGTCCTGGCCGAGCGCCGTACGGACCCGCTGGTGGCCTTCGTCATGTCCTGGAACGACGACGCGATGAAGCATGTACGGCAGGCGTTTCGTTCCTTCGGCTGCTGCGGCGTCACCGACCCGATCGACGACCTGGCCGCGCTCGGCCTGACAGGAGCCATTGATGGACAGCTGGGTTGAGATCCCGGAGCGGTCGCCGTTCCCGGCCACCAACCTGCCGTACGGCGTCTTCTCCTACGACGGCGAGGCCCCGCGGGTCGGTGTCGCGCTCGGTGACGACGTGCTCGACCTCGCCCCGCTCGCCGCGGCCGAGGGGCTCGACGGCGGGCACGTGTTCGAGGCACCGTCGCTGAACCCGTTCATGGCCCTCGGCCCACCGGCCTGGCGTGCGGTGCGCGCCTGGCTGATCGAGCTGGTCACCCAGGAGGCGCACCGCGAGCTCGTGGAGGGCCACCTGGTGGCGCAGTCAGATGTGACGTTGCAGCTGCCCTTCCAGGTGGCCGACTACGTCGACTTCTACTCCTCCCAGCACCACGCCGAGAACGTCGGCCGCCTCTTCCGGCCCGACAGTGACGCGCTCACGCCCAACTGGAAGCACCTGCCCATCGGCTACCACGGCCGCTCCGGGACGGTGGTCGCGTCGGGGACCGAGATCGTGCGGCCGTGCGGCCAACGCAAGCCGGCGGACGCGAGCCGACCGACGTACGGCCCGTCGATGCGTCTGGACATCGAGGCGGAGGTCGGTTTTGTCGTCGGAGTGCCCTCCCGGCACGGCGACGCCGTCCCGGTGGATGCCTTCGCTGACCACGTGTTCGGCGTGTGCCTCGTCAACGACTGGAGCGCGCGCGACCTGCAGGCCTGGGAGTACGTCCCGCTGGGCCCGTTTCTCGGGAAGTCCTTCGCCACGTCGGTGTCGCCGTGGGTGGTGCCCCTCGACGCGCTGGAGGCGGCCCGGGTGCCTGGGGCGGAGCAGGACCCCCCGGTGCTGCCCTATCTCGGCCGAGGTGCGGACTGGGGGCTCGACCTGTCGCTCGAGGTCGAGTGGAACGGGACCGTCGTGTCCCGGCCGCCCTTCGCCGGCATGTACTGGACGCCGGACCAGCAGCTCGCCCACCTGACGGTCAACGGCGCCTCGTTGCGCACCGGTGACCTGTTCGCGTCGGGCACAGTCTCCGGCGCCGGGCGGGAGGAGCGCGGCTCGTTCCTGGAGCTGTCCTGGAACGGCAGCGAGCCGGTGACCATCGACGACGGCTCGACGCGGACGTTCCTCGAGGACGGCGACGAGGTGTCCGTCTCGGCCTGGGCAGCGGGCGCTGACGGAACCCGCATCGGGTTCGGGTCCGTCACCGGCCGGGTCGCACCGGCTCGCTGACGCGCGTCGTCATCACCAGGCCAGCCACAGCGATCAGGCTGCCCACACCCTCGGCAACCGCGCTCAATGTCTTCTTCCCGAACCACACCGGCTCGTACATCGCCGGGAATGGCCCGAAGGCAGGCAGGTCGACGTACCGCGTGACCACGACCGCCAGCAACGCCGACCCGGCGACGCCGAGGGCGATCAGGAAGGCGACGCGGGTGCCGCGCACCAGCACGAAGACCGCTGCCAGCAGGGCGACGACTGCTTCGATGCGGAAGAGGTTTCCCGTCCCGATCCCCCCCGCGGCTGCCTGGTCATAGGTTCCGGCCAGCTGGAGGTGAACCACCGCGTCGACGACCAGCGCGACCGCGGTCGTGATCCTCAGTCCCGCACGCGTCCGGCCCGTCACGCGACGGTCAGCGTGCCCGTCATGTTGCCGTGGAACCGGCAGATGTAGGGATAGGCGCCTGGCTTGTCCGGCGCGGTGAACATCGCAGACGACTTGCCCTCGATGACGACATCGAAGCCGCCCTGACCGCTCGCCGTCACCGTGTGGGATGCGCTGTCCTCGTTCTTGACCGTGATCTCAGCTCCGGCCGGCACCGAGCCGGGCGTCTGGAAGTCGAAGTCCTTGATCGTGATGACGACCTTGGCAGCCGACGCGACGCTGGGCGCCTTGGTCGACGAGTCGCTGCTCGGCGCAGCCGATGACGGCTGGGACGCCGCCGGGCCGGACGTGGCATCAGAGGTCGAGCCACATGCCGCGGTCGCTCCCACTGCCAGGACGAAGGAGACAAACGCAAGGCGCGTCCCCATTCTCGTTCGGGCGAAACCCATGAGATCTCCTAGCAGTTGATGGACGTGCAAGCTCCCCTGGTTCGAAACCACCCGGGGGTGCGGACCGGTGTGACTCTTGCCACTGCGCTGATCGGCCAGTCGACCAAGCCTGCGGGGTTCGCCGGTCCGAAGTCACCCATGAAGGACGCGACAACGCGTACCACTGCGGTCCTGCGGGCGATGCTCAAGAGCCCAGGATCATGAAAGGAACCTCATGAACAGCATCAAGCGAACAGCACTTGCTGCCCCCGCTCTGGGCCTGGTCTCGCTCCTCGCCCTTGCCGGCCCGGCCCTGGCAGCCGACGGCTCCGCGCAGGCCCGGCTGAAGCCGGTCAACGACGCGAACGCCAGCGGGACCGCCATGGTCGACGTCACCGGCAACACGCTCACCGTGAACTTGGCGGCGCGCGGTCTGCTCAAGGACTCGCCGCACGCCGCGCACATCCACTTCGGCGCCGACGCGCGTCACGAGTGCCCGACGTCCGGCGACGACGCCGACGGCAATGGCAAGATCAACACCACCGAGGGCGGCGGCGCCTACGGCCCCGTCGTCGTCTCGCTCACCAAGTCCGGCGACACGTCGCCCAAGTCCGTCCTCGCGGTCGACCGCTATGACACCGCCGCCGGCGGCAAGATCAGCTACGAGCGCGGCTCGATCAAGGTCAGCGGCGAGGTCTCCAAGGCCGTCCGCACCGGTGACGCCGTTGTGGTCGTCCACGGCGTGGACTACAACAAGAACGGCAAGTACGACGGCAAGGCCAAGTCCGACCTCGACCCGAGCCTGCCCACCGAGGCGACCGACCCCGCGATCTGCGGAGTTCTCAACGCCTCACAGATGAGCTCGATGCCCAACGGTGGCGTCGAGACCGGTGCCGGCACCACGTCCGGTGTCGAGAACGTCGGCCTCCTCGGCTTCGGCGGCGTCGCCCTCCTCGGCGGCCTCGCGCTGGCGACCCGTCGCCGGTTCGCCCGAGTCGCCAACCGCTGATGACCGACGCTGGCCGCGACAAGCACGAGACTCCCGTCGCCCAGCGTCGCAACGGTGGGATCCTGTCTGTCATCGCGGCGTTCCTCCTCGTCGGGGGGGGCGCCGCGGTGGCAACCGGCCTGCTCGACCAGACCCCACCGCCACCCGCACCGCCCGCATCTGCGGCGGGCCCGGTGTCCGGAGCCGGCACGGCTCCGGCACCCTCGACGGATCCATCGGGGTCGACGTCAACCGCGGATCCCGGCTCGCGCCCGTCAAGCATCCGCATCCCGGCCATCGGCGTGACTTCTGACCTCACCGTCGTCGGCCTCAAGAAGGACGGCTCACTGCAGGTCCCCAAGCCCGGCCCCGACTACGACAAGGCCGCCTGGTTCAAGGGCTCGCCGGTCCCAGGGGCAGTTGGCCCTTCGGTCATCGAGGGCCATGTCGACGGGAAGGCCAACGGGCCGTCGGTCTTCTACCGGCTCGGCAACCTGCGACCGGGCAACAAGGTCATGGTCACCCGCAAGGACGGCAGCAAGGTCACGTTCGTCGTCAACGCGGTGCGTCTCTATCCCAAGGACGAGTTCCCGACGCTGAAGGTCTACGGCAACACCCGCGGACCGGAGCTCCGCCTGATCACCTGTGGTGGCCCGTTCGACAGCAACCGGGCCGAGAGCGGCTACACCGACAACGTCGTGGTGTTCGCCAGCCAGGCGTGAGCCGACGAGATCCGACCTCGCTGGTCAGAGGTTG
>JBBRVU010000091.1:0-15370 GCA_038246575.1 Actinomycetes bacterium | reverse complement strand
CATTGGGAGCCGGGATCTGGAACCTCGAGGGTCGGCGACGCCAGGCAGACGGTGGGACGCCGAACTCCCGCCGGAAGGCGCGCGTGAAGGCCTCGTGTGACGAGAAGCCGGCCGCGACGGCAATGTCGAGAAGAGTGTCGCTGGTGGTGGTCATCCGGTACGCAGCCCGCTCCAGCAGGACGCGGGAGCGGAACCGGGTCGGCGACTCACCGGCGAGCGCGGTGATGACCCGCTCGAAGTGGTGTCGGGAGAGGTGGGCGTCGGCCGCGAGCCCGGTGGCCCGGTCGGGGATCGCATCGAGGTCGGCCGACAATCGCTCGACGAAGGCGACGAACTGGTCCTGCGGCCGGGTCATCCCATGCCTGCCGCCACCGCCTCCGCCGCCGAGCGCAACGCCTCGTCCGTCACGTTGGGCAGCACGTCCTCCCACAGAGGCAGCATCGCACCCGACGCCTCGACCATCCCGAGGGGGCGCGGCATGAACCACACGTGGAAATGCGCGCCGCCGTCGCCCCAGCGGTAGAGGTGCACCCGTGCGACGTCGCCCCGGGCGAGCATGGCCCGCTCGACCCTGGCGCAGAACCCCCCGAAGCCGGCGGCCGTCGCGGGCGAGAGGTCGCCGAACGAGTCGGCGTGCTCCCGCGACGCGGCCCACACCGTGCCGGGGAGGCTGCCTCCCACCGGCGGGTGGAGCGTCCAGTGCGCGTCCGACCAGACGGCCGCCGGCCCAGCACCGGTGCAGACGCCGCACGGTTCGCCGCCCGGTTCACCGCGCCGTGGTGGCTCGGGCAGGGTGGGGGCTGCGGGTGTGCGGGGGACGAGAGGTTCGTGCCACGGGATCGTCATGCGGCGATCCTGCTCGCCGCGGCAGGTGAGGGCTTGATCGAGCTTGCTGTTGTCGCGCATGCCCTGTCCCCGACCGCGCCGACCGTCAAGGCTTGCGGAACCACAGCAGGTAGTCGCCGGCCAGGCCGGGCGGGTGCTCGTCCCAGCACAGGAACGTCTCGCCCTGGAAGGCCAGGTGCGACCCGACGACCCGACCCACGTCCCACGCCAACGTCGTGACGTGGTCACCCGTGGCCACGTTCGCCACGTTGACGACCGCGTGCCCGCCGGGCCGGAGCAGCTCTGCGACCTGACCGAAGACCGAGCCCAGCTCGCGCAAGTACGTCGAGTAGTCGCCGTCCTCGGTGGCGTAGCCCGTCAGGGGGTTCTCCGGGTGTGCGATCCGGGACATGTACGGCGGCGACGTCAGCACGAGGTCGACCGGTCCGTCGACCAGGTCAGCGAGCCGCCGCGCGTCGCCGTGGACCACCGACGACGCGTCGCCCACGGTGCGCGCCCGGACGAGGTCGACGTGATCGGCGAGCAGCTCGACGCCGACTGCCCTCCTGCCCAACCGCTCGGCGACTGCCAGCGTGGTGCCGTAGCCCGCGAACGGGTCGAGCACCAGGTCGCCGGGCTGCGTCGTGTCCTCGATCACCGACTCGGCGAGGGCCTCGGTGAAGTGCACGTCGTCGACCTCACCGGGTGGCCGCTGCGTCGCGAGCTCTGCTGCGCGCAGCAGGAGGAATGGCTTCACCCGGCCGCCTGGGACAGCTCCACGAGATGCCCGTCGGGGCCGCGCAGGAAGCAGCGGATCTCGACCGTCGAGAGGTCCGGCGGCTCGTCGAACGGGCTCTCGCTCATCGGGACTCCCTCGGGGCAGGTGGAGCGGGTCAGTCGTGCCTGGCCAGCCAGTCGGTCACCAGTCGGTTGTACTCCTCGGGCTGCTCCCACATCGGCAGGTGCGAGCAGCCCGCCATCACCGTCTGCTCGACCTCGTTGCCGGCGGCCCGGATGTGCTCGACCAAGGGCACCTGCAGCGCGGGCGTCGCCTCGTCGTGCTCGCCACTGATGACGTACGTCGGCACACCGATCTGCGCCAGGCGCGACGTCGAGGACCAGTCCTTGATGGAGCCGATGACGTGGAACTCCGAGGGACCGTTCATGGTGTGGTAGACGGTCGGGTCCTCGTCGATCTTGGCCAGCGCGGCGGTCACCTCGGCCGGCCACGGGTCGAGCCGGCACAGGTGCCGCCGGTAGAAGACCTCGCAGGCGGCGGCGTACTCCGGGTCGTCGGTCGTGCCGGCGTCCTCATGTCGACGCAGGGTGTTATCGACACCGGGTGGCAGGTCGGCGCGGAGCGTGTTGGCCTCCGACACGAAGTCCGGGAAGGACGCCGCGGTGTTGGAGAGCACCAGGCAGCGAAGACCGGACGGCGCGGTGAGGGCGTGCTCCTGGGCCAGGAAGCCACCCCAGGACTGACCGAGCACGTGGTAGCGGTCGGCGATCCCGAGGTGTGCGAGCAGGTTCGCCAGCTCGCGGACGAAGAGATCGACGGTCCAGAAGTCCGCACCGCGGTCGGGGAAGTGTGAGGAGCGGCCGTTGCCCAGCTGGTCGTAGAGCACCACCGCCCGGCCGCCGGTGGCGAGGTCGGCCAGCGGCGTCAGGTAGTCGTGTGTCGCGCCCGGCCCGCCGTGCAGGACGATGAGCGGAGCGGGTCCAGCCGCATCGTCGGGCCGCAGGTCACCGTCGATGCGGTACCAGGTCGTGCCGTCGTCGAACGGTGCATGTCCCTCGGAGGTCGCCACAGCGGGCACCCTAGACGGCGCGGCGCGTCCGGTCGGCGGCCGCCACGACCAGTGCCGAGAAGAGCCGTAGGTCCTCGCTGGCCTCGGGGTGCCACAGCACCCCGAGGGCGAAGCGACGCGTCGGGTCCTCGACCACCTCGGGGGAGTCGTCGTCGGCCCAGCCGGTGACCGTCAGCGAGCCCGGCGACCCCAGCCCCTGATGGTGGTACGACGGGACGCTGACGGAGCTGCCGAGGATCTCTTGGGCCCGGCTGCCGGGAGCGAGCCGAACCTCGTGCAGCCCGTAGACCCCCGGCGATGGCCGGTGACCCTCGTGACCCACCACGTCGGGCAGGTGCTGGACCAGGGACCCACCACGTACGACAGACATCACCTGCATCCCGCGGCAGATGCCCAGCACCGGGACGTCGCGGTCGAGCGCCGCCCGCATCAGCGGCAGCTCAGCTGCGTCGCGCTCCGGTCGGACCCCTTTCGTCTCCTCGTGCGGCGCCTCGCCGTAGACCTGCGGGTCGAGGTCGGCACCGCCGGCGAAGACGACGCCGTCGAGGCGGTCGAGCAGCTCGTCGTGCTCGTCCGGCCCGGCTGACGAGGGCGGCACGACCACCGCCCGCGCGCCAGCGGCCTCGACGCGTGCGACGTAGCTGAACGGGACCAGCGCGGCGGGGACGTCCCAGACGCCCCAGCTGGCCTGCTCGACGTAGGAGGTGATGCCCACCACCGGCCGCTTGCGCACGGTCCACATGGTGGCACGCTGGAATCAGGTCACCGTCCCGGCGGTTGACTGCTAGCGAACCAGCCGCAAGCCCGAACCGGAGGACTCCGTGTCGCTGCCCCCACTCGTCGAGCCAGCCAGCGCGCTCAGCGTTGACGAGGTACGCCGTTACAGCCGCCACCTGATCATCCCTGAGGTCGGCATGACCGGTCAGAAGCGGCTGAAGAACGCCAAGGTCCTGGTCGTCGGGGCCGGTGGCCTCGGCTCACCCGCCTTGCTCTATCTGGCCGCGGCCGGCGTCGGCACGCTCGGCGTCGTCGACTTCGACGTCGTCGACGAGTCGAACCTGCAGCGCCAGATCATCCACGGCCAGTCCGACATCGGGAAGGCCAAGGCGAAGAGCGCCAAGGAGTCGATCCAGGAGGCGAACCCGTTCGTCGAGGTGATCCTGCACGAGGAGCGCCTGGACTCGACCAACGTGTTCGAGATCTTCGAGCCGTACGACCTCATCGTCGACGGCACCGACAACTTCGCGACCCGCTACCTCGTCAACGACGCCGCCGTCCTGCTCGGCAAGCCGTACGTTTGGGGCTCGATCTACCGCTTCGACGGCCAGGCGTCGGTGTTCTGGTCCGAGCACGGGCCCTGCTACCGCTGCCTCTACCCCGAGCCCCCGCCGCCCGGCATGGTGCCGTCCTGCGCGGAGGGCGGCGTCCTCGGCGTGCTGTGCGCCAGCATCGGCTCCATCCAGGTCAATGAGGCCATCAAGCTCATCGCCGGCATCGGCGACCCGATGGTGGGCCGGCTCAAGGTCTATGACGCGCTGGAGATGTCCTACCGGGACGTTCGGGTTCGCAAGGACCCGGAGTGCGTCGTGTGTGGCAAGAACCCCGAGATCACCCGGGAGACCGGGCTGATCGACTACGAGGCGTTCTGCGGCACGATCAGCGACGAGGCTGCCGACGCGGCCAAGGACAGCACCATCTCGGTCAAGGACCTCAAGGAGATGATGGACGCCGGTAAGGACTTCTTCCTCGTCGACGTCCGTGAGCCCAACGAGTTCGAGATCGTGTCCATCCCTGGCGCGACGTTGATCCCCAAGGACCGCATCCTCTCCGGCGACGCCCTCACCGAGCTGCCGCAGGACAAGCCGGTGGTTCTGCACTGCAAGAGTGGCGCCCGGTCGGCGGAGGCTCTCGCTGTGCTCAAGGGAGCCGGGTTCAGCGATGCGGTGCATGTCGGCGGCGGAGTCATCGCCTGGGCGAACCAGATCGACCCGTCACTGCCGACGTACTGACCCCCTCTCGCCGTACCCGGACCTGCTCGGGCCCCGTCCTGGCCTAGCCGGCCAGGCGAAGGCTGCCGCCAGGGGACGGCAGCTCGAGGCTGAACTCGCACCCGCTGGGCCGGTTGGATGCGGTCAGCCGGCCACCGTGGAGATCCGCGAAGGCGGCCGCGATGGTCAGCCCGAGGCCGGCGCCGGCTGACGATCGCGACTGGTCACCTCGCCAGAGCCGGTCGAAGACCCGCGGCAGGTCGGCTTCCGGGATGCCGCCGCACGCGTCCTGGACGCGCACGATGCTGCCGGCCTCCGCCGGGTCCAAGGTGACGCGTACCGATCCTCCGGCCGGGGTGTGCCGGATGGCGTTGTCCACGAGGTTGCTCAGGATGCGCTGCAACCGCTGCGGGTCCCCCAGAGTCACCTGGTTCTGACTCTCCAGACCGGCCTGGAGACCGACGCCCTTTGCGTCGGCGTGCGGCTCGAACCGGACCAGCAGGTCCAGCACGATCTGGTCGAGGTTGACCGGCTCGCTGCGCAGAGTCACCAGACCCGCGTCGAGCTGAGAGAGCTCGAACAGCGCGTCGACCAGGTCCGACATCCGGGCGATGTTGGCGAGCAGGCTGGTCAGGTAGGCGCTGCGCATCTGCGGACCTCGGACCAGGTCGTCGCTGAAAGCCTCGGCGATGACCCGCATGCTGGTCAGTGGAGTGCGCAGGTCGTGGGACACGGCCGCCACGAGCTCCCGTCGGTTGGCCTCGAGCAGTTGCTCACGGGCTCGGGCAGCGGTCACCTGCTCGGCTGCCACCTCCAGCCGGTGCGCGACGGCCGCGACCTCACGGGTGCCCGGTGCGCGCCGCCCAGTGCTGGCGACTGCCGCGTCCACGTCCGCTGACCCGGGGTCCCGGTCGAGGTCGACCAGGGCCTCCAGGTCCGCGGTGATCCGCCGGGCGCTGCGCCAGCCGTAGGCCAGCGCGATCACTCCGCTGACCGGCAGGGTGGCGAAGACGACCGCGACGTCGTGTCCTGTCACCATCATGCCGGCACTCACGGCTGCGATCCCGCCGAGGCACGACGTCACGCTGACCGCAGCGACGAGTGCGCTTTGGACGGCCAGCGGCGCGCAGCGCTGGCGCAGCCAGCGCAACGCGATGGTGCCGACGACGACCACTCCTCCGGCCGCCAGCGTCGTCAGCGACAGCAGGGCGACCAGGGACCCCCACGTGGTCGCGTTCACGGTGCCACGACCGTCACCCGGCGTGGGTCGGGACGTGGCGCGTCCGGCGGCGGCGTCGCCTCCACCTGCAGGAGCCGGTACCCGACGCCGTAGACCGTCACCAGGCGCCGCGGGGCTCCGGGCCGCTCCTCGATCTTCTCCCGCAGCCGACGCACGAGCACCGTGACCGAGGACGGGTCACCCAGCCAGGTCTGGCCCCACACCTCGCGGAGCAGCTGCTCGCGGGTGAAGGCCCTGCGAGGATGTCTCGCGAGGTGGGCGAGCAGGTCGAACTCCAGCGCCGTCAACGTCTTGTCGCGCCCCGCCACACGCACATCCCTCGCGTCGAGGTCGATCACCACGTCACCGAAGTGGAGCAAGGACTGCGGCGAAGTCGCGTCCCCGTTCCTGCGTCGGAGGACGCTGTGCACCCGGGCGACCAGCTCGCGCGCGCTGAACGGCTTCACCACGTAGTCGTCCGCGCCCAGTTCGAGGCCCAGAATCTTGTCGACCTCACTGCCCCGGGCCGTGAGGAAGATGACCGGGACCGTGGAGCCGGCGCGGACGTGGCGCAGGATCTCCCAGCCGTCGGCGCCGGGCAGCATGACGTCGAGCACGATCAGGTCGTACGCCGGCTGTCCCGACAGGAGCGCTAGTGCCTCCTGGCCCGTCTCCGCCGCGACAACCTCGCAGCCGTCCTCCTCGAGGTAGAGCCGAACGACACTGCGCACCGTCTCGTCGTCGTCGACCACCAGCACCTGAGTTGCTCCCATGACTGCTCCCGCCCTCGCCGATGGAACGCTCGGGCAACCCTCGCGCCAGGGATCTGCTTCCGGCGGAACCGGTGCGTAAGGAGTCGGTAAGGAGGTGACCGCCCCGTCCCGCATCACGGCCCGCGGCCTCCCCCCGCGTCGTAGAAGCCGAGGTGGAGGTGGTTCTGGTGCGCCGCATTGCTGAAGACCCCGCCGCCGACCATGTCCGGCCACGGCTGCCCGAGCTCTTCCGGTCGCAACGGTCCGGGTGCGGCGAGCAGCTCGAGCGCCAGGGTGTGGGCTGCCTCGCTCGCCGGAGAGACGGGCTCGCCGTCGACGACGTCGATGTCTACGGCTCGTCCGTAGACGTGGTTGGAGACGACCGTGGTCCCCGCGACGTACGTGCTGTGGCCGGTGCGGAGGACCTGGACCGAGAGCGTGTGCCTCGTCAAGACCTCCGCCAGAACGGCCACGATGCGTGGGTCGATCGCGCCGGAAAGCAGGTCAGTGCGGGCTGCGGGCGCAAGCGCCAGCCGCGGGTCGTTGACAAGTTGTTCGATCGTTGACGCGGGTGAGGCGACGACGGCGGACACGGCGGTGAACCACACGGGTGTGGTGGTCGACCCGTCGCCGGGAAGGATCGCCCGCGGGGCGAGGGGGTGGGCGCCCTGGGCGTACCAGGACGGCAGGATCGGCGCATCGACCTCGCGGACGACGCTCTCGCGTAGGAGCGGTCCGGCGGCGGCTGGCGCGGCCTGCCCGATCAGCGCGAGGACAAGAAGCGGAAGGGCGACGCTCGTACGACGGGCGGCCACCGCCTGGCTTCGCGACATCGTGGGCTCTTTCGGTCGTCGGCGATGGAAGCCGACGCGCGGGACGCCACCTGCCGGTGACGCCCCGCGCGCTGGTTCGGATCTCGGTCGTCGAGCTAGCTCACAGGGCTCGTTCGATGATCGGGCAGTTCACGACGATCCCGATGGATCCGTACTCCGCCCCATCCGGACCTGTGATCCAGCCGTCCTCGACGAGCTTGAGGATCTGGAACTCGTCCGTCACCCGTGACACGTAGCCCAGGTCGCTCGCCTGCTTGGTCCAGTAGCCGAGGTTGATGTCCCAGGCCGGGCTGTAGTCGTTGGCCACGTTGGGGATGCCTCCGATGACGTTCAGCGGCGGCCCCTCACCCGAGAGAGCACTGTTCAGGCCCTGTCGCTGGGGATTCGTCTTCCCCGCCGGTGCGTTCTTGTTCGTCTGACCGTTGGCTGTCACGAACAGACGCTCGACCGCGCTGAAGGCCGAGTCGTCGCGGCCGACCGTGAGGTTGCCGAGCGCAGGGGCGAAGGTCCCGCTGTCGAGCGTCGCCACCAGCTCGGAGGACGAGTCCGTGCTGATGTAGGTCGCCGGCTTGCCGAAGCTGAAGATCGGTGTCGTCGCGACGGTCACGGTTCCCTGCCCGTTGCTGTTGCTTGCGCCGGGACAGATGTGCAGAACGCGATCATGGACCTTGGAGTAGTCCACGGGGCCGGTGCAGGACTTCTGCAGGGTCGCAGCGTCGGTGTCGAAGGCAACGACGGGCGCGTTGTAGATGGGGCGGCCCGGCGCGTTGTCCAGCTGCACGTAGGGGCTGTACTTCTTGTCACCGACGGATCCGGCCTTGGCCGTCTTGGGCGGGAACGCATTGGGCGCGGCTCCCGGGACGAGCGTGCGCGTGGGCGAGAAGTCGACCTTGAAGTTGTCGAACCGCAGACTGGTGTCCTCCTGCAGCTGCGCGTGCTGGAGCGCGCCACCTACGACGTAGGACAACTTGGCCGTGTGGTTGAGCCCTAGCGCGTTGGCGTTCCGCTCGTCGTTGGTGTCGGTGAGGATGTACCAGACGTTCTTTCCGCCCTTGGTGTGCCCCAGGTAGAGGGGGAGCGTGATGCTGCGGTCCGTCGGGTCGATGCTTCCGGACTTCAGCAGCTGCTGCGGGCCGACAAGCTGGTCGTGTCCGGGCGTGAACGACTCGGACGGTGCTGGGCCGAAGTACGTGAGCGGGACGTCCGCGCCCGTCGAGGGCGGTGCCGGCGGGATCGGGTCGGCAGCGAAAGACGGCGTGCCCGCCGCGAACACCACAGTTGTTCCTAGGGCGAGCGCGCCGATGCCGGAGAGCAGCGTTCGAGTGTGACCTCGCTGGAGATTCATGAGTTGGACCCCTTCGACGGACCGAGGTGATGGCGCCGATGTCGGCCTGGTCGGCCGGACGCGGGCCCGACGTTAGGAGCGCGATCTTGCACAGATCTTGCTCCCGCGTGTCAGCGTCGTGAGTCGCCTGCGAGGTGGTGCGCAATGCTGTGGACGTGGACGAGGAGTACGACGAGCGGGTGCATCGCGTCGTCGAGCTGATCCCACCGGGTTCCGTGATGTCCTACGGGGACATCGCGGAGTACCTCGACGCGGGTGGACCGCGGCAGGTCGGTCAGGTGATGGCCCGCAGCGACGGCTCGCTGCCGTGGTGGCGGGTGATCCACTCCGATGGGACGCCACCGTCGGGCAAGGAGCAGGAATGCCTGGACCGGCTCCAGGCCGAAGGCGCGCCGCTGCGGGCCGACGGCAGCCGGGTGGACATGGGCAGGGGCAGGTGGGACGGAGTGGTTCGCTGACCGGTGGGTAGCGTCATCAGCATGTCTCCGTCAGCTGTCGCCGTCCCCGCCAGGTCGTACGCCGTGGAGCGCGTGACGCTCGACAACGGCCTGCGTGTTGTCATCGCCCCGGACCGCAGTGCGCCGGTGGTCGCCGTTGCCGTCTACTACGACGTCGGCATCCGTAGCGAGCCCGAGGGGCGCACCGGCTTCGCCCACCTGTTCGAGCACCTGATGTTCCAGGGGTCCGCATCCCTGGGGAAGATGGAGCACGTCACGTACGTGCAGTCCTCGGGTGGCACGCTGAACGGGTCGACCCGCTTCGACTACACGAACTACTACGAGGCGCTGCCCTCGCACGCGCTGGAACGCGCGCTGTTCCTCGAGGCTGACCGGATGCGCTCCCCGCGGGTGACCGAGGAGAACCTGGCCAACCAGCTGGCCGTGGTCAAGGAGGAGATCCGGGTCAACGTGCTCAACCAGCCCTACGGCGGCTTTCCGTGGCTGACGTTGGCGCCGGTGCTGTTCGAGACGTTCCCCAATGCCCACAACGGCTATGGCGGGTTCGAGGATCTCGAGAGTGCGACCGTGCAGGACGCCCAGGACTTCTTCGAGCGCTACTACGCGCCCGGGAACGCCGTGTTGGCCGTCGCAGGTGACTTCGACGCCGACGAGGCGCTGGCGCTCGTGCAGCGGCACTTCGGTGACGTCCCCGCGCGCGCCGTCGCCAAGCGACCCGATTTCGCCGAGGCCGCGCCCACGAGCGAGCGGCGCGGTGAGCAGGTCGATCCCCTGGCCCCGGCGCCGGCGCTCGCGCTGGGCTGGCGAACGCGCGACCCGGCTGACCTGGACGCCTATCTGCCGTATGTCCTGCTGTCCTCGACGCTCACGACCGGGGACGCGTCACGGCTGCGCCGCCGGCTGATGCACGGCGACGGGCTCGTCAGCGAGGTCCACAGCTACCTCGGTCTGATGCAGGACCCGTTCGACGTGCGCAACCCGTGCCCGTTCGTGCTGGAGGCGCACCACAGCAGCGACGTGACGACCGACCGCGTTGTTGCGGCGATCGACGAGGAGCTGGACCGGCTGGCCACCGGCGGACTGGAGCCCGGCGAGCTGGACCGGGTGCAGGCTCGCCTGGTGTCCGCACTCGTGCAGGGCCAGGACCACGTGCTCGGCCGAACCCTGTCGATGGCGGCGTTCGAGCAGCAACGCGGCCGGGCGGAGCTGGTCGGTGAGCTCCCGGCGATGGTGCGCGAGGTCGACGAGGACGCGGTGTGCGCGGCCGCTGCGTCGCTGAGTCCGCACAACCGTGCTCGCCTCGACCTCGTGGTCGGTGCGTGATGACCGTCGACTTCGAGGACGCCACCGCCCGACCCGTGCCGGGGCTGGGGAAGGTGCGCCGCGGGAAACTGCCGACACTGGCCGAACGGGTGCTGCCGAACGGTCTGCGGGTGGTCGCTGTCCGTCGAGCCAGCGTGCCCGTCGTCCATGTGCGGCTACGGATCCCGACCTCTGTCCGCCGCGACGCGGACCTGGCCAAGTCGCGGCTGATGGAGCGAGCGATGCTGCTCGGTGCCGCCGGGCGTGACCAGTCCGAGCTGGCGGAGGCGTTGCAGCGGATCGGCGGCTCCCTGCGTGCCTCCAGCGACGCCGATCGGATGATGGTCGCGGGTGAGTCGCTGGCCGGCGGGCTGACCGATCTGCTCGGGCTGCTCGCCGAGCTGTTGATGGAGGCGGACTACCCGAAGGCGGCCGTCGAGGGGGAGCGCGCCCGGGTCGCCGACCAGACGCACCGGGCTCTGTCGCAGCCCGGAGTCATCGCCGACGAGGCCTGGCTGACCCAGGCCTTCGGCTCTCATCCCTACCGCAGGGACTACCCGACGCCGCAGGAGGTGCTGGACGTCTCTCCCGCGACGCTGCGCACCGCGCATCGTCGGCGGATGGTGCCGGCCGGGTCGCTGCTCGTGCTGGTGGGTGATCTGAGCCCGGCGCGGACGCTGGACCGGGTGGAGACCGTGCTGGGGGAGTGGACGGCTGACGGTGGCGCCACCCGGGTGCCGAAGGTGTCGCCGATGCAACCGGGGCCGTTGCAGCTGGTGGACCGGCCCGGTGCCGTCCAGTCGAACCTGCGACTCGGCGGGCCGGCGCTGCCGCGCACCGATCCGTCGTACGCCGTTCTCGAGCTGACGAACGCGCTGTTCGGGGGCTACTTCTCGTCCCGGCTGGTGCGCAACATCCGGGAGGACAAGGGCTACACCTACAGCCCGCGCAGCTCGTTGCAGCACGGCGACCGCTACTCGTTCCTGCTCCTCCAGGCCGATGTCGCCACCGAGGTCACGGCACCGGCGATGCTCGAGGTCGGCTACGAGCTGGGTCGGCTGGCGAGCGTCGCGCCGAGTGAGGTGGAGGTGCGCGACACGGCGCAGTACCTGATCGGCGCTCTGGCACTGTCGGCGTCGACCCAGGCCGGGCTTGCCGCGACCCTGTCGACGCTGCTCGTGCAGGACCTGGACGTGTCGTGGCTGCGGGACCACCCGAAGCGGCTGCTGGACGTGACCCCGGACGAGGTGCACGAGATGGCGAGTCGCGTGTTGGCGCCTTCGGCGATGGTGACCACCGTGGTGGGCGACGCCTCGGTCGTGTCGGGCCCGCTCGCTGCTCTCGGCCGCCTGGTTGGCGGAGCTGCGACACGGTAACCGTGTCGTAGCCCCGCCAACCGGCAGACTGGGTGCCGTGGATGCCGGTGACGCTGTCGAGCTCGCTCGACGGTTCGGGCTCGGTGCCGCAGCGCGGCTGTCGGACGGGCCGGTGGCCCGAGGCAGACAAGGAGTCGTGTGGCGGTTGGAGACCGCCGAAGGTCGCTCGGCGGTGAAGGTGCCGTTCCGCCCGGCCGTCGGGGGCGAGGTGCGGCTGTCCGCCGCCTTCCAGGAAGCGGCCCACAGCGCCGGAGTCCCGACCCCTGAGGTCCGGCGTACGACAGAGGGAACCGTGTTCGCCACTGTCGGTGGCCAGCAGGTCCGGGTGTACGAGTGGGTCGATCTGTTGCCGCCCGACCCCGGGATGGACCCGGAGCTGGTGGGCACGGTGGTTGCGTCGATCCACCAGGTCCCCGACGGCGACCCCGGCCCACTCGACCCGTGGCACCACGAACCGGTCGGCGCCGAGCGCTGGGACGAGCTGGTCGAGCAGCTAGGCAACGCCGGGGCGCCGTTCGCCGGACGGCTGGCCGGTCTGCGCGACGAGCTGGTCGCCCTGGAGTCCTGGATCGAGCCGCCCGAGGAGCTGCGAACCTGCCACCGGGACCTGTGGGCCGACAACGTCCTGCCGACGACCGACGGCGGCATCTGCGTCATCGACTGGGAGAACAGCGGTGCGGCCGACCCGAGCCAGGAGCTCGGACTGGTGCTGTTCGAGTTCGCCCGGGCCGATCCCGGCCGGGTGCGTGCGCTGATGGGCGCCTACCAAGCAGCAGGCGGACCAGCGCGGCTCACCCGGCCCGGTCACCTCACGATGCTCATCGCGCAGCTCGGGCACATCACCGAGATCGCGGCCACCGACTGGCTCGAACCGAACCCGCGTTCCCCGGACCGTGCTGACTCCGAGGCGTGGATCAGTGAGGTGTTCGACGAGCCGCACACCCGAGAGCTGCTCGGCGCCTTGCTGGACGCGGCCCGGTCAGCCTCATGACAGCCCTTCGGCCTCATGACAGCCCTTCAGCCTCATGATCGGAGACGGAGCGCGGAAAAGAGAGCGCGGTCGATCTCCGATCATGGAGATACGTGCTGCGGACGAGGCGCCGGACGTCTGCTGAGACCCTTGCGCACATGCCAATGTTCTCGCGTGAGGAGGCCGTCACCGAGCTGCGGCGCCTGTTGCCGGTACTCGACGAGATCGTGACGTTGCGAGCCGACGCCGCCGAGCTGGCCGCCGCCACCACATCCGGCGGTCCGGCCACCACGCTCGGCGGTGTTCCCGAGTTCAAGGCAGCGCAGGCGCGGCTGGACGAGCTGCTGACCCAGGTGCAGCAGACCGGGGCGGTGCTCAAGGGCCTGGCTCCGCTGCTGGTCGACTTCCCGAGCGAGCTCGACGGGACCGACGTCCTGCTGTGCTGGCTGGAAGGCGACCGGGACCTCGGGTGGTTCCACCGCCTCGACCTCGGCTTCGCCGGCCGGCGCCCGTTGCCGTGAGCCCGGTCCCCGGTCCCGTGCTCGGGCCGCCATGTTCCGGCGCGGCAGGTCGTTAGCCATGAGTTAGTCGCCGGGAGAGGTCCCGGAAAGGATCTGCGACCTAGGTTCAGGGCCTCGATTCTCTACCGGAGAACTCTCAGGAGGCGTCATGAACGGTGCGGCATCTCGAAGTGCAGTCATTCGGATCAGCAGCCTCGCCCTCGGCGCCGCCGTCGTCGTCACCAGCACGGCTCTGCCGGTGTCGGCCAAGGCCGGCGACGTGATCGAGAGAGCGACCTGCGCGACCGGCCAGCTGAAGCTGAAGCTGAGTCCTGACAACGGCCGGATCGAGACCGAGGTGGAGGTCGACACCAACCGTCGGGGACAAACCTGGTCCGTGCGCATCTTCCACGACGGCACGCGGGTCACGAAGACGCGAGGGGTGACCGCCGGTCGCAGCGGCTCCTTCGTGGTCCGCCGACGGCTGCCCAACAGCGCCGGCGCCGACAACATCCGGGCATCCGCAAGGCGCGGGGATACGGTGTGCCAGGTCAGGGCCACGTTCTGATCGCCAGCCCGTCGATCGTCCCGTGACGCGGTGTCGTGCGAGGCTTCGCATGCTCCACGAAGCACGGCTGTACGAGATGGCCGAAATCATGCTCGTCGACGGGGACGCGAGGCGGGTGGCTCACCGGAGCGACGGCGTGGGGTGTTGACTCGGGTCATGAGCAATCACGACAGCCTCGGCACGCGCACCCTTGGCGTCAGAGACTCGCTGACCGTCTCGACGATGGGCCTCGGCTGCATGGGGATGTCGGAGTTCTACGGCAACCGCGACGAGCAGCAGGCGATCGACACCATCCACCGCGCTCTCGACCTCGGCGTGACGTTCCTCGACACCGCTGACATGTACGGCCCGTTCACCAACGAGAAGCTCGTGGGTCGAGCGATCGCGGGACGACGCGACGATGTCCAGCTCGCCACCAAGTTCGGCAACCAGCGTGGCGAGGACGGGAGCCGCCTCGGGATCAATGGACGTCCCGAGTACGTGCACTCCGCGTGCGATGCGTCCCTGCAACGCCTGGGCGTCGACCACATAGACCTCTACTACCAGCACCGGGTCGACAAGGACGTCCCCATCGAGGACACGGTAGGTGCGATGCACGAGCTGGTCGAGGCCGGCAAGGTGTGCCACCTCGGCCTCTCCGAGGCGTCGACCGCGACGATCAGGCGAGCACATGCAGTGCACCCGATCACTGCTCTGCAGACCGAGTACAGCCTGTTCAGCCGGGACGTCGAGGACGAGATCCTGCCGACGCTGCGCGAGCTGGGCATCGGGCTCGTTCCCTACTCTCCGCTCGGACGCGGACTGCTGGCCGGCGCCATCTCCAAGACCGACGACCTCGATGACAACGACTCCCGGCGAAGCGTCTACTTCCCCCGGTTCCAGGGTGACGCCCTCGCGGCCAACCTCGCCCTGGTTGCGCAGGTCCGCGATCTCGCAGCGGCCAAGGACGCGACGCCGGGCCAGCTGGCTCTCGCGTGGGTGCTGGCCCAGGGCGGGGACGTGGCACCCATACCAGGCACCAAGCGGGTGGCGTACCTCGAGGAGAACGTCGGCGCCGCGTCGATCACTCTCACCGAACAGGACCTGGCAGCAATCGAGTCGGCGGTGCCGCGTGATGCTGTGACCGGCGACCGGTACGGCGACATGTCCTCCATCGACTCCTGACCAACCGGGTCAGCCTCGAGACCGGATCGATGTCCGGGTTCGAGGCGGCACGGACGCTGTACGCGTCCGAGGGCTTCGCGCCGTGCGCACGCTTCGCCGACTACGAACCGAGCCGCCATAGCCTCTGCATGACCGTGGACCTCGTCGCGCAGCCCCCGGAGGGCTGATCAGCGCGCGGTCCAGCCGCCATCGACGAGCAGCGTGTGCCCGGTGACCATCGATGCGGCCGGCGAGCACAGGTAGAGGACGGCACCGGCCACGT
>JBBRVU010000090.1:0-15512 GCA_038246575.1 Actinomycetes bacterium | reverse complement strand
CCGTGGGTGGCAGGTCCGAGCTGGTGGCGCGCGTGATCACGTCCACCTCGACGCCGAGCGCGGCCAGCCGCCGGGAGAGCTCGACGACGTAGACATTCATGCCGCCCGCGTCGCCGGTGCCGGGCTGGTCGAGGGGCGAGGTGTGCACGCTGACCATGGCGATGCGGCGCGGCAGCGCGCCGCGCGGCCGAATGATCGTCGTGCTCACGTCAGATACCTCCGTCAGGTGGCCAACCGCAAGAGAGCGTGCCCCATTCCCGCCCCGCTCACCCACCTGGGGACCGGCTGTGCCCGGGGGGCAGGATGCTGCCCATGACGAACGGTGGAGATCGGGGAACCGCGGTGGTCACCGGGGCGAGCAGCGGCATCGGCGCCGCCACCGCCCGGCGGCTGGCCGCCGAGGGGTTCGACGTGGTGGCGGCGGCCCGGCGCCGGGACCGGCTCGACGCGCTGTGCGCGGAGACCGGCGCCCGCGCGATCACGCTCGACGTGACCTCGGCGGAGTCGGTGGCCGCGCTGGCCGAACAGGTCCCCGAGGTGACCGTGCTCGTCAACAACGCCGGCCTCGCACTGGGGATGGACACGGTCGCGGAGTCCGACCCCGACGACTGGCGACGGATGTACGAGGTGAACGTCATCGGGGCGCTGCAGGTGACGAGGGCCTTGCTGCCGGCGCTGGTGGCCAGCGGCCAGGGGCACGTCGTGATGATGGGATCGACCGCGGGCCGCATCGCGTACGAGGGAGGTGGCGGCTACACCGCTGCCAAGCACGGTGTCGCGGTGATGACCGAGACGCTGCGGCTGGAGCTCAACGGTCAGCCCGTGCGCGTCACCGAGATCGCGCCGGGCATGGTCGCCACCGACGAGTTCTCACTCACTCGCTTCGGCGGCGACGCAGCCCGCGCGGCCAAGGTTTACGAGGGGGTCGACGCCCCGCTCACCGCCGAGGACGTCGCCGACTGCGTCGCGTGGTGCGTGACCCGGCCGCCGCACGTCGACATCGACCTGCTGGTGGTCAAGCCGCTGGCGCAGGCGGCTCAGCACAAGGTCGACCGGCGGACCTAGGGCCCCGCTAGTCTCCGCGGGGCCACGGCGGAAGGTGCGGAAGACAGCCACCAGCTCGTCCTGAGCCCGTGCACCCAACGTCTCAACCGGCAGCGGCGCGCTCGGCCGCACCGGCGGGGTCGCAACCGGTCGGGATCGACCGCGGGGGTGCCGACCGGCGGCGAGAACGAGGACACGGGGACACACCGGGCGTCGCGCACCCCGCGGGTCTTGGCGAGGTTGGTCAGGATGCGGAACGTCCACGTACCTACGGAGGATCGCCCCTCGAACGCGCCCAGCCCGCGGATGACTGCGAGTCACGTCTCCTGCACGATCTCCTCGCAGGACGCGTCGGTGGAGAGGTGGCCGCGAGCCAACCAGCAGCATCATCGGTGACCACGCGGCGACGATCTCCACAGACGCGCTCTCGTCGCCGGCCCGCGGCCGGGACCCCAGCTCGTGGTCGTCGCTCTGCGGTGCGCGCGGCCCGGGGACATCGGCCTCCGGACGGGTCGCGCGACCCCGACCGTAGCCCCGGCCGTTCACGCTCGCGTCCAGGCCGAGTGCCGATCCCCAAGGCACCGGGGCCGGTCATCTCAGCCGGCCGCCGCCGCAAGACGTCGTGCCTCGCTGATCGCCCAGGCAGCGTTCACCAGGCCGATGTGGCTGAACGCCTGCGGGAAGTTGCCCAGCAGCTCGCCCGTCTCGGGGTCGACCTCCTCGGCCAGCAGCCCGACGTCGTTGACGAACGCGATGGCCCGCTCGAAGACGGCTTCCGCGCGCTCGACCTGGCCGGAGAGGGCGAACGCCTGGGCCAGCCAGAACGTGCACAGCAGGAACGTGCCCTCCTCGCCGGCGAGCCCGTCGACGCCGCCCTCGGTGCGGTAGCGGTAGACGAGTCCCCGGTCGTCGGTGAGCCGCTCCTCGGTGGCGTCGATGGTCGCGAGCATCCGAGGGTCGTCGGCCGGCAGGAACCCGACGATGGCCATCATCAGGTTCGAGGCGTCCAGCGCGTCGGAGCCCACGTACTGCGTGAACGCCTTGGCCTCATCGCTCCAGCCGTCCCGGACGACCATCTCGTGGATCTGGTCACGGACCCGGGTCCAGTCCTTCACCCGGTGCGTCGCGTCAATGTGGTCAGCCAGCGAGATTGCCCGGTCCAGAGCGACCCAGCACATGACCTTGGAGTACAGGAAGTGCTGCGGGTCCCCGCGCACTTCCCAGATGCCCTGGTCCTCCTCCACCCAGCGCTCGGCGGCGGCGTCGGCACAGGCGGCGAGGAACGCCTTGGTCTGGTCGTCGAGGTCGCTGAGCTGGTCGGCCAGCCGGTGGGCAGCGCCGAGCAGCTCGCCGTAGACGTCGATCTGGGCCTGGTCCCACGCGCCGTTGCCGACACGGACCGGGCTGCTGTCCCTCCAGCCCTCGAGGTGCGGCAGCTCGCGCTCGGTCAGGTCGTGCTCACCGCCGACGCCGAACATGATCTGCAGCGCCTTGCCCGGGCCGACGCCGGACGCCGCAGCTGTCGTCATGAACGCGAAGAAGTCGTCGGCCTCGTCGGGGCAGGCAGCCACCCACAGAGCCTCCATCGCGAAGCTGGAGTCCCGGACCCAGGAGTAGCGGTAGTCCCAGTTGCGCTCGCCCCCGATTCCCTCCGGGAGCGAGGTGGTCGCCGCGGCGATCACGGCGCCACTTGGCTGGAAGGACAGCCCCTGCAGGACCCGACCGCTCAGCTGGACCAGGTCGGCCCACGGCCCGTCGTAGGACTGGTGCAGGTCCGACCACGACTGCCAGGCCTCGATGGTGCGGTCCACGACCTCGGTGAGCTCCGACTGGGTCCAGACCCGGGCCGCCGTCTCCTCCAGGGTCGAGCGATGCAGGGCGAGATGCAGGGTGTCGCCCTCGGCCAGACGGAGCGACCCGGTGCCGGTTCCTCCTGCCAGCTCGAGCGCCACCGGCGAGGTCAGGACGAGCCACTCGGCGCCGCCGCGCGCGGTCACGCCGCCCTCGACCGCCGCGAGCAGCGGCACGACGAGTCCGTACTCCGGGCGGGGCCGGTAGTCGACCTCGATCTCCACCGTCCCCTGTGTGCAAACGACCCGGCGGACCAACAGGTGCGGCACGTCGGTGCCCAGTCGGTGGCCCCCGTTGTCCTCCCCCAGCGCCAGCAGATCGGTCACCACCACCGTGCCGGAAGCTGTCGTGAACGTCGTCTCGAGGACGAGGCTGCGCTCGACGTAGCGCCGGTTGCTCGTCCAGTCCCCGGCCGGGCGGACCTGCCAGTGGCCCGCCTCCATCCCGAGCAGCCGGCCGAACACAGACGGGGAGTCGAACCGGGGGAAGCTCAGCCACTCGACCGAGCCGCTCGTGTCCACCAGTGCGCTGGAATGGCGGTCGGAGAGAAGAGCGTGGTCGGCGATCGGGGTCGTGGACATGACAGGCTCCGCTTCGGAGATGACGTACCGGGGCTTGGCAGCAGTCCCGGTTGCGCCTCGGACGTTACGTACGACGTTACGCAACCGGCCTCGGCGCGGCCAAGAGACGGGCCCGGGGCGGGCCGCAGCGCGAGCCGGAGTCAGCCGGCGTTCTCCCAGAGCCCCAGCAGGTTGCCCTCGCAGTCGGTGAAGTACGCGGCGAACCCCATGTCGCCGACGGGCAACTTCTCCCGAGCAGTCGAGCCACCGAGGGAATCAATCGTCTTCAGCGCTTGGTCGATGTCGTCCACCTCGACGGTGACGACCGGAGCGGTCACCGGCGACTCACGCCTGAGCATGCCGCCGTTGATCGCCCCAGGCTCTGCTGGCGCCCCCCGCTCGTCGGTTGGCGTTGTAGTCAGGATTGCGTATCCCATGTTGGGCATCGAGTTGACGGCCCAGCCGAACGCGGTCCGGTAGAACTCCTGTGCCCGCTCGGGATCGTCGGCCGGAATCTCGAAGTGCACGACACGACCGCTCATGGCGGTTACCTCCGGTCACGTGGAAGCAGCTGTTCGCCGCAAGGCTAGCCGCCGGCTGGCGTGTCAGGAATGATCCGCTCGCGAATAGTCGGTCGACGGCCCGGTCGGTCGCCCCCAGCCAGCGTTTCGCAGATCGTCAGCGCAAGACGGAACACGTCGTACGTCGCCGCACCGAACAGCACGAAGCGCACCTCACGCACCGAGGCCGGCAGGTGCTCGCGCAAAGTGGCCGCGCCGAGGTCCTCCGCGACGAGCAACGACTCGCGACGGGCGGCCGCCAGGGTCGTCGAGCGGTCCTCGGTCCTGGAGTGGACTGGGCCGACGGTGTGGATGACCCAGCGCGCCGGCAACCGGTGGTGTCGCCCTGGACCGTCACGAGCTCCACGTGGCCGGCCTGCCCGATCCCGAGGTCGTTCTCACCCGGGAGGCCAAGCGACGCCTCTTGCCCTGGTCAGCAGAGGAACCGCTTGACCCGCTCCGGGCCCCCCCGCAGGCTCGGGGCATGACCGAACCCGTCCGGGTGATCTCGCCCGACTCGCTCACCGACGCCGACCCCACGCCCGGGATGCGCCGGAAGCTCGCCATCAACGCTCCCGGCCTGTGGGCCGGCTTGGTGCACACCGAACCGGGTGCAGCCTCGGGGTGGCATCACCACGGCGAGCACGAGACCAGCCTCTACGTCGTGTCGGGCGCGATGCGCCTGGAGTTCGGCCCGGGCGGGGCGGGGTTGGTCGACGCCGGACCGGGTGACTTCATCCACGTGCCCGCGCACGCCGTACATCGCGAGTCCAACCCCACCGACCAGCCGGCGACCGCAGTGATCGCGCGCGGCGGTGACGGGCCGCCGACCGTCAACGTCGACGGCCCCGACGACGTCTGATTCGCTCGGTCGGCCGCGGCTCAGCTGTCGGTGAGCCGGACGCGGAGCCGGCGGAATCCCTTGCCCTTGCTCTCGACCTTGACCACGTCGATCCGGCCGACCTGGCGCGTCGAGGTGACGTGGGTGCCGCCGTCGGCCTGGGTGTCCAGCCCGACGATGTCGACGATGCGCACGACCTCGAGGTCTGGTGGCAGCAGGTCGGTGGCGGTCCGGATCAGGTCCGGATGGGTGGCGAAGGCCTCGGCGCGCGGCAAGGTGCTCACCTCGATCGCACGATCCGCGGCGATCTCGGCCGCGCACGCCTCGGCCACCCGCTCCTTGAAGCCCTCGGGCACGTCCGGCAGGTTGAAGTCCATCCGGGCCTGCAGGGGCTCCATGTTCCCACCGGTGACGAGGCAGCCGAAGTCACGGAGGACGACGCCGGAGAGCAGGTGCAGCCCGGAGTGGGTGCGCATCAGCGCGGTGCGTCGCTCGTCCTCGATCGCGCCGCGCACCTGCGTCCCGACCGGTGGCAGGGGATCGCCCTCTGCCGGCACCAGCACGAGGTCCTCGCCGCGGCGGGCACCGACGATGCGAGTCTGTGTGCCGCCCCAGAGCAGGGTGCCGTGATCCGGCGGCTGCCCGCCGCCGCCGGGGTAGAACGCCGACCGGTCGAGGACGAGGCCCTCGGGCGAAGCGTCCAGGACGGTCGCCTCCCACTCGCGCAAGGTCTGGTCGGCGAGCTCGAGCCGCGCGGTTCGCCCGTGATGGTCTGTGGCCACCGCGTCAGTACGAGCCGTAGCCGCTGTCGCTGCCCGAGCCGCCGCTGAGCTGCTTGAGCTTGGGCCGGACCTCGGCCAGGTAGACACCGGCGCCGATCACCCCGAGGACGTTGAGCAGGCCCAGCGTGGAGTAGCCGAAGGACACGATGGAGATGAGGAACGCGGCGGCAAGGATGCCCAGCCACACCGGCTTGGTCAGCCGACCGACATGGGGGAACAGCGACCCCTTGCGGCGCAGGGCATCGAAGGCGGCGAACCCGGTGAGCAGCAGCGACCCGACGCCGAGGATGAGCAGGACGAACGACTGCACCGGTCCGAGGATGTCCATCCCCCCAGCGTAGACGCGCGGCCCGCCCCGGGCGATCGTGCTGCGCACAGATGGACAGTGCCGCACGAGGCTGCCGGGACGGGCCGCGGGTCAACGCAGGGTGACGCTGTGGGTCAGTTGCCGACCTTCTTGGCGCCGGCCGAGGTGGCCCTGGCCGCGGACTTGGCGGTCTTGCGAGCCGACGTGGTCGCCGACTTGGTCGTCTTGCGGGTCGTCGCGGTCCGCTTGCGCGCCGTGGTGCTGGTCCGCTTGGCGGCGGTCTTCGTGCGGCGCGTCGCCTTGGCGGCCGACTTCTTGGCCGTGGTGGCGGTGCCCTTCGCCGCGCTGGCGGTGTCCGAGGCGCCTGATCGGGCGGTGGTCTTCGCGGCCTTGGTGCGGCGCACAGTAGTGCCGGCGTCGCGCTTGAGGTCCTGGGTGGCCTGCTGGCGACGGATCCGGCCGACGACGCTGCGGCCGCGGGTCAGGAGCTCGCCGTAGACGGCGTCGGCGCGGTCCGCGACCTCGACGGCAGCGCTCACGGCAGCCGTCTGGGCCTTGGCGGGCAGCGAGACGGCCTCGGTCTGCAGGGTGGAGACGGCCTTGGTGACGTCGTCACGGTCGACGCTGAGCGCGGTCGAACGTGCCTTGTCCAGCTTGGCCGAGATCTCGCGGGCGGTCTTCACAGCGAGGTCTCCCGCGCCGGCGGCCACGTAGAACGGCTTGCTCCGGGTGATGGTGGTCAGATTCATGCTCTCGTCCTCCTCGACGATTGCGTCGACCGCTGTCCCGTCGTGCCGGACCTCTTGCTCACGGTCTTCTTGGTGGTGGTCTTCTTGGTGGCGGTGGGCTTGGTGGCGTGCTCGGCGCGAAACGACTCGTAGATGTCGATCAAGGTCCGGCGGTGCCGGTCGCTGATCGCGTCATCGGCGAGCAGTGCCGCGACCACATCGCTGTGACCCCCGCCCGGGCGCTCCTCGAGCAACCCGGCTCGCACGTACAGCGTCTCCGCCGAGATGCGCAGGCCCTTGGCGATCTGCGCCAGGATCTCGCCGCTCGGTTTACGGATGCCCCGCTCGATCTGGCTGAGATAGGGATTGGACACGCCGGCGGTCGTCGCCAGCTGGCGCAGAGAGACCTGCGCCGTCTCGCGCTGCTCGCGGATGTACTCACCCAGCGAGGAGACCTTCAACGATGTCACTCCACGAGTGTCGCCAACGTTGCTAGCAATTGCAAGCGGAGAGCAAGCGATCTGCGGTGAGGTCGGTCACACCCATCGCAGCTTGGTCACGGCAGGTCCACAGCCAACTCTGCCCAGACCACCTTTCCGCTGCCAAGGGGTCGCACACCCCAGTCGCTCGCCAGCGCTGAGACGATCGTGAGCCCGCGCCCACCCTCGGCGCCGACGTCCGCCGAGAGTCGGCGCGGTGGCCGCTCGTCCGCATCCGTCACCTCGACCACGACCCTGTCCGGAAGCAGGCGCAGGCGCAGCTGTCGGGGCCCTGGCGTATGTGTGACGGCGTTCGTGACGAGCTCGGCGGCGACGAGGACGGCGCTCTTCACGAACGGCTCCGGCAACCCCCATGCAGTGAGCATCCGGTCGACTGCTCGCCGCGCGACCCGGGCCGCTCGCGGCACACCCCGCAGCTCGACGAGGTGACCGCGCACGCGGTCATCACTCGAGGTCGGCACCCTGACGGCCAGGACCGCGATGTCGTCGGTGCGACGCTGCGACGCCCGGGCGGTCAGGGCGGCATCGGCGACACGCTCCAGATCGCCGTCGTTGACCTGACCGACAGCATGCAGCAGTCGATCCAGGCCACGGTCCAGGCTTTCGCCGCGAGCCTCGACGAGGCCATCGGTGTAGAGCAGCAACCCGTCCCCGTCGGCGAACGGAAGAGTCTCGGACTGATAGTCATGGACCCCGACTCCCAGTGGGGGCCCGACCGGCCCGTCCATGGACGTCACGTCACCGTCGGCGCTCAGCCGCACCGCTGGGGGGTGACCCGCGTTGGCCAGGACGAGGCTCTGCTCTGCGGAGTCGTAGACGGCGTAGATGCACGTCACGATCTGACCCACGGTCGCACCGGTCGACATCTCTTCGACGAGTCGGTCCAGCAGGTCCAGGACCCGCTCGGGTGAGAGGTCCATCTGCGAGTAGGCGCGCACCGCAGCGCGCAGCTGTCCCATCACGGCGGCCGCGCGTACACCACGTCCCATCACGTCGCCGATCACCACCGCGGTCCGGCCGGCCGGCAGGTTGATCACGTCATACCAGTCGCCACCGACCTCCACCTCGGTCGATCCCGGCAGGTACCGGGCCGCCACATCCAGGCCGAAGACGCCGCCGCTCTGGGGGAGCATCGACCGTTGCAGGGTCAGGGCGACGCGGTGCTGGTTCTCGAACAGACGCGCGGTGCTCAGCGCTGTGGCCAGCTGACCGGCGAGCAGCCGGAGGAAGTCCAGGTGCTCAGCGTCGACCGCGCGACGTGGGCTGACGCCGGCCACCAGCAGCGCGGCGGGAGCCGGGCGATCGGGTCGCGCGATGGGCAGCACCACCGCCGCGCTGGGCGTCTCGGGCCAGGCCGCACCGTCGAACTCGACTCCGGACAGATCCAGGTCGTCAACGACCTGAGCCTCACCGGTCTCGGCGGCCGCGGTCAGTGGCCAGCGGGAGAAGCTGCTGGGCACCAGGTCGACCTCCACCGGCAGGACGGCGGCAGGCATCCGGATGCCGCAGGCGGCGGCCAGGTGCGCTGCGGTCGGGACCCCCGCCTCGTGGCCGATCTCCGGGACGTAGAAGGCGCAGAACGGGACGTCCTCCGGCGCGGCGGACAGGACGAGTGCCGCCCGTTCAAGGCAGTCCTGGACGGTGGTGGCCTGGCCCGCCGACGAGGCGAGGTCGCGCAGCAGCCGCAGCCTGCGTTCCAGCACCACGCGCCCGGTGACGTCTGCTGCGGGGTGGAAGGCGCCGGCGATCTGGCCCTCGTCGTCGCGGACCGGGCTCCAGGAGAACGTCCAGAACATCTCCTCGTTGGGCACCCGTCGGTGGAAGAACACCGGGGAGTCCTCGACGTAGACCGACTCGCCGTCCTCGTAGACCTTTCTCAGGAGCGGGCCCTGCAGGTCGTCCCAGATCTCGGCGAACGTCTCGGCATAGGGCCGCCCGAGTGCGCCTGGGTGCTTCGGCCCGATCATCTGGGCCAGCGCGTCGTTGTAGAGCTGGATGTGCTCGGGCCCCCACACGACCATGGTCGGAGCCTGCGAGGTCAGGCACAGCCCGACCAGGGTCCGCAGCGTCGGCGACCACCGCTCGACGGGTCCGAGCGTCGTGCTTGCCCAGTCCAGCCCAGCCATGGCTCGGCCCATCGCACCCCCACTGGCGAACAGATCACCAGCCGGCACGACTCACCTCACTTCTCGTCGAGCACCCACGTGGTGCCGCCGCCTGTGTCGCGCACCTCGACACCGAGGGCAGTGAGGCGGTCCCGGACGAAGTCCGCCGTCTGGAAGTCCTTTCCCTCACGCGCCGACTTTCGAACGTCCAGTGCCAGGTCGACGTACGGCCCGATGTTCTCGCGCGGGTCACGCACCCCCGTGGCGGCCAGCTCGGAGAGCCGCACCACCAGCGCGCGCAACACCCGGCGCGCCTCGTCCAGGTCGCTGCTCTGAAGGGTGTCGGCGCTCCAGGACGCGATCGCTCGCTCCAGACCGAGGACGGCTTCAGCACAGGCAGGCGCGTCCCGGCGGGCCAGGGCGGCATCGAAGTCGGCGCGGGCCCGCTCGGCCTCCGCACGTAGCGAGGGCAAAGCGGTGGGCTGCGCCGCGGCCGCCCGGTCGTCGCCGCCGGGCGGGTCCGGCTCGCTCGCCGGTGCCGCGACGGCCACCGGCGCGTCGTCACCGCGAAGCCACCGGGCGACCGCATCGAGCGGACGCGTCTCGCCGGCGGGGATCGTCGTGGTGTGGGCTCCACGCCGGAGGCTGACGACGCCGTTGCCCAGGACCTGCACCGAACTGGTCGTGAGGTCGAGGACGAGTGCCGTGTGCTCGTCGACGCCGAGGACACCGGCACGAGCGGGCAGCGACTGCTCGAGGGCGAGCAGCCGAGGCTCGCCGAGGTAGCAGAACCGCGTGTCGTGGTTGCCGCCCTCGCGGTTGTCGTAGTGCGGAATGACGGCACCCGCGATGCCGGTCAGCTCGCCGAGCAGGTCGAGCCCCCGCTCCCACACCGGGTCGGCACCGACCTTGTAGATCTCGTAGACCGGGACCGCGTGGCTGCCGAGGGTGACGGCGGCGGCGCTGCCCATCACGAGGGTCCCGCCACGGCGCACGACGGCAGCCAGGGCCGCGGGAAGGGGGGTGTCCCGCCACTGCCGAAGGGCGTACGTGGGGCTGCCCGGTCCGGCGAAGACCCAGGTGGCCGAGTCGAGCAGGGCAAGTGCGCGTTCGCCGGCCACGGTGTCGTCCGGACGCGGCGGCCACTCGACGACCTCCACCTCCCGACCGACGCTCTGGGAGAAGTACAGCCGGGTGCGTGCGACGAGCTCGTCGCGGTTCATCTGGAAGGCGAACGGCGTGTCGAGCATCACCGCGGGGCCCGGTGGCGTGTCGGCAAGCAGCTCGCGGTGCACCCGCACCATGGTCGGCGCGGTCTCGCCCGAGCCCATGACCACGAGCCGGCTCATCGCGGCTCTCCGGCGCGTGGCTGGTCGGTCCGGCCGGCGAGCGCGAGCAGGTCCGTCACGAGCCGCTCCGGCTGCTGGGCGTGCAGGTCGTGGTCGGCGCCGTCGTACCACTCGATGGTCGCGTCCGGCAGCAGCTCGAGCGCTGCGAGCGGCCCGGCCCGGCGAAGGTCGTCGGTGTCTGCGCCGACCGCAGGCGTGAGCAGAACCGGCACGGTGACCAGCGGGTAGAGCGGACGTGGGTCGCCCACGTACAGCGAGTGCACGATGTCGCGGTGGTGCTCGCGGGTGAGCCAGTTGGCGACGGTGCCGTCGGCGCGCACGGTGAAGTTGGCCAGGGTTCCGGCGATGCCCTCGGCCGGCCAGTCGGTGTGCCACTGGGTGATCCGCTGGCTGATGTCCTCGAGGGTGATCCCGTCGAAGACCGGCGGGGCCATCGCCGCCCAGCACTCGTCGAAGGTGGCGAAGCGCTCCTTGAGGGTGATCCAGCCCCCGTCGACCAGGGCCAGGCCGGCCACGCCACCGTGCTCGGCCGCGAGAGTCACCACGACGTTGCCGCCCCAGGACTGGCCGGCCGCGATCGGCGCGCGGTCACCGACGAGCCCGAGCTCGACGCACAGGGTTGCCAGGTCGCGCGCGCACTGCTCGGTGGTGTAGCCACGATCGACCTGCTCGGACCTGCCGTGGCCGCGCAGGTCGACCGAGACGACCTCGTGGCCGGCCTCGGCGAGGCGCACGGCGACGCCGTCCCAGAGCCGGGCGTTGGACGCCAGCCCGTGCACGAGCAGGAAGGGCCGGCGCGGCCCGGCGGCCCGGCGCAGCGCAAGACGCGGCCCATCGGGCAGGCGCGCGTCATCGTCGTACAACTCGGTCATCACTGCACTCCTACGACGCCGCCCGGACGTGGCCTACCGGTTGCCCGCCCCCGAGCAGGATGCCCTCGGCCAGCTCGTCCAGAACCTCCCCTTCGACACCAAGCGCGCGCAACCCGGCGACCAGCACCGGTGGTCGGGCGCGGGCGGCGCCATCCAGGATCTTCAGGGCCACGGCACGGCCGTCGGGCATGGCCGCCGCGTAGACGCCCTCGGCGCCGTCCTTCGCGATCAACCCGGGGATGCCCGCCACCAGCCGGGTCACGTCGCGCCCGCTGCCGCCGAGCAGCTCGGGGTGGGCCCTCATGGCGGTGGCGACACGGTTCTCGGCAGTCCCCTCCGGCGCCGTCGCGATCGCGGCGAAGCTCCGGGCGAGCGCAGTGAGGCTCATCGCGAACACCGGTGCACCGCACCCGTCGACACCGGTCACCGTGATCCGCTCGCCGGCCAGGCGCTCGACAGTGTCGAACAGCTGACGCTGCAGCGGGTGCTGGGGGTCGAGGTAGTCCTCGGTGGACCATCCGTTCGCCACGCAGGTCGCCAGCATCGCCGCATGCTTGCCGGAGCAGTTCATGACCACGGCTTCCGGCTCGCCACCGGCTGCGACATAGGTGAGCTTCTCCTGCTCGTCCACGGGGTAGTCCGCCGGGTTGCACAGGTCTTCCTCGGTGAGACCGGCACCAGCGAGCATGGCGCGCACGACATTCAGGTGCTGCGGCTCGCCGGAGTGACTCGCGCAGGCCAGGGTGAGCTGCTCGCCGTCGAGGTCGAGACCGGCGTCGAGCATGCCGACGGCTTGCATCGGCTTGTTCGACGACCGCGGGAAGACCAGCAGGTCGGGCGACCCTGCCGACCAGACGGTGCTGCCGTCGGCGGCGAGTGCGACGACGCTGCCGTGGTGGAGACCCTCGACGAAGCCGGAGCGGATGACCTCGACGAGCGGGACGGTCAGCGCTCGGCCAGCAGGTCGTCGACCGAGGCCGAGCCTGACTTGTAGCGCTCGGCGACCTCGGTGGTGAGCCGGTCCATCACCTGCTGGACCTTGTGGCGATCCTCGGAGATCGCGTTCTCGAAGTCCTCCAAGCGACCCAGCGAGGCACGCAGCTCGTCGTCGGACGAGTGGGCGACGTCTGACACACCCACGTCGGCGACCACCTGCTCGACGAGCCGGCGGTGCTCGTCGACCCGGGACGGCTCGACGCGTAGGAAGCGCCCGCTGCCGTGGTCGCTGCGTGCGGAGTCGGCGAGCACCGAGGACAGGGTCTCGATGATCTTCTCGCCGGAGCCGCCCGCTCGGCGGGCCAGCTCGGCGCGCAGGATGTCCATCCGACCCTGGAGCATGCGGCGGATGTAGGAGAGGTCGGCCTCCTCCTGCTCCGCGTCGCGGCGGCGAGCCCGTACCTCGTCGAGGTCCAGGGAGGACAGGTCGTCGGCGAAGTCCTCGGCGAGAACCCGGTCGATCCGGCGGCGGCCGCTGGGGCGGGGGGTGGTCTGGCTCACGTCTGGTCCTCCTGGGACGCGGGGGCGAGAGTGCGGTCCTTCACATTGAGCAACGCACGGGCCTCGTCGGTGGTCATCGGGGGTCGCTGGGCGATCCGGGCCAGGTCGGCGGCCCGGGCGACCAGCTCCTCGTTGCCGCGGACCGGTTGGCCTTTGGCGAAGGTGAGTGTGTCCTCCATGCCGACGCGCAGGTGCCCGCCCGCGGCCAGAGCGGCGAGGGCCACCGGGAGGCTGGTGCGCCCGATGCCGGTCGCCGACCAGGAGCAGCCGTCGGGCAGCGCCGCGACGGAGGCGACGAGGGCGGCGGCCGTGCCGGGCATCCCGCCGGGGACGCCCATCACCAGGTCGGCGTGGACGTGCCCGCCGTAGGGCTCCCCGTACGTCTGGAGCAGCCGGTGCAGGGCGGCGACGTGGCCCAGGTCGAAGAGCTCGAACTCCGGCACCACCTCCATCGCCTGGGTGCGCTGGTAGAGCTCGGCCATGAACGGCCACGGGTTGCTGAACACGGCATCGCCGAAGTTCACCGTGCCGCAGGTCAGGGAGCAGGAGTCCGGCTGGGCGTCGAGAACTGCCAGCCGGGCCTCGAGCGGATCGGTGACGGCGCCACCGGTGCTGAGCTGGACGACCAGATCGGTCTGCTCGCGCACGGCCGTCACGGTGTCGCGCAGCCGACCCGGGTCCAGGCTGGGCAGGCCCTCGTCGTCGCGGATGTGGACGTGGACGAGGGCCGCCCCGGCGCTCTCGCAGGCCCGGGCAGCGGCGACCAGCTCGTCGAGGGTCACCGGCAGGGCCGGGGCGTCGGCCTTGGCGGTCTCGGCGCCGGTCGGGGCGACGGTGATCAGGGTGGTGGACACGCTCACGCCCGCATCGTGTCACGTCCGGTCGCGGGCTGCTGGGACACGCCTGCCGCAGGCGCCGGAACGCACCGGTCTCCGGGCCTCAACAAATGCGCTCATCCTGCCGATGCCATCTCTGTCCGGTGGTGTGGCTCGCGCTGCACCGCTGGTCGCTCACGCCACAGCGCTCACCCGGTCGCCCGCGACCTCGATATCGGGGAAGGAGGTCAGCTCGTGCCCGAGGGTGCCCTCCTCTCCTCCACCGTCGAATCCGTGCTGCACGACCTGTCCTCGTCCCACGCCTCCGGGTGCCTGGTCGTCCGCGACCAGGAGGGCGACGAGGCCGAGGTCTATCTGCGCGACGGCCAGGTGTACGCCGTGTTCGTCCCCGGTCGCCGGGTGATGCTCGGCGTGCGGCTGATGTCCCGCGGCGCCCTGACCCCGGAAGCACTGTCCGAGGCCCTGGAGATCCAGCGGACCGAGCTGCAAGGCTGGCGGCTGGGCGAGCTGCTCGTCCACCTGGGCTATGTCGAGCTGGATGTGGTCGAGGAGTTCGTCGTCGAGCACCTCAAGGACGCTCTCGCGGACCTGCTCGGCTGGCCCGTCGTGGCCTGGAAGTTCCGCAAGAACAAGAAGACCCGGCAGGACGTCGCGCCGCCGATGTCGGTGGATGTCCTCATGGACGAGCTGCGCGACCGGGCGACGACCTGGGAGCAGATTCTTGCCGCGATCGGCGGCCCCCGCACGGTGCCCACCCTGGCGTCCGGCCCGCCCTCGGACGAGGTTGCCCTCGGGCCCAACGAGTGGGCCCTGCTGTGCAAGGTGGACAGTCAGCGCAGCGTCGCCGACCTTGCCAGCGAGTGCGGCTTCACGCTGTACGAGGCAGGCCAAGTTGTCACGCGCCTCGTAGCGGCCGGGTTGGTGGCCGTCGATGACGAGCTCGCACTGGAGCCTGGCGACGAGCAGTCGCAGGTGGTGGAGGACTCGGCGGTCGCCGACACCTCGGACCCGGTGGACGTCGCCGAGGTCCCCGAGATCGAGCCGGACGACGACGAAGGCAGCGAGCTCGTGCTGCGCCTGGTTCCGGTCGAGGAGCTGGAAGCCCGGGAGCGTGCCAACGACGAGGCGATCGCCCGAGCGGCCGAGCTCAAGGCCGCCCAGGAGGTGGAGGCAGCAGAGACCAAGCGGCTGCGGGATGCCGAGACACTGCACCAGCAGCTCGAGGCACTGGCCGCCCGCGAGGCGGCCGCGCGGGTGGCTCGGGCGGAAGCCCGCCGACTTGCCCAGGAGGAGCAGGAGCGCCTCGCCGCCGAGCAGGAGCGCCTCGCCGCCGAGCAGGCTGCCGCCGAGCGGGCCAACGCAGAGGAATCCGCCTGGGCCGAGCACGCCGAGCGGCTGGCCGCCGAGCGCGCGGACGCCGAAGAACCCGCCTGGGCCGAGCACGCCGAGCGGCTGGACGCCGAGCGCGCGGACGCCGAAGAACCCGCCTGGGCCGAGCACGCCGAGCGACTCGCCGCCGAACGCGCCGCTGCCGAAGAACCCGCCTGGGCCGAGCACGCCGAGCGACTCGCCGCCGAACGCGCCGCTGCCGAAGAACCCGCCTGGGCCGAGCACTCGGAGCGAATTGCGGCAGAGCACACCGCCACAGCCGACGAGGCGTGGAACGAGCACGAGGAGTGG
>JBBRVU010000089.1:0-15580 GCA_038246575.1 Actinomycetes bacterium | reverse complement strand
GTCGAGCGGCTCACCCAGGCCGGGCTGCTCAAGGTCGTCTGCGGCACGGACACGCTCGGCGTCGGCATCAACGTGCCGATCCGCACCGTGCTGATGACCTCGCTGGCCAAGTTCGACGGGACCACGACCCGCCACCTCTCCGCGCGCGAGTTCCACCAGGTCGCCGGCCGTGCCGGCCGCGCCGGTTTCGACAGCGCCGGCACCGTCGTCGTGCAGGCACCCGAGCACACGGTGGAGAACGAGAAGGCGCGCACCAAGGCCGGCGACGACCCGAAGAAGGTGCGCAAGCTGGTCAAGCGCAAGCCCCCGCCCGGCTTCGTGTCCTGGGGCGAGCCGACGTTCGAGCGCCTCGTCGCCGCCGAGCCGGAGCTGCTCACCTCCAGCTTCGCCGTCTCGCACTCGATGCTGCTCAACGTCATCGCTCGCCCCGGCGACCCCTACGCCGCGTTGCGCCACCTGCTCGAGGACAACGACGAGTCGCGGCCGGCGCAGCTGCGCCTGGTCAAGAAGGCGATCGCGATCTACCGTGCGCTGCTTGCGGGCGAGGTCGTCGAACGACTGCCGGTCCCCGAGCCGGACGGCCGCGGGGTCCGGCTCACCATCGACCTGCAGCCCGACTTCGCGCTCAACCAGCCGCTGTCGCCGTTCGCGGTCGCCGCGCTGGACCTGCTCGACCCGCTCTCACCGACGTACGCCATGGACGTCCTGTCGGTGCTGGAGTCCACCCTGGAGAACCCGCGCCAGGTCCTGCAGGCCCAGCGCCGGTCAGCGCGCGGCGAGGCGGTGGCAGCGATGAAGGCGGAGGGCATCGAGTACGACGAGCGGATGGAGCGCCTCGAGGAGATCACCTGGCCGGAGCCGCTCAAGGAGATCCTCGAGCACGCCTACCAGTCCTACGCGCGCGGGCACCCGTGGGTCGCCGACCACGAGCTTCGTCCGAAGTCGGTGGCCAGGGACATGGCTGAGCGCGCGATGACCTTCACCGAGTACGTCGGCAGCTACGGTCTCGCCCGGTCCGAGGGGCTCGTGCTGCGTTACCTCGCCGACGCCTACAAGGCGCTGCGCCAGACCGTGCCGGAGTCGGCGCGGACCGAGGAGCTGCGCGACCTCACCGAGTGGCTGGGCGAGCTGGTGCGCCAGACCGACTCCAGCCTGCTCGACGAGTGGGAGCGCCTCGTCTCTCCCGACGCCGCGGACACGGAACGCGTCGTGGACCCCCGCGACGAGAAGCCGCCCGCGGTCACGACCAACACCCGAGCGTTCCGCGTGCTCGTGCGCAACGCGATGTTCCGCCGGGTCGAGCTCGCGGCGCTGCACCGCTATGCCGACCTCGGCGAGCTCGACGGCGAGGACGGCTGGGACGGCCCGGCCTGGGCCGCCGCGCTCGAGGGCTACTGGGCCGAGCACGACCAGGTGCAGACCGGCCCGGGGGCCCGCGGCCCGGCGCTGTTCCTCGTCACCGAGGAGCCCGGGCGGTGGGTGGTCCGCCAGATCCTCGACGACCCGGCCGATGACCACGACTGGGGCATCAGCGCCGAGGTCGACCTGGCGGCGTCCGACGGGGCCGGCGAGGCGGTCGTCCGCGTCACGGCCGTCGACCGGCTCGACTGACTCGCCACTCGATCGGTGTGGCGGTACGGTCGGCTCAGTCGCTGGTCGTGGTGGCGCCCCAGCCGTGCCAGCGGTCGACCTCGATCCACGCGTTGACCCGGCCCCGCTCGCGGTTCGGGTAGTCCTTGGCCCGGTAGTGCCGGGACAGCCGGTCGATGCCGGCCAGCCCCTCGTCGTCGCTCATCTCGACGACCCGGCCCTGCATGCTCACGTGGGTGTACCAGTCGCCCTCGGCCAGCACCGTCAGGCTCACCCGCGGGTCGGCACGCAGGTAGTCCAGGCGCTTGCGGCCCTCGTCCATGTTGACCAGGACGCGGTCGCCATCCATCAGGTACCACGTCGCGACGGACACCGGCTGCCCGTCTGCGCGCACACAGGTGATCACCGCGGGGTTGGGCGCTTCGAGCAGCTGGCGTACGTCGTCGGGCACGGTCGAGGTCGGCATGCCCGGTCGCCTACCCATCCACGGGCGGCGCTAGACGTCTCAGGCGCCGAGCGCCCGCCACACCCCGGGGCCGGCCACACCGTCGGCGCTCCAGCCGCGCCGGGCCTTCAGCTTGTCCACCTTGCGTTCGGTCTTGGGCCCGAAGAAGCCGGTGCGGTACTTCTTGCGCATCCCCATCGACGACTGCAGCACCTTGACCGCACGGTTGCGATCGCCGACCGAGCGCTTCTTCCAGGTGTAGCGGGTGAGCCCGGAGCGCACCGGCACGCTGAGCCGCTGACCGACCTGGATCACGTCGCTGCGCAACCCGCTCGCGGACCTGATGGCCGCCACCGTCGAGCGCCAGCGCTTGGCGATCGTGCCGAGGGTGTCGCCAGGACGGACCTTGACAGTCATCCGGGCCGGCAGCGAGCGCCCGGCCGTCACGGTCTGCGTGCTCGGCGTCGCTGGCGGCGGCGACACGACCGGGGCGGGGCTGGTGCCACCCCGCGCGGCCGCCCAGGTAGGCGGCGTCGTCGTGCCGGTCACGGACAGGCCCCCGCTCTGCTGCAGCGCACGCACCGCAGCCTCGGTGATCGGCCCGAAGAACCCGGACACCGGGCTGACGCCGAGCAACCGCTGCAGCTGGGTGACGTACGGGCCGGTGGAGCCCTGCTTCAGCAGCGGCGTGCCGGTCAGGGTCATCACGTTGATCGGGGTGGGGCAGGGGGTCGCGCGCGGGGCGGACCAGGGCGACGCGGCCACTCCGGTGTACTCCACGCACGGTCCGTAGTCGGTCGCGGCGGCCTTGCCGGTCCACCAGGACGCGCGGGCCATCGCGCCGGTCCAAGCCAGCGAGATGTGCAGGTGGTCGCCGTGGCTCTCGCCACCGGAGTACGGGCGCCAGCCCTCGCCGGCCCGGTACGAGCTCCAGATCCGACCGTCGTAGATGACGTACATGACGCCGAGCCGTCGCGCGTTCAGCGCGCTCATGCCGTTCTCGCCGGGCGCCAGCAGCCAGTCGAGGAACGCGGTGGCGAGCGCCTTCTCCGCGGGCTTGGACGAGTCCAGGCCCCAGTCCCAGGCCCGGCCTTCCTTGTGCTCGCTGCGCGCGCCGATCTCGCAGGACCGGGCCACGCCCAGATCGCGGCCGCCGTACGCGGCCAGCATCGTGGAGCGGAACGAGGCCGTGCCCGGCTTGATCGTCGGGTCGCAGGACACCTGCGGGAGGTACGGCGCGAACCCCTCGCTCTGCCCGGGGGCCGGCTCCGGCGACACCGGGGCAGGCGGCGGCGCGGGGGCCGTTGCGGCGAACGCGGCGCCCGGCACGATGCTGACCCCGACCGCCAGAGCGGTCACCGCCACCAGACCACGCAAGCCGGTCAGTCCCCGACGTGCCTGCTTCCACCCCTGCTGCACAAGCTGCTCCCGCATCGCTAGCGTCGTCCGACTCGTTCCGGCCCTGGCGGCGCCGGCCTGCACCGGCGCACAGAGTTCAGCCTCGACTGCCACAGCGGCCCCCTGAACCCCATTTGTCCCAAGAGTGGCAAAAACTTGACGGTGGTCCGGAGCGGCGGCTTGCGCCGGCGCCCGTTTCGCGCATTCGTCCCGGTCGGCAACGATGAGGGTGTGGACAACTGGGCGGGGAACCTCACCTACGGCGCTCGCCGCGTGCACGAGCCGACCTCGCTCGACGAGCTCTCGGCCCTGGTCGCCGGCTCGAACGCGATCCGCGCGCTGGGCACCCGGCACTCCTTCAGCCCGGTCGCGGACACCACCGGCGACCTCGTGTCGCTCGCCCGGATGCCCCGCGACCTCGAGATCGACCGGGCGGCGATGCAGGCGGTGGTTCCGGCCGGGCTGCGCTACGGCGAGGTGGCGACCGCGCTGCAGGCCCAGGGGCTGGCGCTGCGCAACCTCGGGTCGCTGCCGCACATCTCGGTGGCCGGCGCGGTCGCGACCGGCACGCACGGCTCGGGCACCGGCAACCAGGGGCTCGCGTCGTCGGTCGGGGCTCTCGAGCTCGTGACGGCGGACGGCACCGTGCAGACGCTGCGCCGGGCCGACCCCGACTTCGCGGGTTCCGTCGTCGCGCTCGGCGCCCTCGGCATCGTGCGCAGACTCACCCTCGACCTGGTGCCGGCGTACGACATGCTCCAGGTGGTCGATGACGACCTACCGCTGGACTTGCTGACGGAGGACCTCGACGAGATCCTCGCCAGCGCCTACAGCGTCAGCGTCCTCACCACCTGGCGCTCGCCGGTGACCTGCCAGGTGTGGCGCAAGCTCCTGGCCCCGGAGGACAACGGAGGTGCGGCGCCCGCCGCCTGGCCGGGCGCGCGCCGCGCCGACGAGGCGCGGCACCCGGTGCCGGGGATGCCGACGCAGGCGTGCACCGAGCAGCTCGGCGTTCCGGGTCCGTGGCACGAGCGACTGCCGCACTTCCGCCTGGACTTCACCCCGTCCAGCGGCGAGGAGCTGCAGACGGAGTACTTCGTCGACCGATCCGACGGCACAGCGGCCGTGCAGGCCCTGGCCGAGATCGCGGAGCCGATCGCCCGGGTGCTGCAGGTCGCCGAGATCCGCGCGGTCGCAGCCGACGACCTGTGGCTGAGTCCGGCCTACGCCCGCGACAGCGTGACGCTGCACTTCACCTGGGACCTCGACGTCGACGCGGTCCTGCCCGTGGTCGCCCTGATCGAGGAGCGGCTCGCGCCCTTCGCGCCGCGCCGGCACTGGGGCAAGGTCGTCAGCCAGCACGGCCCGGCCCTGCTCGACCGCTATCCCCGGGCGGACGACTATGCAGCGTTGATGCACCGCCTCGACCCGGACCGCACGTTCGCCAACGCTTACGTCGACGAGCTGTTCGCCGCGGTCCGGTAGCCGACGGGCGCGTGGTCAGCGGCCGCCTCGGCACGGGTTACCGTTTCGGGTGCGCGGATTCGTGGTCTTCCTTGTCGTCGTCGCCCTCGTCGCCCTCGGTGGCGACAGCGCGGCCCGCTGGTTCGTGGCCAACCGGACCGAGGCGAGCCTGGCGGCGGACGGCATGACCGATCCGAAGGTGGGCATCGAGGGGTTCCCGTTCCTCACCCAGCTGGCCCGAGGCCGCTTCGACACCGTCAAGCTCGAGGCTCCGGTCGTGACGGCGCAGGGGTCGCGGCTGCGCAGCGTTCTCGCGACGGGTCACGACGTCGGGCTGCCCACCAACGGGAACGTGGACATCGGGCGCCTGCGGGCCGAGGCCCTGGTGACCTACGCCGAGGTGCTCCGTCAGGGTGGGCTCGACGGCGAGCTGAGTCGCGCACCGGGCGGCCGGGTCCGGCTGCGCGGGGACATCACCATCATCGGCGAGACCCTGCCGGTAACGGCGCTGGCGAAGGTGACCGCCGACGGCCGACGGCTGCGGATCGAGCCGGAGTCCCTGGAGCTGGGCGGCGGCCGGACCCTGACCGCCTCGCTCACCGGGTCGATCACCGACCGGTTCACGCTGACCTACCGGGTCCGCGGCCTGCCCAAGGGGACGGTGCTCAAGAAGGTCACCGCGCGCCGGGACGGGCTGTTCGTCGAGCTCACCGGCACCGACGTCACCCTCACCTCGGCGGCGGCGGCACGGGGGGCTTCGCCGGCGGCGACCCGGTCCGCGGCCCCGTTCGCGTCTTGGCCCGCAGCGTCGCGGCGAGCAGCGCCAGCGCCCCCAGCTGGCTGACCGCCACCACCACGACCAGGGTCGGGATGGACCGCTCGTACAGCGCCCCGGCCACGCCGCCCCCGACGAGCGCCGCGGACCCCTGGATCGCGGCGAACACGCCGTACGCCGTGGCCCGGCGGCCGGCCGGCACCAGGTCGGCCACCAGCGCCTTGACCGTCGAGTCCTGCACGCCGACCGCGGCGCCCCACAGCAGCACCCCGGCCACGGCCCCACCGAGCCCGCCGGAGAGCGCGAGCGCCGGCACCGTGGCCACCAGGAACGGCAGCGCGAGCAGCACCTTGGCCTGCCACCGGTCGTAGAGCCAGCCGCTGACCAGCGCCGCGACGGCCGCGGTCGCCATGGCACCGGCATAGAGGACCGGAACGCCCGCGACCGGCAGCAGGTCGGTCTGGGTGAGGTGGAACGAGATGATGCCGAAGGTCAGCAGCCCGGCGGTCGCAGCACCGGCCGACCCGGCGAAGAGGAGGAACTCCCGGGGCATCCCCGCGCCGACGGCGGCGCGCAGTCCACCCGACGAGGTGTCACCGCCGTCCACCTCGCCGGCGACCTCACCGGGCAGGTCGCGGTCGTAGGTCGCCGGGTCGGGCACCCGCCGGCGCATCCAGACCAGCAGCGCGATCGCCGCGGCGCCGGGGACGGCGAGGATCGCCATCGCCGGCCAGATGGCGGCGGTGAGACCGATCATCGCGGCCACCAGCAGCGGCCCGGCCAGCGCGCCGATCTGGTCCAGCGCCTTGTGAACTGCAAATCCGCGGCCGCGCCCCACCGCCCCGGCAGCGTGGGCGAGCAGCGCGCTCTTGGCCGGGCTGCGGACGGCCTTTCCGGTCCGTTCGGCGAGGATGAGGGCACTGGCGACGAACAGCCCGGCTCCCCCGAGGAACGGCGCGATCGCCAGCAACGGGACGCAGACGGCGGTCAGCGCGTACCCGACCAGAGTCAGCGTCCAGTAGCGCCCCGTGCGGTCGGCCGCGGCCCCGAACACCAGCCGCAGCACCAGCGCGATGCCCTCGCCCGCACCGGTCACCAGCCCGACCACCAGCGCCGAGGCGCCCAGCGAAGCGAGCAGCGGGCCGTAGACCGAGCGTGCGCCTTCGTAGACCATGTCGGCCGCGAGGCTGACCACGCCGAAGCCGACGACGGCTCGCCAGGGCGACCAGCGCGGGTCACTGGGGTGCTCGGACGTCCGAGTCACCGCCCGCTGGCCCCGATCATCACGTGCTCGAAGAGGTGCTCAGCGTCCTGCTCGGCGTCGACCGCGGCGGTCCCGGTGACGAGCAGCAGCACCATCGCCGCGATCACGAGCACCGGCCGGCGACGCGGCTGCGGTTCGATGAGGGCCCGCACCCGCGGGACCACCTGGGACCCGCCGAACGCCAGGCTCGCCACGGTCTGCCGGCTCACCTCGGGCCGTTGCGACTGCAGGGCGACGTTGGCGAGGGCTCGGGCGACGGCCGGCCGGTCCCCCACCACGACCGCCGCCGCCTCGTCGGCCCAGCGCTCGGTGGCGAGTCGCATCGCTGGGACCAGCGGGCGCAGCGCCGGGTTGACCGCGGCCGCCAGCTCGACGGCCAGCCGGTAGCGATGGTGGTGCAGGCGCAGGTGGGCGTGCTCGTGGGCCAGCGCCACCCGCCGCTCGACCGCGGCCATCCGGGCGAACCCGCGTCGGGTCGCCACGATGCGACCTCGCCCGACCGGGAGGGCGAACAGGTCGACGCCGGTCGGGCCGTCGTCGACCAGCACCAGCTCCCCCGGGCCGCCACCGAGGCGTCGGCACAGGTCGCGGGCGGCGAGCATGGCGCGGGCCCGCAGCACCAGCGCCCGGGTCGCGGTGACCGCCAGCAGCACCACGGACAGGACCGCCGCCGCGGCCACCACGGACGGCACCGGGCTGGCAGCGGCAAGCGATCGCGCCGACCACTTGCCCAGCTCGGCCACCGGCGCCAGCCGCGCGACCAGGGTGAACGCGAGCACACCAAGAACGAATGTCGTGGCCGCGGCAGTCACCGCAGCGGCAGCGGTCAGCAGCCGGGTCGCGGTCGCCGGGGGCAGCCGACGCGCCACCCACGGGCCTAGCAGGCCGAGCACCAGAGCGGCGAGCAGCGGGATGTAGATGGAGACGCGCACGTCAGCCACCGGCCTCGCGCAGCAGCCGCTCGAGCACCGGCACGTCGGCGGGGTCCAGCTCGTCGAGGAAGCGGGCGAGCGCCACCTCGCGGTCGCCCTCGGTGTCGAGCATCCGGCGCATCTGGCGAGCGGTCGCCGCAGCCGGGTCCGCACAGGTGTAGGCGTACGCCCGCCCCGACCGCTCCCGGGTGACGGCGCCGCGCTCGTACAGCCGGGCCAGCGTCGTCATCACCGTGGTGTACGCGAGCTCGCGGTCCAGGCGCTCCAGAACCTCGGCGGGGGTCAGCGGGTCGCCGGCGGCGAGCACGGCCAGCACCTCGTTGGCCAGCTCGCCTCGCTCGCGCCGCTTGACGCGGACCTTGCGTGTCACGGTGACCGCCCTTCGTCTACTACTGTGATGGTAGTAGGTACGGGGATCTCGCTGCTGCACCACGCGATCCCGGCCTGAGCGAGGAACGAGGAACGATGTCGGCAAGTTCACCACCCGTGCCCACGCTCTCGAGCGGCGGCCTGTTCGGGTCGGTCAACGAGTTCGCGCGCGACACGGGTTGGCTGCACGGCCCTGTGCTCGCCTACGCGTCCTACGGCATCGTGCTCTTCGCGATCGTGCTCGTCGCTGGTTGGTGGACCGCGCGGTCGCGAGGTGACCGCTGCGTGGCAGCCGCCCTCTGGGCGGGGGGCGGCACGTTGCTCGCGGTGGCAGTCAACCAGCCCATCGTCGCGGCGGTGCACGAGGCGCGACCGTTCACCGACCTGCCCGGCGCGCTGGTGCTGGCCCACCGGTCAGCCGACTTCTCGTTCCCCTCCGACCATGCGGTGATGGCCGGCGCCGTGACCGCGGGAGTGTTCCTCGTCTCTCGGCGGCTGGGGGTGGTCGCGGCCGTCGCCGCCGTGCTGATGGCGGCGGCTCGGGTCTACGTCGGGGTGCACTACCCGCGAGACGTCGCGGCCGGGCTCGCGGTCGGCGCGGCCGTCGTGCTGCTCGGCTGGCTGCTGCTGCGGCGGCCGTTGACCTGGCTGGTGTCGCGGGTGGCGCAGTCACCGCTGCGGTCGCTGGTGTCACAGACCGCCACATGACCAGCTTCCTCGACCCGCTGATGGCCGCTCCGGCTCTGCTCATCTACGTCGTCGTCGCCGCGCTCGTGTTCGGCGAAGCGGCGGTGTTCGTCGGCTTCGTGCTGCCGGGTGAGACCGCCTGCCTGCTGGCCGGGTTCCTGGCCAGCACGGGCAAGGCGAACATCTGGGTCCTGGTCCCCCTCGTCGTGATCTCGGCCATCGTCGGCGACAGCGTCGGGTACGAGGTCGGGCGGCTCTTCGGCCCGCGGCTGCTGCTGACCCGGCTGCTGCGCAAGCACGCCTCACGGCTGGACGGGGCACGCCGGACGCTGCGCGAGCGCGGTGGCTGGGCGGTCTTCGTCGGCCGGTTCACCGCGTTCCTGCGCGCGGTCATGCCCGGCCTGGCGGGCATGAGCCGGATGCCCTACCGGCGGTTCCTGGTGTTCAACGCAGCGGGCGGTCTGGTGTGGGGCGGTGGCGTCACGCTGCTCGGCTTCTTCGCGGGAGCGTCCTACACCAAGCTCGCCGGGACGCTCGGCGAGGTCAGTGCCGTGCTCACCGCGGTGTTCGTCATCGTCGTGGTGCTGCTGTGGCTGCGCCACCGCCGCCGCCGCGAACGCGCACCGTCAGACTCGCTTGACGCAGCACCACCGGCATAGCTCCGATCTCCCGGCGAGCCGCTGCGTCGAGCCGGTCCATGTGCTCGCTGCGCAGCAGCAGCACGTCACCTGCGGCCAGGTAGGCGCTGACCTGGCGCCGGTAGTACCGGTGCGGGTGCGGCCCCGGCATCCGCGCGTCAAGGACCGCACCGGACACGTCCACCACCAGCGGGCAGCCGCGCTCAAGGTCGCGGGTGAGCGCGTCAGCGGCCACCAGCAGCGAGATGTCGTCCGCAGCCACGCAACCTGAGCTGGCCGCCGCGGCTTGCCGGGCCTGCACCGGAAGGCGTCGTCCCTCCGGCTGGCCGACCACCGCGACGACCATCGCGGCGAGCAGCACCGTGAGCCCGAGCAAGGGGGCCACCCGCAAGGCCCGTGGAGCCAGGGCCGGCTTCGTCCGCGCCAGATGTACGCCCGCGCCCAGCACCAGCGCGACGCCGGGCATGACATGCGTCGCGTAGTGCGGGAAGTACGCCGGGGTGGACACGACGTCGACGACGAGGACGCTGAGCAGGGCCACCCAGAGGCGCGCCCGCGGCTCGACCACGGCCACCCAGACGGCGACTGCAACGACGGCGACAACGATCGCGGCGACCGCGATGAGCAACGAGGACGGGGCCGGGTCGGCCCAGGGGCCGAGCAGCGAGGTGCCGGTGAGCGACTGCAACCGGTCGGTCAGCGCCACCTTGTGCGGGCGGGTGAGCTGGTCGAGCAGCACGAGTCGCACGAAGGCCTTCGGCGCAGCGATCAGGAACGGGAGGCAGACCGATGCGCCCGCCGCGACCGCACCACCTACGAAGCTGGCCACGGCCCCCCGGCCGTGCCGTCGCAGCAGCCAGATGGCGATGACCAGCGCCGGCCCGGCGACCCACAGCTTCGTTGCGGCGGCGAGCCCGAGGGCCACGCCGGCCAGCACCGGCCGCGCCCGCGGTCCCGACGCCCATCCCGGCTCCGCTCCCGAATCTCGGGCGGCGCCGCCCACCCACCACACCGCCGTAAGGACGCCGAGGTTCACCAGCGGCTCCAGGTACGTCGAGCGCTCGGCGTACATCGACGCGTGCACGGTGGCGTAGAACAGCCCCGCGGTCAGCCCGGCGGTCAGGCTGATGCGGCGGCCGATGTGCAGCGCGAGCACCGCGTTGAGTGCTCCGACACCCATGAACGCGAGACGCGCCAGCGCCAGGCCGGTCGAGTCGCTGAGGAGCCGCCCGAGCGCGGCGAACGGCGCGAGCACCGCGATGATCCCCGGCGGGTGCAGCAGCAGGTAGTCGCGGTAGGGCAACCGGCCGGACAGAAGCGCGTTCGCCGCGCTGTAGTAGACACCGTCGTCGTAGCCGAGCACCCCCTGCAGGCCACCGCCGCGCAGCACCGGCACCAGCCGCAGGGTGAACGCCAGCGCCGCCACCGCCAGCGACAGCGCCGTCAGCGACCTGACCGTCATCGGGCGACCCACCGCGCCGGGCGATGTCCAGATCGTCACCCGACCATGATGACACTTCTACTACAGCCGTTGTAGTAGGAGTGTCAGTCGGCGAGCACAGCACGCCTGACGGCGGGTGGGGTGTCTACTGGTCGGACCCTGGCGACGGCTGCTCGAGATCATCACCAGGCCCGACGGGAGCGGTGGGTGACCTGAGCGACCTCGCAGACCGAGAGTTCGACCGGCAGCGCGATCGGCTCGTGCGGCTGGGGTACGCCGCGCTCGCCGGCCGGACCACGGCCGGGTTCACCGCGCTGCTCGAGCCGCTGCGCGAGCACGTGCTGCGCGCGGTGAGCGGCGCGGAGCTGGCCGCAACTCGCTCCCGTGTCCCCTTCGTGCTCGTCACCACGGATTCACTCGTTCGCGCCGAGGACATGCTGGCGCTGACGCACCTCGCCGGCGGCTCGTTGCCGGGAGTCCTCGATCGTAACCACGGCCCCGAAGGCCTCGCCCCATACCGGCCACTGCCCGAGCTCAACGTGCCGACGGCACCTGCCTACGTCGTCATCGACGTGGCCCGTGGCGAGGAGTTCTGCAACGTCCGACCAGAGGACGCGCTGCCGGTCTTGCTCGATCGCGGCCGCACACCGTTGACGATCCACGAGGGCATCGCGCTGGTCACGCTGTTCCCCGAGGTGCTGGAGAAGAACAAGTGCTTCATGCTCTCCGGCTCCCGGCGGGGTGACCGGCGAGTGCCAGCCATGTGGATCTCGGGCAAGGCACCGAAGCTCGGCTGGTGCTGGGACGGCAACCCGCACACGTGGCTGGGCACCGCGTCGGCGGGGCCACGCCTCGGCTGAGGCGCGGCACCGCTGCCGCGACGGCACTGCTTCGGCCGGCTCAGCCGACGGGCTCGTACTCATCGCGACGGAAGTGCCTGGTGCGGCGACGGTACTCGCTGACGGTCCCGGGCCAGTTGTTGACAACCCGGCCGCTCGCGACGCGGTACCAGTTGCTGCACTTCGACCACACGCCGTCGCGAAGTCGACCCTGCAGCTCGTCGTCATACTCCTGCTCGACCTCCGGCCGGACGGCGAGCGGCCGGCCGGCCGACATCCGCACCGCCTGGGCGATGTAGCGGGCCTGACACTCGAGCATGAACACGATCGAGCCGGAGCCGAGGTTGGTGTTGGGGCCGTACATGAGGAACAGGTTCGGGAAGTGCGGCACGCTGACCCCGAGGTACGCGCGGGCGCCCTCTCGCCACTGCGCCCGCAGGTCCCGTCCGTCGGCCCCGTGCACCGTGATCGGCGCCAGGAAGTCGGTGGCGGTGAACCCGGTGCCGTAGACGATGACGTCGACCTGGTGCTCGGCGCCGTCGGCGGTGCGCACTCCCGTCGGGGTGATCGCCTCGATGCCGATGGTCACCAGGTCGACGTTGGGGGCGGCGACGGCCGGCAGGTAGTCGTTGGAGAACAGGACCCGCTTGCAGCCGAACGGGTAGTCCGGAGACAACCGCTCGCCGAGGTCGGTGTCTCGTAGCTGTCGCGTCATGTGCCAACGACTGACGGCTTCTACGACGCGCTTGAGGGGCCGGGCGTAGAGGATGGCCACCGTCAGGCCCTCGGTGAGCGCGAACCACGCTCCGCGCTCCGCGGTCTGGGTCAGCGGGACCTTGGCGAACAGCCCTCGTCGCAGGCGGGAGAAGCGCGTGTCCAGCCGGGGCAGGAGGTAGGGCGCGCTGCGCTGGAAGACGGTGAGTCGCGACACGTGCGGCTGGATCTGCGGGACGAGCTGGATCGCGCTGGCCCCGGTGCCGATCACGGCGACGCGCTTGCCGCGCAGGTCGACCGAGTGGTCCCACCGGGCGGAGTGGAAGGCCGGTCCGGCGAACGAGTCACGGCCCTCGATGTCCGGCAGCGCCGGCCGCGACAGCTGGCCGACTGCCGGGATCAGGATGTCGACCTCGACGGTGTCGCCGTTGCTCGTGGCGATGGTCCAGGTCCCGGTGGCCCGGTCGAAGTCGGCGGAGGCAACGGCGGCACCGAACCGGATGTGCCGGCCGATGTCGTACGCCGTGGTGAGGTGTCTGAGGTAGCCCAGGATGTCCGGCTGCGGCGCGAACCGGCGGGACCAGCCAGGGTTGGGCGCGTAGGAGAAGGAGTAGTAGGGCGAGGGGATGTCGCACGCCGCGCCGGGATAGGTGTTCTCGCGCCACACTCCCCCGACGTCCTCGCCCCTCTCGAAGATGACCAGGTCGTCGAAGCCGGCCCGCTTGAGCTCGATCGCGGCGGCGAGCCCGCCGAAGCCCGCGCCGATGATGGCGATCCTGGTCATGACCTCGTCACAGTGCCCAGCCTGACATCGGTCCATCTTCGCTAGGTTGGTGACCCGGACGGAGGAGCCTGGATGACACCCACACATCGTGCACGGCGGTCGGCGGCCCTCGCGGTCGTCGCCGTCGTCGTGGCGCTGCTCGGCGGACCCGCGGGGAGTGCGCACGCCGCGTTTCCGGACGAGTCGCGGATCGACCCCACTTCCCTGGCTCGCGGAGGGCCGGCCGCCGTGCTGCACAGCGTGGGACGCACCGTCGTCGACGGTGACCGGCGGATCCGGGCCGAGCGGCCGCGCAGACTGCAGCTCATCGGGAAGGCGCCGAACGGCACGGGCTATGTCGTGGTGTCCTTCGGCACGGACGGGAGGAACTCGCTGTGGCGGGTGACACGTGACGGGTCGGCCGTGCGCTTGCGCGGTCTCGGCCAGGACGGCCGCGACGCCCAACTCTCGCCGAGCGGCGCGCGGGTGTCCTGGACGCGACAGGGTCGCGACCGGACGACTGTCTTCGTCGCGCGCACGTACAACGGCCGTGTCGTCGCCCGTCAGCGATACAAGGGGATTCTCGAGGTCCTCGACGTCAGGAAGCGAGTCCTGCTCAGCGGCATCCGACCGGTGCGCACGATCTGGTACCGCCCGTCCGCCGACAGCGAGCGTGTCGTGCGCGGCCTGCAGCTGGTGGACGCGGACCTCGCTCGCGACCGCGCCGTCGTCGTCGTTCGCGACCTGGTAAATGGCTACGACGGTGTCTGTCTCGCCTACGCCGTGCTCTCGGACCCGGCCCGGCGCCTCTGGCGCAGCTGCACGGACAAGCCGGTGGCGTTCTCGCCGAGCGGCCGGCTGATGGTGACGACGAACATCGAGGCGGACGGGGCGGGCACCGGTCTGCTGCAGATCCGCACGGCCGAGACCAACTTGGTGCGGGCGACGCTGCGCACCCGGGGTTACTTCAGCAACGCGCTGTGGGAAAGCGAAAAATCCCTGCTGGCGGTGACCTGGCAGAGCAAGTGTGCCGCGATCGTCCGGATCACGAAGGACGGGTCGGTTCATCGGGCGTCGGCGTTGGTGCGCGCAGCCTTCGGCACCGAGGGCTCGCGCTGGGGCTTCCCGCCGTCCTGACCTTGGCGTTGTCGTGGATAACCAGTGTCGCCGCAGCGTCCGTCGGTGTCAGGGTGTCCCGATGCGACGGCGCGCAGCACACTCAGCGACATGACCAGCAGCGACCTGTGGGACGAGGAGACGGCCGAGCGCTACGACGAGAGCTCGGCAGAGATGTTCGCTCCGGGCAAGCTCGACCCGGCCGTCGAGCTGCTGACGCAGCTGGCCGACGGAGGGCCGGCGCTCGAGCTCGCGATCGGGACCGGTCGGGTGGCAGTACCGCTCAGCGCACGGGGTGTGGCTGTTACGGGCATCGAGCTCTCGGCGCCGATGGTGACGAGACTGCGCCGCAAGGTCGACGCCCGGACCGTGCCCGTCATTGTCGGCGACATGGCGAGCACGCACGTCGACGGTGAGTTCTCGCTGGTCTACCTGGTGTGGAACTCGATCGGCAACCTGTGCACCCAGGACGAGCAGGTGGCCTGCTTCCACAACGCCGCTCGTCACCTCAGCCCTGGTGGGCGGTTCGTGATCGAGCTGTGGGTGCCGCCGCTGCGCCGGTTCCCGCCCGGGCAGGCAGGAGTGCCGTTCGAGATCAGCGACGGGCACCTCGGCTTCGACACGTACGACCTCGCCACCCAGCAGGGCACCTCGCACCACTACTGGCCGGTGGAGGACGGCACCACCCGCTACGGCAGCAGCAACTTCCGCTACCTCTGGCCGGCCGAGTGCGACCTGATGGCCCGGCTCGCGGGCCTGGAGCTCGAGGCGCGGTACGCCGACTGGGACCGCTCGGCCTTCACCTCCGACAGCGAGAGCCACGTGTCGGTCTGGCGCAAGCCGTAGGTCCGACCTGCGTGCTTCCGGGGAGGTTGCTGACGGCTCCCTGGACGTCCTGGTACCGACGTACGCCGGGTGTCCAGGCCGGCCGGCCAGCGGCCGACCTGGACACCGTGGACTAGCGCAGGTCGAACCGGTCGGAGTTCATCACCTTGTCCCACGCGGCCACGAAGTCGCGCACGAACTTCTGCTGCGCGTCGTCGCTGGCGTAGACCTCGGCAACAGCCCGCAGCTCGGAGTTCGAGCCGAAGAGCAGGTCGGCCCGGCTCCCCGTCCACTTGGCCGCACCCGTGGCGGCGTCACGG
>JBBRVU010000088.1:0-15803 GCA_038246575.1 Actinomycetes bacterium | reverse complement strand
TGCTCAAAGGCAACAATCCACGGTTCCCGTGGAGCCCTCCACCACCTTGCTGACCTACAGGCTCACAGGCACCACAGAGGATTCGGGGTCGACCACGACGAACACGACCAGTCTCACCCCGTTGGCCCCTTCGTGACCACAGCAGAACGCGACACCCACCGGAATCTTCGCGCACCACGGTGCGCCAAGGAACGAAGGCGCCGCGTTGCTGACCTGCGACGATACGGATTCGAGACATCGAAAGCGGCCTCGTGCAACAGCCGTGGCACAGTGATGTCCATCTATGTACACCTGTGTCGTGCGACAGGATTCGGGCCCCTGGGAACGCCCTAGGAACTTTCGTTCGGCCCTGATCGGCTCCACATTCGACGACAAGGGACCGGTGAGGCGGACCCCACGCGTCGCGCACGCTGGCGATGACGTCACCCGCACCGTCCGCGCTGTACGGACGTGAGCTACTCCTCGCACGACCGCTTGGGAACCCGCACCGCACTCGCCGTCGGCGGTTGTGATCCGGTCGTCACGCCACCTTGTCCGAGTATCGCTGCCGTGCTGCTTCTCCGCTGGTGCCGACAAAGGCGCCGATGGCCGACCACGACATCCCCGACTTTCGGGCAGCCCTGATCGCATCGATCACGTGTTGCTCAGCGGCCGACCGCTCTTGGACCGCGGTTCGCAAGAGCGCTACGGCCTGGGCGTCCAGCTCGTCTCCGGGCGCGGGCTCGTAGTCCTCGAAGCGAGCGACGAGCTCGTCGGCGTGCTTGAGGATCTCGTCAACAGTTCTAGGCACGTGGCATCACTGGAGGAACCCCTTCCGGGCGCGCATGGCGTGGATGATGACCACGGCCATGTCGCCTTCGACGTAACCAACTTCGAGGATGATGGCCGCAGCATTCGCACCGACCATCATCGTGAACCCGTCACCGAGATCCCAGACTCGGACAGGGTTCCGGTAGACGTGGAGAATGTCCTCCTCGCCCAGACCGTGCTTGAAGGCCGATGGCGCGACGATCGGATCCTCGAGCACCGTTCCAAGGTAACTTGCACGGCGTGTCGCCGCAAGCGCTGCGCAACGTCATGCGGTGAGAAAATCGCGTTCGTTAACCAGGACGCCGACCTTGGCTAGCCCTTGGTGCAGTGGCCGGTCCTCGCGAACCGGCAAGGGCGCCCACGGCTGCTCCAAGGGAGTCGGGGCGACGAGCCACCTCGGGATCGGTCGCCCATCACGCGCTGTATCCCTCAGCACCTGGTAGGTGAGCGTTTTCCACGGGCCGGTCAGCCGACGGCTCGGGGATCCCGTGGCCCAAATGGCTTGCCTGGCCGGCGTGCTGAGCGCGAGCGACTGGTCCCGGCCCTGGAGCAGCATCCGCATCGCCAAGATCGGGTCGGTATCGGCGTGGTCCCCGACGGCGTCGACCACGTCGGTCGCGCGCATCCAGGTGCGCCTGGCCGCTTGCTCTGCGGCCTCCTCGAGATCGAGGAGAACCAAAGCCGAGGGGACCGTGCGCCCGGCGAGGTAGTCACCGAGCCGGGACGGGGTACGCCCGATCGCGAACGCGGCCTGGGTGCCGTTCAATCCCGCATCATCGATCAGCGCGCGAAGGCGCGCACGGAGCTGGTCGGTCGTGGCCATCACTCAAGCATACCCATATTCGGTCACTTTGGAGCACCCGCACGCTACCTGACTGCCGCCCCTTACATCGACAGCCTCCCCGCCGCCTGTCGACACCGCCGCCGACAGCAACTGCAGTATGACAGCGCCCCGGCCGACACCGCCCGGGCCTCGCCGAACAGCCATTGTTCCTACCCGACGAATCCGGACGATGTCGTGGCCCGCACACCCGATGCATTGTCGGCCGGCATCCCAGTCGTTGTGACGACTCACCGGTCCGATGACCGCCCCAGCGATGTGGCCCCCAAGAGGCCTCCCGAATGCGTAGGGAAGTAGGGACACCAACTGGAGGGCGACCATGGAACGCAAGCTCAGCAAGCAGGCGAAACGGCAGGCGGCACGCCGCGCCATGCTCGACGGCATCCCCGCGAACCGGCAAGGTGCTCGCCGCCGGCCCACGCAGCAGGGAGCCACGACCGAACGCAAGCTCGAGCGCCGGCTTCCGCGCGCTCCCGGGGGCACGGTGGCCTGCGGCTGGCGCGGCGCCACCGTCACCGTGCCCAGCCGCGGCCGGATCCCCAAGTGGTGCTCCGCAACCTGCCGTCACCGCGCGTGGGAGCAGCGCCGGGCCGCAGCCTCAGGACGCGCAGCCATCGAGGTCGTCGATCGACCGGTGGAGGTCATGCGGACGATCACGAAGGTGAAGGCGGTCATCGGCGAGGCCCCCATCGCTGTCGCACCGCAGACGGTGGCTGAATGGGCGGGCATTGTCGCAGAGCTCACCGACCGGCTCGACCGCGGCCGCATCTACGAACGCGATGTCCCAGCCCTTCGGCCCGCCGTCGCGGCGCTGGTCGACGCATTCAACCGGCGCTGGGCCTGATGTCGGTCCGACGCGGCCATCCGCCTTCCACCAAACGTGGTCAGGGCCCTTGGCGGTAGTCGCTGACAGGTGGCCGATTCGCGGCGCTGAGACGCACGATCGCGCCGGCGCGACCGTGTTCGCCGGACATCGGACCAGTGGGCTGACGGGCATAGAGTCGGTCGGCGTGGATGCCGACCAGCCTGGCCTCTTTGAGCTGCCCAACCGCGAGCCGCAGGTCCCTCCCGAGCGGTCGCAGCGCGGGAGGAACCGACAGGTGTGGGCCCTGACCGCCACCGGCGAGGTCGCGATCACCGATGCTTCTGCCCTGCGGCAAGCCGCGGCAGGGCTGAACGAGGGCTTCGTGATAACCGTCCCGGGCGCTGACCTCGGCCTCGAGGACGGCGAGCCCGAGGTACCGGGTGCGGTGCCCGTCGATGACGTCTTCGACGCACTGGCCTGGCTGATCTGGCCCACCGAGGGGCTGGAGGAGGTGCTCGACGCCGACGCCCTGCGGGTCCTGTCGGTGGAGAGCGAGGCCGCGGCCGACTCCGTCGATCACGGGATGGCCACCTGGAGAATCACGGCCAAGCTCACGGACGTCGAGGCGTTGCGCCGGTTGGCTACTCGGGCCTACCCGGACGAGGCGGCGGAGATCTCGGACAGCCTGGCTCTCGCGTGGCAGGGGGCGGCCGACCCGTTTGCGCCGCTGCGCTCGATCGCAGGAATCATCTGGAAGCCGGGGCGAGTCGTCGTCGAGCACCTCCCAGCACGGCCTACCCGCACCCGCTGACCCTGTATGGGCAGATCATGGCGCAGGAGTGATCAGCGCCCCGAAGCCACGGCAAGTTGCACTTCCCGCGCGCCAGTGCGACAGCACCCGGCGAGACCATTTCGCGGCGGTAAGACGCATGTGGCGCGCGATTGATACCAGTTCGGTACCATTGCTATATGGCCATGACGCTGCGACTGACCGATGAGGACGAGCACGCCCTCGCCCTGCTGGCCGAAGCCCAGGGCATCAGCAAGCAGGAAGCAACCGTGCGCGCGATCCGCGACGCGGCCGCTCGTCGTGTTCATGAAGACCGGGTGAGTGAGCTCTCCGCCGGTGCTCGTGCTCGCTACGCCGACGTGCTCGAGCGCCTCGGCCGGTGACGTCCTACCTCTCGCTCGAGGACCTGCTCACCTTGGCTACCGATCTTGGTGTGGGTCCGGTGCGGGACATCGGGCTGCTCGACGCCGCAGCACACCGGCCGCAGGTCGTGCTCTACGGCGAGCAGGCATACCCCGACCTGGACACCAAGGCTGCGGTCCTCCTCGAGTCGATCGTGCGCAACCACGCCCTCGTCGACGGCAACAAGCGCCTCGGGTGGCTGGCCACAGTCGTGTTCTACGGGTTGAACGACGTCACGCTCGACGCACCCGACGACGACGCGTACGCGCTCGTGATGGCCGTTGCCCGCAGTGAGCCCACGGTCGGGGACATCACAGCCACTCTCAGTTCCTGGCACTGACGCTACGTCCCCGGCTGAGCTGGCTCATACGCCGGCAACGTAGGCGGTCAGGAAGTGCACCGCGTGCCGGTCGAGGTTGCCGCGGGCGCGGTCGTAATGCTCGGTGGTCCTGGAGTCGGCGTGGCGGGCGAGGATCTGCGCGTCGCGAAGTGGCACCCCGGCGTCCAGTGCGTTGGTGATCGCTGCGTGGCGGAGCGAGTGCGGGCTGATGTGCCGTGGGATGCCGGCCACCTTGGCGATCTTGGTGACCATCCGGTAGGCGTCGCGCCGGTCGATCGGGCTGCCGGACAATGGCCGCAGGACCAGCGGACCCTCCGTGCGCTCACCGCGGCAGGCCTCGAGCACGCGTAGCACGGGGACGGTGATCGGCATCGTCGCCGGCTTGTTGCCCTTCCCGACCAGCCGCAGCACGCGGTGCCCGCGCAGCGACTCTGCATAGTCCTCGATCCGCACCGCCGCGGCCTCGGACGCCCGCAGGGCGTTGATGCCGAGCAGGTACGCCAGCGCGCCGTGATGGACGGTGGTCTGGGCGACCTGCAGGAACCGGATCAGCTCCAGCCGGTCCAGGCCCTGGGTGCGTGACTCGTCGCGTTGGACCTTCGGCAGCCGGACGTACACGGCCGGGTCAGCCGCGATGACACCGTCGATATGGGCGAACCGGAAGAAGCCACGCACCCCGTTCATCATCGACACCACGCTGGAGTCGATCAGGCCACGCTCACCCAAGCTTCGGATGTACAGCTCGACATGCGCGCGCTGGACCCCCACCAACGGGTCCAGCCCGTTGCGTTCGCACCACGCGAACCACTCCCTCAGCTGGAACGAGTACAGGTGGTGGCTTCGGCCGGAGTAGCGCGCCAGGAACGAGACCGCCGCCAGCTGAGCGGTCGACATCGATGCTGGCTGTAACGGCAACAAGGTAGTTGGCGTGGATATGGGATCACCTCGCGCGGCGACCCACGCAGAGGCCTCAACCACGCCCGCCGCAATCGCGGCCAGGCACTCGGACCCAAGGACGGTAAGCCCAAATCCCGCTTCGCGGCAGGTCCCGCAGGCGGCGACGAGACGCATGTGACCCGCGCGCTCAAGGCACCCATTCGGGGGCCGAACATGGCTGCGACCGGGGTTCACGCCGGCTTGCCCCGGACCGGACGCCTCGGCCGCAGCGTCATCGACCGCCGCGACGGGTCAGGCAGGCGAGGGAGGCTCGCAGTGGCTTCCCACGTCGAGGCACATACCCTGGGCCGTCACCCAGAATTCGCTCTCACCTGTATCCATCAATTGGCATCAGCACGATTGCCAGCCCACGCCCACGCCGATGCAGCCGGGCTGGAGCCCATCGCGATGGCGCCTCCGGGGTCGGCCCGAGGACTGACCGGCAGGGCAACGGGTCACGTGGGCGAGCTTCGCCAGCCGCGATCAAGGCGAAGTCACCACCAACAACGCGGCCCCCGCTCCTTGGCACGCGTAGCGAAGGCCACCAGCTCGGTCATGGAGCCACTTCGGGAGATGGCCAGCATCACGTCAGCCGACGTGACGCCTCCGGGACCACCGACTACGGCGTCGCCGGGATGCAGGGACATTGACAGAGTCCCGGTGGCGCTGAGCAGTTGCGCCATTCGTTAGGCGACGGGGGCCGAGGTACCTACGCCTTTGGTGACCAACGTGCCGGAGCAGCACTGGATGTAGCGAACAGCTGGGACGAAGGTGTCTTCGAGCGACTCGGCTACCAACCACATTGCCTCCGCCTCGTCGAGGACCCGATGGCGCGCCGCTGCCAGCACGCGCTGCGCGTCGCTCGACGAGAGCTGACGTCCCTGCTGCCTGCTCACGACGAGCGTCAGGGCGTCTCGAGTGGCCGGAGTAACCGCAAGGCCACATCGGAGGCGGATCAAGGGCGCCAGTCTCTCGTTGAAGGCGGTGTTCTCGGCGGATCCGACGTGGGCTCGGGAAGCAGACTCGTCGCGATACCGCTTGAAGACCACGAACTCGTTCGGCTGCACCACGGCGGCGCTGGGCTCGAAGGGGACGGTTCCCTCTTGCGAACGCACCACCGCGGCATACGCAGTGAGCAGGTCGCGCACGGCGTCCCTGACTGCCATCCTGTGCCGTGAATGAGGCGATGAGCCGCATGGCCTTGGCCCTTCCGGCGGTGGTCGACCGATCAGAGGTCGAGGAGGTCGGCATCGGCAATCTGCATGGCCGCCAGCTCGTGGACGACAGGAGTCGTCGCCGGGTAGAGGTCGCGGTACAGGTCGTAAAGCTGGTCGTACCGAGCCCTGCGCCCCGGGTCAGGCGACACCACCTCGAAGTCGGTCGCCCAGTTGGTGTCTGGAGGTACGTGCCCCGTGCCGATGGCCGCCATGAGCGCGTCTCCGTAGCTCGCCCCGATGGTCTGCGCAGGGACGAGCTGCTCGCGGCCGGTCACGTCGCTGACGATCTGGGTCCACAGGCCACCCTGGGTGCCTCCGCCGACGGCGACGATGCGCTCTGGGGCCTCGAGCACCTCGAACAGGTCAACGATCTGACGGATGCCGAAGGCGATGCCTTCGTACGCCGCGCGGAACAGGTGCCCGCGCGTGTGCTGGAGCGAGATGCCGGCGAGCACTCCGCGGGCCTGGGCGTCGAACACCGGGGTGCGTTCCCCGGCCAGGTACGGGAGCATGACGAGGCCGTCCGATCCGGGCGGGACCCGAGCCGCCTCCGCGACGAGCTTGTCGAAGGAGGCGTGCCCCGTGATCTCCTGGACCCAGTTCAGCAGGCTGCCTGCTGTGGACATGCCGGCCGCAGCCGTGATCGAGCCAGGTTCGATCCCTGCGGTGGTCCACAGCATCGGGTGGGTTCGGACGTCGGAGAGCACCTGCACGAAGAACAGCGTCGAGCCGTACATCAGCATCAGGTCGCCAGGAGAACGGACACCGGCGCTGAAGCCCTCTGCCCAGGCGTCCACGGTCCCAGCGACGACCGGGGTGCCCTGGCGAAGCCCGGTCAGTGTCGACGCGTCGGCCATGACCCGGCCGACCTCGTCGGTCGGCCAGACCAGGTGAGGCAGCGCGAGGTGGCCGGCAATCTCCGCGGCCCATCGCGACCAGTCCTGCTTCCGCAGGTCGTACATGGGGTCGCACTGGCTGGCCGTGTGACGGTCCAGGGCCACCGCGCCCGTCAACTTCGCCGCGATGAACGCGTTGGTGCCGAACCAGTGGCGTGCCTTGGCCCAGACCTCGGGCTCGTTCTGTCTGACCCACAACAGTTTTGGTCCGAGGGCCTGAGTGGACAGCAGCTTCCCGCACACCCGGAGGATCTCATCCTCACCGATCCGCTCGTTGAGCTCGGCGATCTGGCCTTCGGCCCGGGTGTCGATGCCGTAGAAGATGGCTGGCCGCACCGGGCGCAGCTGGTCGTCGGTGAGCACGAGCGCAGGTCCGAGACCGCTGACACACACACCGGCGACGTTGTCGGCGCCGACCGCAGCCACCGCGTCGGCGCAGAGGGAGACGGTCTCGGCCCACCAGAGGTTTTCCGCATCGGCCTCGAACCAGCCTGGCCTGGGCATGGACGTCCCGTGCGAGCGCGTGGCCACGTGCACGATGTGGCCCCTGGTGTCGGCAACGACGCACTTCGTGCTGCCCGTGCCTATGTCGAGACCCAGCAGCAGGGTGGTGCCCATCTCACACGCCGCCCTGGGCCGCACGAGAGCGACGGGCGAGGGAGTCAACGGCCACCGCGAGCGCCAGGACGGCACCGGTGATCATGAACCGGATGGACGAGGAGAGGTTAAGCAGGGTCAGGCCGCTGGAGATGGACGCGATGACGAAGGTGCCCAAGAGGGCCGAGTACGCGTTGCCGCGGCCACCGAACAGGCTGGTTCCGCCGATGACCGCCGCGGCGATCGCATTGAGGTTGATGTCTCCGGTTCCGGAAGACTGGTTGGCAGACCCGAGGCGGGCCGCCGCAAGCACCCCGCCGACCGCCGCGAAGCCCGAGCACAGGATGAAGACGGACTGGTACACCCGTCGGACGTTGATGCCGGTTCGCCGGGCCGCCTCGACGTTGCCGCCGATGGCGTAGACCCAGCGTCCCCAGCCGGTCCTGGTGAAGAGGTACTGCATGACGATCACGAGAATTGCGAAGAACAGGAACATCCACGACACGCCGCGAGCTCGGTTGAGGTACCAGGCCGCGAACTCGAGAGCGGCCAGGACGACCGCCGACCGAATCAGGAGCAGCTGGAGAGAGGCCGCCGAGAGGCCGGCCTTGCGGCGGGCGCGAGAGTTCTCGAGGCCGACAAGGAGCACGACGAGGGCGACCAGCGCCGCCGCGAGGTAGGCCACCGGTCGCGGGAGGAAGGACTGCTGCGCGAAGCGAACCAGCCCGGAGTCGAAGGGGATGTTGATCGAGCCGGCCGCGCCCAACACGAAGAGCTGCAGACCGAGGAACCCGAGGAGACCAGCCAGCGTGGCGACAAAGCTGGGCATCCCGAACCGGGTGAATGCCTGACCGTAGATGATGCCGATCAGCAGGCCCGTGGCGATGGCGGTGGCGATCGCCAGCGGCATCGGCCACCCCTGCTGCACGCCGAGGACGGCGACGATCGCGCCGGACAGGCCACTCACCGAACCGACGGACAGGTCGATCTCGCCGACGAGCAGCACGCAGACCACGCCCAGCGAGATGACGCCCACCGAGGACGCCTCGAGGGTGAGGTTGACCAGGTTCCTGCTGGACAGGAACAGCGGGTTCAGCACCTGGAAGACGATGGCGATGAGCACCAAACCGATGACGACGGGCAGCGCGCCGAGGTCGCCGGAACGCACCCGTGCCGTCGTCGACTTCAGGGCACCGCTGAGACCGGCGTACTGGGTGACCCGCTCGTCCTGGCGGTCCAGGGCGCGCGCCTCGGTCGTGACCGCGGGTTCCGGTTTGGTGCTCATGAGTCGAACTCCTCCTTGGCGAGGGCGGTGCGGTGGGTCGAGCGCCGACCGGCTCGGCGGGTCACCACGTTGTCCGTGGCTCCTGTGATGGCGGCGACCACGTCGCGCGAGGTGACCTCGTTGATGTCGAAGACCCCGTTGTTGCGCCCGAGTCGAAGGACGACGACCCGGTCTGCGACGGCGTTGACGTCTTCCATGTTGTGGCTGATCATCATCACGGCCAGGCCGTTTTCCCTCAGCCGCTCGATGAGGTCGAGAACCTCGGCCGTCTGCGCGACCCCCAGCGCGGCGGTCGGCTCGTCGAGCAGGATGACCCTGGGCTCGCCGAGCAGCGACCGGGCGATGGCGACCGTCTGACGCTGCCCACCCGACAGGGAGGACGCCGGCTGCCGCACTGAGGGCAGGCGAGCGGACAGCTGCCGCAGCAGCTCCCAGGACTTGACCTCCATGGTCACCTCGTCGAGGCGCTTCTTGGAGAGCTCGCGTCCGAGGAAGAGGTTGCTGACGACGTCGAGGTTCTCGCAGAGGGCGAGGTCCTGGAACACGGTCGCGATTCCCAGCGAGATGGCAGTGCTGGGGTTGTCGATGCTGACCTGCTCCCCCTGCAGCTCGATGGTGCCCGAATCTTGGGGGTGCACCCCGGCGAGAACCTTGACCAGCGTCGTCTTTCCGGCGCCGTTGTCGCCTACGAGGGCGACGACCTCTCCGGCGGCGATGTCGAGGTCGACATCGGTCAGGGCCTGCACGGACCCGAACGACTTCGAGATCCCGCGCATCCGCAGTACTACCTCGCCGTGGGGCGTGGCCATGACTCCGGCGGTGACGTTCGTCGACGTCTCGGTTTCCATCTCAGACCTCCGTGGGATCGATGCTGCTTGCGCGGGCCCAAATGGGGAAGGGGTCCGTGAGCCCGCGCAAGTAACAGTTGTCAGCTAATACCGAGTTCCTGGCAGCCGGCCGCGTACTCGCCGGTGCAGATCGTCGAGGCCTTGGCGATGCCCTTATCGAAGATCTCCGCCTTGATGTTGTCCCTGGTGACGACCACGGGCACGAAGAGCTGGCTCGGGGTGTTGAACAGGGTTGCTGTCTTGTCCGGCGTCTTGCCCTGGAGCATGGCCCACACCGCGTCCGCCGCCGCGGCCGCGGGGACCTCGCTCGGCTTAGAGATGGTGTTGTACTGGTCTCCGCTGATGATGTACTGCAGCGCCGCGTCGATCGCGTCGTTGCCGCTCACGGCCGGAACCGGGTCGACCCCGGCGGCCTTGAACGCTGCGATCGAGCCGCCCGCCGTGCCGTCGTTCGCCGCGTTGACTCCGACGATCTTGTCGCCGAAGCGGGTGATCTGGCCGGAGACCCAGCTCTGCGCCTTGGCCGGCGTCCAGTCGGGCACGTCGTACTCGGCAAGAGTCTTGTACTTGCCGGTGGCCAGGCCCTCGTGCATGCCCTTCTTGATCAGGCCCGCAGCGGCGTCGGTGGGCGAGCCGTTGACCTGGAGCACGCCACCGGTGTCCGGCGAGACGCCCTTGTCGGCCATGTGCTTGACGAGGGAGGCGGCGATCAGCTGCCCGATCTTCTCGTTGTCGTAGGAGACGTAGAAGTCAGCGGGGGTGTCCGGGATGGGCCGGTCGTACGCGACGACCTTGATGCCCTGGGACTGCGCCTGCTGGACCAGGGAAGCGGCCGCTGAGGTGTCGACGGCATCCAGGACGATCGCCTTTGCGCCCTCGGTGATGGCGGCGTTGAACTGCTGCTGCTGCTTGGCGGCGTCGCCGTCGGCGTTGTTGTAGAGGACGGTGCAGTCCGGGCAGAGCTTCTTCATCTGGGCCTCGAAGCCGGGACGGTCGTGCTGCTCGTAGCGGGTGGACCCTTGGTCAGGCATCAGGAACGCGACCTTGGCCGCCGCGGGCGCTGAGCCAGTGCCCGAGGTGGAGCTCGAGCCGGAGCTGGTGTCCGTGTTGCTGGAGCAGCCGACCAGTACGAGTGCGAGAGTGCCAACGAGCATGGTGGATGCCGCCGCTCTGCTGCTTCGGATGTTGTTCATTGTTGCGTTCCTTTGTTGGGTGGGTGTGGGTGGCGTGTGTGGGAGAGCAGGTGGTTGCGCCCGACGGGGATGCAGTGGGATGCACTCTGCGGTCAGGGAGCGATGACCGCCTTGAGGCAGGTGGGGTCGGACCGGACCGCCTTCAGTGCCAAGCTGAAGTCGTCGAGACCGAAGCGGTGGGTGAGGAGCCCCTCGCTGCGGATCCGCCCGGAGCGGAGCATGGCCAGCGAGCGGTCGAAGCAGTTGACCTGTGCGAACGAGCCCTTGATGGTCAGCTCGCGCCGGAAGATGTCGTAGGGCGACCAGGAGACGCGCTGCTCGTCGCCGCACATCCCGTAGACCAATACGGTGCCGCCCTCGCGGACGAGCCCCGGCAGCCCCTGCACCAGCTCCACAGCTCCGGTGGCGTCGATCACGACGTCGAATCCGGCAGGGGCGAGCTCGTGGAGCCGGCGAAGAGTCGTGTCGGGGTCGCCGCGCGAGATCTGGACCACCTGGTCGACGCCGTATTGACGGGCGAGGTCCAGCTTGAAGGCGGTGGGGGCGGCGACCGTGAGTCGCCCGGCACCACCGTGCAGGAGGAGCTGCGCTAGCAGCAGGCCGGTGGTTCCGGAGCCGAGCATGAGTACGTCGCAGCCGGAGCGCAGGTCGAGCACGTCCATCCCGTGGATCGCGCACGCTAGAGGTTCGGCGAGGACCGCCACCTCGGGCGGGAGGTCCGAGGCGTCGAAGACCTTCGCGGCGGGCGTACGGACCAGCTCGGCGAAGCCGCCGGGTGCGTTCACGCCGAGCGAGGTGAAGTTCTCGCAGAACAGCGGGTTGCCACGCCCGCAGGGTCCGCAGTGCCCGCATGGGCTCGCGTTGTCGATCACGACTGTCTGCCCGATCTCGAGCCCGCGAACGTCCCTACCGAGGGCGACGACCTCACCGGTCATCTCGTGGCCGGGGGTCAGGGGGAACGCCGCGAAGAAGCCGCCGTCGTGGATGTGGAGGTCCGTGCCGCACACGCCGGACAGCGTGGGCCGCACCAAGGCGTCGCGCGGGCCAGGAACGGGGTCTGGTATCTGCTCAACACGGAAATGCTGAGGGGCTGAGTACACGACCGCCTTCACGGCACTACCTCCACGATGAGTCCTGCGTCGATGCGGGTTGGTTCGGGACGGCCCGGACGTGGCGCGACCGGGCCCTGCGGTCAGTGAGCGGCCACTGACCTGGCCGAGCGCACGTGGGTGCGGATGGCCTGGAAGGCGTGGTCGGCGAGGTCCTCGGGGTCGTCCCAGAGGTTGCGCCAGACGCCCAGCATCCTGCTGAGCTCCGGGTGGACGATCGCCGACGAGAAGGACTCGAAGACGATGGGGCCGTCGTAGCCGATCCGATGCAAGGCCTTGAAGAACGTGTCGAAATCGACTGTTCCGGAGCCCACGTAGCCTCGGTTGCTTTCGCCGATGTGGACGTACGCGAGGCGGCCACCAGCGTCGAGGACCGGGCTCGCCATATCGGGCTCCTCGATGTTCATGTGGTAGGTGTCCAGATGCACCAAAGCCGTGGTGCCGTTCCTCTCGGCCGACTCGTCGAGGAACACCAGGGCCTGTCGGCCAGTGTTCAGCAGGTTCGTCTCGTAGCGGTTGACGACCTCGATGGCGACGGTGATTCCGAGGTCTTCTCCACGGCCCGCGAGCCGGGCGATGACGTCCTGGCTGTGCTCGCGCCCCGCGCGGGTCGGTGGGTCCATGTACTTGCGCATCGCGGAGTAGAGAACACCCACCAGGTGCGTGCCGCCGAGCTCGCCGAGCACCTCGATCACGTGGGTCAGGTGCTTCTCACCGGCCGCGACGATGTCCGGGTCCTCGCTCGAGATGTCGAGCTCGGGGGTGAGGCCGAGCGACGCGGTCACGCCCAGCCCATGCTCCAGGAGGAGCGATCTGGTGTGCTCGACGTCGAGGGCTTCGGGATCCATGAGCGGGATCTCGATGAGGTCGAACCCGGCCTTGGCCGTTCCCACGACGGCGGTGGTCATTCCGCTGGGGTCGAAGCTGCCGGTCCAGACGGATGCATGGCAACCGATCTGCATGATGGGCTCCTAGCTCACTGCTGTGGGTGGATGACGGCCTTGATCGAGTCCGGAACGGACTTCGACAGGGTCAGCGCCTCCGCGGTCCCGCTGAGCGGGAAGTGATGGGTCACCAGCGGCTTGACGTCGATCCGGCCGGATGCGACCAGGCTGAGGGCGATCGGCCAGGTGTGGCCGTAGCGGTTGACGGTGCTGATGTTCAGCTCCTGCGGGTTCAGTCGTGCCAGCGGCAGCACCACGTCCTGCTTGGGCATCCCGATCATCGCCGCGCGACCGTGGGCCCGAAGCCGTTCAAGACCAGCGGCGAGCGCCCCGGGCGCACCCGAGCACTCGAGTAGCACGTCGTACTTCCCCTCGGGAACCGGGTCGGCGTCGGCGCGCTGAATGGCGAAACCGAACGACGCTGCGACGCCCAGGCGGATGTCGGACACGTCGGTGATGGTGACGCCGGCGGCACCGAAGGCCCGCGCCGTCGCGGCCGCGAGCAGCCCCACCGGCCCGGCGCCGGTGACCAGGACGTCGTCACCCGGCACGAGCTGGGCCCGGTTGCAGCCCCAGATGCCCACAGACAGCGGCTCCAGAAGGGCTCCCTCCTCGTACGACATCGAGTCGGGCATGGGGAAGAGGCATCTCGCGTCGATCGCCATGAGCTCCTGGAGGGAGCCGTCGTAGGGCGGAGTGGCCAAGAAGACCAGGTCCGGGCACAGGTGGTAGCGACCGGCCAAGCACTCCCGGCAGTTCCGGCACGGAGTGCCCGGCTCGATCGCGACGCGGTCGCCCACCTTGACGTTGGTGACGTCGGAGCCGACGCTGGCGACCTGCCCGGAACACTCGTGGCCGAGAATGATCGGGCCGTCGACGATGTAGTCGCCGATCCGCCCGACGGTGTAGTAGGCCGCGTCGGAACCGCAGACACCCACTGCCTCGACACGCACCACGGCCTCCATCGGACCCGGTGTCGGCTCTGGACGCTCCTGGATCTCGATCGATCCGAGCTCTGTCATGACGGCTGCGCGCTGGACCACTTTGTCCTCCAAGAATTGACACGTTTCAAACTGGCGCTAATCCGAACCGTAGGGGACACTTTGAAACGTGTCAACCGACCGAGTGCCGCCGTTACCCAAGAGTGACCTCGAGTCTCGGGGAGGGCGCAGCGACATTGGGCAGACGGCCCTAGCCGCCGACCAGGACGCCTCACACGCGCCATCGGACGACGATGCCGAGACCGCTTCGAGGCGAGTGAGCATCACAGCTGTGGCGACCCACGCGGGCGTCTCGCCAGGAACCGTATCGAACGTGTTGAACCACCCAGAGCTCGTCCGAGAGGCAACCCGCGACCGCGTCCTGGCGTCGATGGCTGCGCTCGGGTACGTGCGCAACGAGGCCGCGCGACACCTGCGATCCGGCTCGACGCGCACGCTCGCGATGATCGTCCTGGACGCATGGAACCCCTTCTTCGCAGATGTGGCTCGGGGTGTCGAGGACATCGCCGTGGCGCAGGGGTGGACGGTCCTGCTGGCCAACAGCCACCGAAGTACGGAGCGAGAAGCGCTCTACCTTCGCGAGTTCGCCGAACGTCGCGTCGCCGGGCTGCTGGTCTCCCCACACGCCGACCTGGCCGCCAGTCTGCAAGCCTTGCGGCGGGGCGGGATCGAGAGCGTGCTGCTCGACGCCCGCGCGTCGGATCCGGAAGGCCTGTCGGTGTCGGTCGACGATGTTGAGGGTGGGCGCCTCGCCGCCAGCCATCTCCTCGGGCTGGGGCACCGCGAGATCGCCTTCGGCGGGGACCCCGCGACCGTCAGCCACGTCCGCGACCGTCTCGAGGGCGTCCGCGTCGCCCTTCGGGATGCGGGTCTTCCGGGCGACGTGTCCGTGCTGCCTGCGCCGGACCTGACCGTCGAGGGCGGTGCAGAGGTGGGGCGCCAGATCCTTGGGCTGCCGCAGTCCCGCCGCCCGACAGCACTGTTCGCCGCGAGCGACCTGGTGGCCATGGGCGCGCTCCACGAACTGGTCCGGGCTGGGTGGAAGGTGCCCGAGGACATCTCGATAGTCGGCTACGACGACAACGCCTTCGCTGAGCATGTCCTCATCCCCCTGACAACCGTGCGGCAGCCCGCGTACGAGATGGGGCGCGTCGCCACCGAGATGCTCCTCGGACGGCTTGAAGGCCGCCCCATCACCCCGAACCACCTCATCTTCCAGCCAGAACTAGTCGTCCGCGAGTCGACCCGTGTCCTTGATCAGTGAGCAGGCCACATTCAATCGGGGCCAACGCGGCAATATGACGCAGCGCGACCGACGGGGCGCTCGGCTCCGGCCCTCGGGGTTCCTGGCTCGTCTGGCGTGGGTGGCATCCGGCCCCTGCCGGTGGGTGGCTGGCGCGGCCTGTGATCTTGCAGGCAGCCGGTCACCGTAGCGGTCTCCCCGCGGGATGCTGGACGGGGTCGGGCAATGGGTCCGGCTGGTCGGGGCTGGTCATGGACAGCGTGGAGGCCCAGCGGTCTGGCGCCCGGGGTCTTGGGCCGGCCGGATCGGCCGCGGCCGGGTGATGGGTTCCCGCTCTAGCGGGAGTGGCCGCGTTCACCCGAAAGCCGGCGGCTATCCATTGTCGGAGACGGCCGAGCGCACGCACCTAGGACCCCGTGTCGGTAACACGTAATGCGTTGCGGCTGCGGGAGAATGGGGTATGTCGGAGCCGCAGGTCGCCGGGCAATCGGTGTTGATGGACGTGGAGCCAGCCGCGGCGGGGTCGGTGGGAGCGAAAGCGCCTGT
>JBBRVU010000087.1:0-15917 GCA_038246575.1 Actinomycetes bacterium | reverse complement strand
CGGGCGCCAGCGGGAGCACCGTCGTGCCGTCGGTCAGCGCGAACAGCGACACCTCCGGCCCGTCGAGGTACTCCTCGACGACGACCCGCGAGCAGGTCGCGGCGTGGGCCAGTGCGGCCCCGCGGTCGTCGGTCACGACGACTCCCTTGCCGGCAGCGAGACCGTCGTCCTTCACGACGTACGGCGCCCCGAACGCGTCGAGGGCGAGCTCGGCCTCGACCTGCGTCGTGCACACCATCGACCGGGCTGTCGGCACCCCGGCGGCGACCATGACCTCCTTGGCGAACGCCTTCGACCCCTCGAGCGCGGCCGCCGCTGCCGACGGTCCGAAGCAGGCGATGCCCGTCGCCCGGACCGCGTCGGCAGCACCCGCAACCAGGGGCACCTCGGGCCCGATCACGACCAGGTCAACGCCGATCGCAGCGGCCAGACCGGCGATCTCGGCCGGGTCCGAGACGTCCAGCGGGTGGGTCGCCACCTCCGTGGCGATCCCGGCGTTGCCCGGCGCAGCCAGGACGTCGTCGACGCCCGGATCGGCCACCAGTGCGCGGACCAGCGCGTGCTCCCGCGCCCCGGAACCCACCACCAGCACTCTCACGAGCGCCAGAACTCCCACCACCGACGTGGCTGCGGACGGTCCGGGGCCATCTCGGGACGGGGGTCCCCGACGGTCCCCGCGCCAGCTACACCCGTGCGCCGGGCAGTCGCATCGTCGTCGTCGACCGGGTCGTCGGGCCACTGGCGCCGGGTCGGCGAGTCGTCGTCGGCGGCGTCGCTGACCGGCTCACCGAGCTGGGGGTCGTAGCCCTCCAGGCCGGTGACGTCCTCCACCGCGCGAGCCAGCTCGTACACCGTGCTCATCAGCTCGACGCTGTCGTCACCGGGCTGGTCGCTGGGGACGTGGATCTCGATCTCACCGTGCAGCAGGATCAGCTCGATGCCGGTGCCGCGTGCGTTCAGCTCCCGCGTGGTGTCGTCCTCGTCAGCGACCTCGAGGTCACCGAGGATCTCCCGCGCGGCGGTCAGCAGCTCGTCCCAGTGCTCGAGGTCACTGTCGGTGAGCTCCGGGTCACCTCCGTCGCCGAGCGAGGTCTCGAGATCGTCGAGGGCGTCCTCGAACGTCTGGCCGGGGTCGCGGCGGACGAAGAAGATGTCGTAGCTCATCGCCGCCGCCCCGCCTGGCGAGGAGCGACCGCCCGCTCGGCCGGAGAATCGGTCATACCCGGCACTCTAGAGTCGGTGACGGCCCCCCGCCCACCTGTCCGCGCTCCGCGCTCCGCGCAGGTCATTGGAGGCGCGCGAGGAGCGCGGCGCGGACGACCGGCCACTCGTCGACGAGGATCGAGAACACCACCGAGTCGCGCCACGTCCCGTCTGCGCGGCGGATGTGCCGGCGAAGCACTCCCTCGCGGGTGGCGCCGAGGCGCCCGATCGCGGCCTGGGACCGGAGGTTGAGCGCGTCGGTCTGCAGCTTGACCCGTCCGAATCCGCAGTCGTCGAACGCGTGCCCGAGCAGGGCCAGCTTGCACTCGACGTTGACCGCGGTCGCCCACCAGCGCGGACCGTAGGCGGTCCAACCGAGGTGCACGCGCTCGTGGACGAGCTCCCAGTCGCCGAGGCTGCTGGTGCCGACGACCGTCCCGGCAGCCCCCAGCGGCGAGTCGGCGACGAGCCGCACGGCGTACGCCTGTCGCTCCCCCGCCGCTCGCGCCGCCCGGGCTGTTGCCACGATCGCCGCCATCCCCGGCACGTCACGCGGGCGGGCGGCCGGGCCGCCGTTGTAGCCCGCTGCCCACACCCGCTCGTCGTCCAAGGCTGCGAACAGCCCGCCTGCATCGGCCGCAGTCACTGGGTCCAGCCGGACCACCCGGCCGCCCAGCATCCGGGCGGCCGGGAGCGTTGCCACGTCGGTCAGCGGATCCCGCGGGCTGCGAACGCGGCGGAGACCGACCGCGCGGCCTTCTGCCCGTACATCGCCGAGGCCGTTGCCACCGTCTGTCGTGCGGCGGCCGAGAAGCTGGTGTCCGGAGCGAACCCGAACTGCGCGTTGATGATCACCCGGTCGGCCGTCCGGGCGCCCAGGGCCGCGCGGATGTCCCACAGCGCGCGGGCCCAGATCTGACCGTCGTAGTGCACCTCGCCCTGGCGGTCGGCGACCGTGAGGTCGGTGTCGACCCGCCGCAGGCAGTGCGGCACCGAGGACGTGTACGACGTGGCGTCCCAGTCGGCCACGCACGCGGCCGGTGCGCCTCGAGCAGGAGTCCCGGCCACGGCCAGCCCGACGGAGACCGCGAGGTAGTCGCCGAAGGCCTCGCCGATCGACCCGGCGTCCAGGGACGAGCCGAACCCGGCGACCTGCGAGTCGTGCACGGCGTGGCCGTACTCGTGCACGATCACCTCGCCGTCCTCGGCGTCGTCGACCCCGCCCTTCCCGAGCCGGATCACGTCGTGCTTGTCCCAGGAGAACGAGTTGTCCTGGCCCCACTGGTTGATCCGGACGTCCTGCGACTCCTGGTTCACCGCCGGCAGCTCGCTGCCGAAGCCGAGCCCCTGCAGGTACAGCTGCGCCTGGGTGATCCAGTAGTAGGCCATCACCTGCTCGAACCGGTCGTCCGCGCGGTCGTAGACGAACCGGCCGGTGGTGGAGTACGCCGGAGTCCCGGTCTCGCCGATCACGTTCACCCAGTCGCCGCGCAGGTAGCCGCTGCTGTCCAGGTTGGTCAGTGTGACGGTCCGGTACGCGCTCGCAGGCACCGCCGACGCGGCGTCCTTCTGGTCGGTCAGCGTCTGGTCACCCGTCGACTGGACGGGGTTCGGGAAGAACACGGCGGCGGTCGCGGTCGGCCCGCTCGGTGGCTTTGGCGCGGCGGCTGCGGGACCGGTGACGGCCACCGCGGCGGCCAGCGTCGCGGCCACGGCGATCGAGGTGACGGGAAGTCGGCGGCGTGGCAAGAGGATCCCCCTGGTCGTGGGCAACGGACCACCGGAGAGTACGCGCGCCCCGCGCGATCTCACAGGCAGACGTACGGTTGCCGTCATGGGAGTCGTGACCCGGGCCACCGCCGGGCGATGGACGGCGGCGCTCGGCGGCACCCTCGCGCTGAGCCTGCTGCCCGGAGTCGTCGACCGGCTGCCCGCGGCCGAGTCCCAGCGCAGCCCGGCCGAGATCGTCGCGGCCGCCCGGCAGTCCAGCGACGTCGCCCACCAGGGTCTGGTCGACGCGACCGGCTCCCTCGGCCTCCCGGACCTCCCGCGGCTCGGCAACACCGCTGCCCTGCTCGGCGGCACCAGCCGGGCTCGCGTGTGGTGGTCGTCGCCGACCGCCTGGCGGGTCGACCGCATCACCTCGACCGGAGAGTCCGGGACCTACGCCATCCCCGGCGGCGTCCAGACCTGGGACTTCGAGACCGACGCCGTGCGCGAGGTGGTCGAGGAAACCCCGGTGCGGCTGCCCCGCATCGACGACCTCCTGCCCCCGCAGGCCGCCCGTCGTTCGTTGGCCGGGGTGACGCGAGGTGACCGGCTCACGGCCCTGCCGACGCAGCGGGTCGCCGGTCGCGGTGCCGACGGCGTACGAGTGGTCCCCGTCGATCGCAGCAGCACCATCGACCACCTCGACCTGTACGTCGACCAGGACACCGGCCTACCGCTGTCCCTGGCCGTCGTCGCCCGTGGCGGCACGGTGGCGCTGCGCACGGAGTTCGTCGAGATCACGATGCGCCAACCGGCACCCGACACTCTTGCCCCCCGGATCCCGCCGTTCACCCGGGTGCGGTCGACGACCACGCCCGACCTGGCCAGCGCCGTGGACCGCTACGCGCCCTTCGACCTGCCCGAGCGGCTGGCCGGCTCGCCGCGCAGTCGCGACCTGGTGTCGCTCGGCGGCAGCGCAACCTTCGGCCGGGGCCTGGCGCAGTTCGTGCTGCTGCCGCTGCCGACCCGGCTGGGCCGGTCCGCGTTCGACGCGGCGCTGTCCGGGGGCGGCCGGCCGCTTGACGTCGGGGCGGGCGGCGAGGCCGTGCTCGTCTCGACGCCACTGCTCAACGCGGTCATCGCACGGACCGAGGCGACCGGGTCCGGCCGGAGCCACACCCATCCCCGCGCGTACCTCGTCGCCGGGACGGTCGAGGCGGCCACGCTGACGCGGGCCGTGGCGGACCTGATCGCCGACCCGCCGCGGTTCCGATGATCCGGACCCACGAGCTCACCAAGCGCTTCGGCAGGGTGCTCGCCGTCGACGGGGTGTCGCTCGACGTGCGCGAGGGCGACCGCTACGGCTTCCTCGGCCCGAACGGCTCGGGCAAGACGACGACCGTGCGGATGGTGCTCGGGCTGGTCTTCGCCACCTCCGGCACGATCGAGCTGATGGGTCGGCACCTGCCGGGCCGATCGGCCCGGCCGTCGCTGGCGGACGTCGGGTCGCTGGTCGAGGGTCCGGCCGCCTACGGCCATCTCTCCGCCCGGGCCAACCTGGCGCTGCTCGACGCGGCCGGGCCGAATGGGTCGCGGCGCACCCGGTCGTCGCGGGTCGACGCGGCACTGGAGCAGGTCGGCCTGGACGGGATCGGCCGGCGACCGGTCAAGACGTACTCGCTCGGCATGCGGCAGCGGCTCGGCCTCGCCGGCGCGTTGCTCCGTACACCCCGTCTGCTGATCCTCGACGAACCGACCAACGGCCTGGACCCGCGCGGGATCCGCGAGATCCGCGACCTGCTCGCCGACCTCAACCGCGCCGGCACCACGATTTTCCTGTCCAGCCACCTGCTCAGCGAGGTGGAGAGCCTGTGCACCCGCGTGGGCGTCCTCGACCGAGGTCGCCTCGTGCTGCAGGAGGACCTCGCCGAGCTGCAGGCGCCGACAGGGCGCATCGTCGTGCGCACCCGAGACGCCGACATCGCCCTCGCGGCCCTGGACGGTCGGGTCGAGCACCGCGACGGCGACCTGCTGCTGGTGCGGCACCACAGCCCCGAGGAGCTCACCGCCCTCTTGGTCAACCGTGGGGCCCGGATCAGCGAAGTACGTCGGGAGCACCACAATCTCGAGGACGTGGTGCTGCGGCTCACCTCCGGAAGCTCGGACCGGGTGGAGGCGGCGGAGTGATCGTCGTAGAGCTGCGCAAGCTGCTGACCAGGCCGCGGACCTGGCTCACGGTCGGCCTCCTTTGCCTGCTGCCCACGATCGTGGCGGTCTTCCTCTCGGTCACGGACGTCGCTCCGCGACCGGGTGAGGGCCCGGCGTTCCTGTCGGCCGTCCTGGCCAACGGGGCGCTGTTCCCGGCGGCGGCGCTGGGCATCGTGCTCCCGCTGTTCCTCCCGGTCGCGGTGGCCGTGGTGGCCGGTGACGCGATCGCGGGCGAGGCCGCGACGGGGACGTTGCGCTACCTGCTGACCCGACCCGTCGGACGCACCCGGTTGCTCGTCGCGAAGCTGGTGTCGGTCCTGGCCTTCCTGCTCATCGCGGTGACGGCAGTCGCGGCGACGGCCTACCTCGTCGGCACGAACCTGTTCGTTCCCGCACCGGGCTCCCCGGCCGGGGTCGTCACGGGGTTGTCGGGGAGCACCCTGTCCAACACCGAGCTGGCGATCAGGACCGTGCTCGTCATCGCGTACATCGCCTGGTCGATGGTCGGTGTCGCGTCTGTCGCGTTGTTCCTGTCGACGCTGACCGACTCGGCCCTCGGCGCCGCGCTGGGTGCCTTGGCCGCGCTGGTCATGAGCCAGGTGCTGGTGTCGCTCGACGCTGCGTCTTCGGTGCGCGACTACTTGCCGACGCGGTACTGGCTGGCGTGGGTCGACCTGTTCCGCGATCCGATCCTGTGGCACGACCTCCGCCTCGGTGTGGTCGTGCAGGGCGCATACGTCCTGGTGCTGCTGGGCCTGGCCTGGGCCAACTTCACCACCCGCGACATCACCGCCTGAGCCCGCGTCCCGCCCGTCGACGATCGCGCCGCGGCGCCGGCTGCTGGTCAGCCGGCGGGGCAGCCCTGACCGGCCGTCGGCGCCGCAGGGCCGATCGCGTCGAAGACCAGCGCCTGAACCGCGACGTCGGTGGGGAGCTGTCCGTGGCCCACGGCTCGGCTGGGGCAGAGGTCCTGGACGACGATGTCGAGCGCACCGTCGAGGCGGGCGCTGTCCGGGGGCGTCACCACCTGGTCGCCGTTGCTCCAGATGCTGACCCACGCCGGGCCGGCCGGCGTCTCGTCGCCGCTGTTGAGCCGGCCCAGCAGTGGGCTGTCCGGAGCCAGCTCCTGGCAGGCAGGAGGGCACGACCCCGGCGCGAATGCCGCGGCGAGACCGGCGACCTCGGCCCCGTGATGGGGTGAGCCCAGCGTGACCACCCGGCGAGCCAGCTTGGCGCCGCCCTGGTCGGCGACCCACAGCCGGGCGACGACCCCTCCGGCGGAGTAGCCGATGACGTCGACCGAGGGCGCACCTGCGGCGATGGCCGCGGCCGCAGCCGCGCCGAGCAGCCGGGCCTGGTCGGCGAGCGGTCCGGTCCCGTCACCGGGCAGGGCCAGCACGGTGGCGTCCCGGCCCGCGGCGCGAAGCACGTGCGCCAGCTGGCCGAGCGCCCCGGAGTCACCGCCGTAGCCGGGGACCAGCAGCACCGGACCGGGCTGGTCCTGCGCGACGCCGCCGGCGAGCGGCTCGTCGCGCGTGGTCCGCAAGAGCACGACTGCCAGGACGACGCCCAGCGCAGCGACGACTGCCACGATCACGACCAGTCGGCGGCGCGGGCTCATGAGCGCTCGCTCAGCCGAGCAACGAACGGATCTGCACCGTCTGGTCGCGGCCCGGGCCGACCCCGATCACCGAGATCGGCGCACCGGACATCTCCTCGAGCGCGGTGACATAGGCCTGCGCGGTCTTCGGCAGGTCGGCCAGGACTCGCGCCCCGGAGATGTCCTCGTCCCAGCCGTCGAAGAAGTCGTAGACCGGGCGGGCGTGGTGGAAGCCGGTCTGGGTCATCGGCATCTCCTCGACCCGCACACCGTCGACGTCGTACCCGACACAGACCGGGATGCGCTCCCAGCCGGTGAGCACGTCGAGCTTGGTGAGCACGAAGTCGGTGACGCCGTTGATCCGAGCGGCGTAGCGCGCCACCACCGCGTCGTACCAGCCGCAGCGACGGGGCCGACCTGTGGTGGTGCCGAACTCCGCGCCCTCGTCCCGGAGTCGCTCGCCGTCGGCGTCGCGCTGCTCGGTCGGGAACGGGCCGGAACCGACGCGGGTGGCGTAGGCCTTCACGACGGCGAGCACCCGGTCGATCCGGGTCGGCGGGATGCCCGACCCGGTGCAGGCGCCACCGGCCGTCGGGTTGGACGACGTGACGAACGGATAGGTGCCGTGGTCGACGTCGAGCAATGTCGCCTGCCCGCCCTCGAGCAGCACGGTGCGGCCGGCGTCGAGGGCCTGGCCGAGCACCAGCGACGTGTCGGCCACCATCGGCCGCAGCCGGTCGGCGAAGGTGAGGAACTCCTCGGTCACCTCGTCGACGGTGATGGCGCGGCGGTTGTAGACCTTCACCAGCAAGTGGTTCTTCTGCTCGAGGGCACCCTCGACCTTCTGCCGGAGGATCTTCTCGTCGAAGAGGTCCTGCACACGCACACCGACGCGGGTCATCTTGTCGGCGTACGTCGGGCCGATGCCGCGGCCGGTCGTCCCGAGCTTGGCGTCGCCGAGGAAACGTTCGGCGACCTTGTCGATCGTGCGGTGGTAGGACGCGATGAGGTGCGCGTTCGCGCTGACCAGCAGTCGCGAGGTGTCGACGCCACGCGCCTCGAGCCCGTCGATCTCGGTGAACAGCACCGTCGGGTCGATGACGACACCGTTGCCGATGACCGGCACGACGCCGGGGGTCAGGATGCCCGAGGGCAGCAGGTGCAACGCGTACTTCTCATCGCCGATGACAATGGTGTGACCGGCGTTGTTGCCGCCGTTGTACTTCACGACGTAGTCGACGGAGGAACCGAGCAGATCGGTGGCCTTGCCCTTCCCCTCGTCGCCCCACTGGGCACCGAGGAGGACGATGGCGGGCATGGCTGAAGGCTACGGGACGTCCCTGCTGGTGGTGAGCAACGCCGCAGCGGGGGGCTCGGACGACGAGCAGATCAACGCCGCGGTCGCGGTGCTGCGGGAGGACGCGGACGTCCGCGTCGAGTCGAGCGCGGACCCGGCGGACCTCCAGCGGCTGCTGGACGAACGGGGTGAGCGGGAGCTTGTCGTCGTCGGAGGAGACGGCTCGCTGCACACGATGGTCGACACACTGCGTCGGCGCGGCGAGCTGGTGGACACACCGCTGCGGCTGATCCCACTTGGCACGGGCAACGACTTCGCGCGAACGCTCGGGCTCCCGCTCGACCCGGTCGACGCGGCGCGGGCACTGCGCAGGTCACGGCTGCGCAGTCTGGACCTGATCGTCAGCATCGACGACAGCGTCGTCGTCAACGTCGTCCACCTGGGCGTGGGTGCGGAGGCGGCGGCCCGGGCTTCGGCGTTGAAGGGCGGGCTGGGTGCGGCGGCCTACCCCGTCGGCGGGGTTCTCGCCGGGGCAACGGCCACCGGCTGGCATCTGCAGGTGACCGTCGACGGGACTCAGCTGGAGCTCGACGGGCGGGCGCTGATGGTCGCCGTGGCCAACGGCCGGACCATCGGTGGCGGAGCCGAGATCGCGCCCGAGGCGGTGCCTGACGACGGACTGCTCGATGTCGTGGTGGCCACATCGACCGGGCCGTTGGCCAGGCTTGGCTTCGGCGTGGCAATGCGCGACGGCGACCACGTCGAGCGCGAGGACGTCGTCAGCGCAACGGGCCGGAGCGTCACGGTCTCCGGAGATCCGGTGCCGGGCAACGCCGACGGAGAGCTCTCCGACCCGGCTTCGCAACGAACGTGGTCCATAGCACCCCGCGCCTGGTCGATGCTCGTCCCGATCTGACGGCCTGACCCCTACATCCAGCGGCGGATCGGCCGCACCGCCTTCTCCAACGCCCGCTGCCCGGTCGACCGGTTGCGCCAACGGGTGAGGTCGATGCCCGTGCTGCGCTCGAGGTCCTCGTCGAGGTGCGCGTCCAGCGTCGCTGTGACGTCGCGGTCGAGCACGACGACGATCACCTCCTCGTCGTGGTCCAGCGAGCGTCGGTTGAAGTTCGACGAGCCGACCACAGCGGTCTGGCCGTCGACCGTCATCACCTTCGCGTGCATCATCGATGGCTGGAACGCCCACAGGTGCACGCCGCAGTCGACCAGCCGCTCGTAGCGGCCTTCGCTGGTGAGCTGGGAGACGCGCTTGTCGGCGTGCGGCCCGGGCAGCAGCAGGTCGACCTCGACCCCGCTGCTGGCAACGCCGCACAGGGTGTCGAGGAACTGGTCGTCGGGGGCGAAGTACGCCGTCGCGATCCGCAGCCGCTCCTGCGCGGCCCGCATCATCACGTGGAACGCCGACTGCATGTCGTCCCAGCCGAGGCTCGCCGACCCGCGCAGCACCTGGATCGTCGACGTGCCCGCCTGCGGCTGCTCGGGGACCTGGTCGCTGTCGTCGTAGAGGTCCTGGCCCGTCTCGGCCCAGTCCTGGATGAAAGCGGCCTGCAAGCCGTCGACCGCGGGCCCATCGATGCGCAGATGGGTGTCTCGCCACTCGTGCTCGTTGCGCGCGTCACCGCACCACTCCTCGGCGATGCCGACACCGCCGACGAAGCCGACCCGGCCGTCCACGACGCACACCTTGCGGTGCAGGCGGTGGTTGGACTTGAAGGGTGACTTCAGCAGCGGCTTGCGGAACCACTCCACCTGCACGCCCGAGCGGTCCATCTCTCGCACCAGATCCCGCTCGATCAACCTGCCGCCGAGGGCGTCGATGAGCAGCCGCACCCGGACGCCGGCCCTGGCTCGTTCGCACATCGCCCGGGCGAACTCGCGGGCGATGTCGCCCTGCCAGTAGACGAACGTCATCAGGTCGATGGTCTCCGTCGCTGCCCGGATGGCCTCGATCATCGCCGGGAAGATCTGGTCGCCGTTGCGCAGGACCGAGACGCTGTTGCCCTCGGTGAACGGGGTCCCGGTGACGACTTCGAGGCGGCGGCGCACGATGTCGCCTGAGTCACCCACCGGAGCACCTCCTCGCGAACCGGACAGCCGAGTCGAACCGGACCGTCACCGTAGACCTGCTTGCCTCATGCCCCGAATCGGTCGGGCTCAGACCAGGCCGCGGCGAGCGGCTTCGCGGCCGGCCTGGAACCGCGTGGTCGCGCCCAGCTCGTCCATCAGGTCAGCGACCCGGCGGCGCACCGTGCGCAGCGAGACTCCGAGCTGGCGGGCGATGGACTCGTCCTTGGCGCCCATCATGAGCAGGTCGAGCAGCGCGCGCTGGTCGGTGCGGTCCGTCGCAGGTCCAGCGATCCGGCCCAGCGGCACGGCCCGGTCCCAGTACCGCTCGAAGAGCTCGCGGACGATGGCGACCATCGCCGGCGCGTGGATGAGGATCATGCTGCCCGATCGACCCTCCCAACTAGAGGACACCAGCGCGATGTCGTCCCCGAACACATCGATCTCGAGCGGAGCGAAGGGCACCAGCCGCACCTGCTCGCCGGCGGCCGCCCAGTGCCGGACGTAGGCGAGCTTCACCGGGTCGTCGACGACGGCCGCGGGGTAGACCGCGCGCATCGGACGGCCGGCGGCCAGCTGTTCCCGGACGACCTCGAAGAAGGCCGGCGGGATGTCGGCGATGTCGTCCACGGCGTGACAGGCGAGCACCTCCCCGGTCGACCCGCGCTGCAGCTCTTCGAACGCCGCGTGGGCGTCATCCTCGCTGAGGACCTCGAAGGGCACCGACGCCCAGCTGCGGGTCTGCCCGGCCAGGTGGTCCGCGGAGAAGGCCGCCAGGTTGGCCCGGACGGCGTCCAGCCGAGCCTGGCGATCCTCCAGGGTCCGCAGCTCGCCCTGCAGCAGCGCCCCCAGAGTCGTCCCTGGCGGGGTGGTCGACCGGCCGTTCGGGCCGGCCGTCACCAGCCCCGCCAGCTCCAGGGCGTCCACCGAGGCCACCACGTCGGTCCGGTCCCGCCCCAGATGGGCAGCGAGGCCGTCGGCATCGAGGTCCGGGTGGCGCAGCATGGCGCGGTAGACGGCCTCGGCGGCGTTGTCGAGGCCCCAGACATCGAGCGTGCTCACGCTGGTCAGGCTAGGCCCAGGTGGCCGCTTCATGCCACTGTCCGATAAGAGACACCGCCAAGGTGCCCGACACGGCATGCTGTGCCCGGCGCGAGGTTGCGGAACCGCGGCAGGGGACGGTTCCGCTCCTCGCTCCTCCAGTTGCCGGCCCAGGCCCAGGCGTGCGAGCCCGTCGTCAGGCGGCCGGATCGCCCAGAGCCTCGACGGCGGCCGGACTGCTCTCGGCCAGGAAGGTCGCGCACCGGTCGGCCTCGGCGGTCTCGCCGATCCGCGAGGTGGCGACGGCGAGGACGTGCAGTGCCCGGAGGAATCCGCGGTTGGGCTCGTGCTCCCACGGCACCGGGCCATGGCCCTTCCAGCCATTACGGCGCAGCGCATCCAGACCACGGTGGTAGCCGGTCCGGGCGTAGGCGTAGGCCTCGATCGTGCGACCGCCGGCCAGCGACTGCTCGGCGAGCTCCGCCCAGGCCAGCGACGACGTCGGGTGGGCAGCAGCAACCTCGGCAGCGGGCGTGCCCGCGGCCAGGGCCTCTCGAGGGGCCGGCTCGTCGGGGAGCTCGGTCGCGGGTGGCTCGCCCAGCAGGTTCATGTGCGTCATCGCTTGGCGCCCATCGTGGTGCCGGCGGACCGCAGGTTCTCGCAGGCCTCGACCACGCGGGTGGCCATCCCGGCCTCGGCCGCCTTGCCGTACGCCCGCGGGTCGTAGAGCTTCTTGTTGCCGACCTCGCCGTCGACCTTGAGCACGCCGGCGTAGTTGCTGAACATGTGGTCCACGATCGGTCGGGTGAACGCGTACTGCGTATCGGTGTCGACGTTCATCTTCACGACGCCGTAGTCGAGGGTCTCGCGGATCTCCTCGAGCATCGACCCCGAGCCGCCGTGGAAGACCAGGTCGAAGGGCTTGTCCTTCCCGACCTTCGCACCGACCTCGTCCTGGATCTCCTTGAGGATGCTGGGCTTGAGCTTGACGTTGCCCGGCTTGTAGACGCCGTGCACGTTGCCGAACGTGGCGGCCAGGATGTAGCGGCCGTTCTCGCCGGCGCCGAGAACCTCAACGGTGCGCAGTGCGTCACCGGGGGTCGTGTACAGCTTGTCGTTGATCTCGTTGTCGACGCCGTCTTCTTCGCCACCGACGACGCCGATCTCGAGCTCCATCACGATCCTGGCTGCGGCGCACTTCTCCAACAGGTCGCGGGCGATGCTGAGGTTCTCCTCCAGCTCGACAGCCGAGCCGTCCCACATGTGCGACTGGAACAGCGGGTCGCGGCCGGCGGTGACGCGCTCCTGGCTGATCGCGATCAGCGGGCGCATGTAGCCGTCGAGCTTGTCCTTGGGGCAGTGGTCGGTGTGCAGCGCGATCTGGACGCCGTAGCCCTTGGCGACGTGGTGCGCGTACTCGGCGAGCGCCTGAGCGCCGACGACCATGTCCTTCACCGTCGAGCCGGACAGGAACTCCGCACCACCGGTCGAGACCTGGACGATGCCGTCGCTCGCCGCCTCGGCGAAGCCGCGCAGCGCCGCGTTGAGCGTCTGCGAGGAGGTCACGTTGATCGCGGGGTAGGCGAAGGCGCCGTTCTTGGCGCGGTCGAGCATCTCGCCGTAGACCTCGGGGTTGGCGATGGGCATGGCATGTCTCCCTGGTACGTCGTGCCGGTACGTCGTGCTGGGCGTCGCGGTCATCCTTGCAGAGCACCGTCGGTGCGAGCAGGGCGTGCCCAGTGTCCCTGATCAGCGAGCGGCCAGCCGCTCCGCCGCCTTGCGTGCCGCGATGAGGACCGGGTCCCAGACCGGGCTGAACGGCGGGGCGTAGCCCAGGTCCAGGGACGAGATCTCCTCGACCGTCATCCGGTTCCAGAGGGCGACCGCGAGCGCGTCGATCCGCTTGGCGGCACCCTCGCGGCCGACGATCTGCCCACCGAGCAGCCGGCCGGTTCGCTGCTCCACGACGAGCTTCACCGTGATCGGCTCAGCTCCCGGGTAGTAGCCGGCCCGGGTCGAGGAGTCCACCCGCACGGTCACGTAGGCGAAGCCAGCCTCGTCGCAGTCCTTCTCGCGCAGTCCGGTCCGTGCGATCTCGAGCGCGCACACCTTGCTGACGGCGGTTCCGACCACGCCGGGGAAGGTTGCGTACCCGCCGCCGAGGTTGGTGCCCAGGACCCGGCCCTGCTTGTTCGCATGGGTGCCGAGCGCAACGTGCACCCGGTTGCCCGACACCAGGTCGAGGGACTCGACGCAGTCCCCGGCCGACCAGATGCCCGGTGCGTCGAACACCCTCATCTGCAGGTCGGTGACCATCCCGCCCCACCGCCCGACCGGCAGCCCGGCTTCGGTCGCCAGCGTGGTCTCCGGAGAGACGCCCGTGCCGAGCACCACCAGATCCGCCGGGAACTCGCCCGCGTCGGTCACGACCGACCGCGCGCGGCCATCGGCGCCGGCCTCGATCCCCTGCAGCTCGACTCCGGTCCGGACGTCGATGCCCATCGACTCCATGGCTGCGTGCACCTGCTGGCCCATGTCCGGGTCCAGCGTCGCCATCGGCTCTGCCGACCGAGTGATCACGGTCACCTCGAGGCCGCGGTGCACCATCGCCTCGGCCATCTCGATGCCGATGTAGCCGCCACCGACGACGACCGCGCGCTTGGGGTTGTGCTCGAGCGCGGCCAGTGCGCGCTCACCGTCGTCGAGGGTCTGCACACCGAACACGCCGGCGGCGTCGATGCCCGGGACGTCCGGCCGACGCGGGCGGGCGCCGGTCGCGAGCACCAGCTGGTCGAATCCCAGCCGGTAGGTCGACCCTGCGTCGTGGTCGCGCACATCGACCTCGCGTCGGTCGAGGTCGAGCTCGGTTGCCTCGGACCGCATCCTGAGGTCGATCCCGTTGGCACGGTGCTCTTTCGCGGTGCGGGCGATGAGCTTGTCGATGGAGTCGACCTCCCCGCCGATCCAGTAGGGGATCCCGCACGCGGAGTAGGAGGTGTGGCTGCCGCGTTCGAGCGCGACCACCTCGAGGTCGTCGCCGCGAAGCCGCTTGGCCTGCGAGGCCGCTGACATGCCGGCCGCATCGGCGCCGACCACCACCACGCGTTCGCTCATGCAGCGAGGCTACGGGCGCCAGATCCAGGGTGTCGTGGAGGTGAGCGTGCGCAGGCCGAGCCGCTCGAGGATCGGACGGCTGTCGGGTGAGGCATCCACCTGCAGGAAGCGGTAGCCGCGAGCGGCCGCCTCATCGGCGCGCCGGGCCACCATGGCCTTGTAGATGCCGCGGCCCCGGTAGGCCTCGAGAGTGCCCCCGCCCCACAGCGACGCGAAGTCGGTGCCCTCGTGGAAGTTGATCCGGGCGGCGCAGACTGCGGTGCCGTCCTCGGCCTCCGCGATCCAGACCGACATCGCCGTGGGGTCGTCGAGCTGGGCGGCGGCCAGCGACGCGACCATCCCGCTGCTGTCGTCGTGGAACACGGCCGCATGCACGTCGGCAAAGGCCCGCCAGTCGGCGGTTCGTCCGGGCTCGTCCACGCGGAGACGCCGCAGCGTCACCCCCTCGGGCTCCGGTGCCGGCGCGAGCCGGGCGCGGATCTCGTCCGTCTCCCCGATGACGAGCGCCTCCTCCTCGTCCGCCTCGAAGCCGGCTGCGCGCAGTCGCTCGGGCAGATCGGCCGGCTCGTCGTAGCCGTAGTGCTTCCACTCGAACTCGCTGCCCAGCGGCCGGAACCACTCGACGGCCGCCGCAATCGCGACATCCGCGGTGGACTCGTCGAGATCGCACCAGAAGACTCCCCCGCCCCAGGCGTCGGGTCCTTGCTCGGCTTCGGGGCCGGGCTCGGCGCCGCTCTCGGGGTTGGCGTCGGCCGGGGTCACCCTCAGCACCGGCGCAGGGTCGTCGAGCAGGTCCGCTCGATAGCCGGCTGGCGCGACGGCGATCCGGCGCACCTGGGCGTCGAAGGCCGCGAGGAGCTCGGCGTCGGTCACCCGCGCCAGACTAGTTTTCGGCGCCCGATCCGCCACCGAATTCTTCCCCGGCCGCGGCCTCGCGAGCCGCGCGGGCCTCGCGAACCGCACGGGCATCCCGGGCCGCACTGGCTCGGCGCCAGTCTCGCTGGTCGCGGTCGAGGTGGAACGTCCACGTCGGCCGTGGCGGGACTCCCCACACGCCGGGGTAGTAGTCACCCCACCAGTCACCGGGCAGGCCGGTGCGCCGGACATCGAGGTGGGGTGGGTAGCGACGGCCCCCGCGGTCCCGCCGTGGGTCGTCAACGAGAGCTCGGAGCTCGTCGTTCGCATCCACCGCGATCAGGGACCACCCGCACCGACCGAGTAGGTGCTGGAACGTTTCGACGGAGATGCCTCGCGCGCCGGACTCGTAGGAGGCCACGGTCGGCTGAGCCATCCCCGCTCTGCGCGCCAGCGCCGCCTGGCTCAGGTCGGCGTCCCGACGCGCGGCGCGAAGAATGGCGCGAACGTCGAGCCAGCTCTCGTCCTGCATGGAACCACGCTGCCGCCTATCAGCCGAGCCGTCGTGACTCGATGCCGGATCCGTGGATAACAACCGCCGGTGGATGATCGCGATCCGGCGAGCCTCGGTCCTTCGCCACGCGCTGACCGGCGTCCCACGCCTCCCTCCCCGCGCAGGCGGTGCTCCCCCTGGGCCCTTCTGTCCTGAGCACCCACCGTGATGAGGACATCTGATGCCCTGATCACGGTGCCGGATGAGGGCATCTGATGAGCTGATCGCGGTCGGCGATCAGGGCGAAAGCGCTG
>JBBRVU010000086.1:0-16286 GCA_038246575.1 Actinomycetes bacterium | reverse complement strand
AAGGCGGTGCAGGCGGCGGGTGGCGCGGTGGCGGTCCATCCGGGTTCCGTTTCGGGTGCGCAGGCTCGGCCCGGACTCCCGCTCGGTCCCGGCTCGCTCGATGGCACGGGACACCGCCGGCGGTAGCGGGGTGAGGACGACCTTGCCGCCCTTGCCGTGGACCTTGAGCACCCGGTGACCATGTTCCTCGCCCAGGTCCTCGATGTTCGCCCCGCACGCCTCGAAGATCCGCAGCCCGAGCAGGCCCAGCATCGCCACCAGCGCGAAGTCGTTGAGATTCGCCGAGCCACGCGCGGTGGCGAGCATCGCCTCGAACTGCAGGTGGGTCAGGCCCAGGGTGGGCGACTCCGGCGGCACATTGGGCCGGCGGACGTACTCCGCCGGGGAGTGCGCCAAGACCTCGTCGATCACGCAGGTCCGGTAGAAACCGGCCACGACCGCGACCCGGCGGCTGATCGTGGACGGCTTGTACCGGCGCACTCCCTGCATCCACCGCACGTAGAGCTCGACGTGGGGTCGCTGCGCGGCCAACGGGTCCGGGCCGCGTTCGTCGCACCAGGCGACAAAGCAGCGCAGGTCGGACTCGGTGTGCACGCGCGACTGCCCCTTGAACCGGGCCAGGTAGGCGTCAGCGTGACGAAGACGGTCCGAGACCGGAGGCAGCACGACGGGAATGAGAATCTGTGAAGTAGCCATTTCGCAGCGTCCGCCCATCGCGCCCAACGGTCAAGGAATCACACCACGCGCGGCATGACCGGTAAGGGCGAGTGAGTCACGCGAACGCCCGACGGCCTGCTGTCTACTCGAATCGCGATCCCACAACCTGCCACGGCTGCCCAGAGGCGCATAGTTGCACTTCGTACTGGTCCTCGCCGATGAAGCCGCCACTGATGTCGACGGGCACTCCCGTTCGGAGGCTGTGCTTGCCCGACGGTTCGGTGATGACGACCTCTTGTCCGTTCACCTTCGCGGTCCAGCCATCGGGCCAGACAAGGGACCACATCTGTTCACCCGACTGCAACCGAACACAGCCCGTCTTGTCCAACTGACTGAGAACGAGCTGCGCCAGTGGGCCGCAGGAAGCTACCCCGACGAGGCCGCCGTCGAGCTGCTCATCCGCAGCGGTTGGATCCGACGAACCAGCTTCGCCACCGGCTGCACCCACCCCCTCGATAGCGGACGGGGGTCATGGATCGACTGGGAGACCGTTGACCAGATCCTTACCGGCGAAAGCGACAGTGCTGTTCTGGCCGCCTCCGGTGGCGAGCTGCGAATCCTGAAGATCGCGCACTGCATTGCACACGGACTGCTCGTCGACGCGGTCCCCGGGCTCGACCGTCGACACCTCGACCTCGTCCTCGCCGCCATCGCCCACGCCGGCGGACCCCACCAGCACAACGGACCCTTGGCCCCCGACCCGGACGGTCGCTGGACCGACCGCGACACCGGACAGCGCATGACCTTCCCCCTGCTGGGTTCACTTCACCCCTGGCCGACGGACGAGAACGGCACGAGGTGACCGTTGCGCGGCGCCGACAGCGCGAGCCCGAACTGAACGGGTTTCGTCGACACATTCGCCCACGCGTGCCGACGGCGGGGAACCTCCAAGACGATCAACTTCGCGACACCGATGGTCGGACAGGTTCGGCCGGTGCGATCGCTCCATGGGGGTTGTGGCCCGAAAGCGCCTTGCCGGATGCGTTGGGAGGTATGGGCTTCTCGAGGCGCTCACCCTTGGGAGAGGGTGGTGCACCAGTGAGCCGTCGTGAGGACTGGAGTCGGGCGAACGACGCTGCAGGCTCAGAGCTGGTGGCGGGCCGAGCGCAAGGCGAAGGACGACCGGTGCAGTGCTCTGGGTTTCAGGTTGTGATGGCGCTGCGCGAGCGTGACGCGTGGGTCGCGGAGTGTGAGCAGCGGGCCGGGCAGGCCCTGGTGCACCTGGTGGACAGTGACGGGCTGACCACGACGGAGGCGGTGCCATGGTGCGCCGGGGAAATCAGTGTGTCTGAGGCGGCCAGGCTGCGCCGGTTGGTGCGGGCGGCCGGTGCCGCCGCGCTTGCGAAGCCCTACGGGGCTCCTTCCCTCAAGAGGTCGAATCGCAGGTGCGAAACGGGTCCGGCCAGCAGCGGCAGCCGGCGCCGCTGCCGCCAGAGCACCGGGCTCCCGTCGGTGCCGCGGGCCAGCGCGTAGCGACGCTCGAGGCGTAGGCCCTGGTTGGGCACGGCGCTCGCCGCGAGCACATGTCCAGTGCCCGCACCGATGAGCTCCGATCGAGGGCCCGCGCGCGGCACCGGCGGGGATTGGCTGAGATCGGCCACCAGGCCCTGCACGAACACCCGGCGCGCTGGGGCCGGTCGGGTCTCGATCCGGTACGGGTGCCAGTGCTCCGGCAGCGTGGCGGAGGGCTCATACGTGAAGGCACGGGTCCGGGTCCGCCGGGTCTCCGCAAGGGCTGCGCTCGCGTCGGCCGACAGCGCGAGGTCGATCCCGTCGGCGCGCAGCTCCACGGCCCACATCACGTTCGCGTCCTCGTCGACCCCCAGCACCACGTCGTCGAGCGCCGTTCCGGACAACGGGGTGGTGGCCGCCGGCCAGACCACGAGCGAGGAGCGGTCCAGGCCGCGCGTCCGGAACAGGGACCACGGCCCGGGGGCCTCGTCCGGACCGGCGGGAGGGTCGTCGTCGCCGGGCGGGATCGTCAGGTCCCACCAGTCGTCGAACCCGTCCTTGACCCGGACCCCGGCCAGCGACACGACCACCCCGGAGCTCGGTGGCGGGTCCTCGCTGGGTGGAGCGGGCGCGGGCGACGGGATGGGGATGGTGAACCAGTCGTTCGCGTGGTCGCAGATCAGCTCGATCAGCAGCGCTGTCGCCAGGTGGGATCGGTCTGGGGGGAACCCGCCGATGTCGACGGCTGCGTCTTCGATCTGCCACCAGCGGGGCGCCGGGGCCCCCGGGTACTGCAGACGCTGCGGCAGCACCTGTCGCGCGGCGTACTGCGGCGCCGGTAAAGGCCCGGAGGCGTCCGCGGTGAACCAGTCCACGTCGCCGCCGTCGTGGCCGACGACAGTGAGCGTGGTGCCACCGACCGGGACCTCCGCCTCGTAGGTGAGGGTCTCGGTCTGCCAGAAGTCTGGCCGGACCAAGAACCCCTGGATCGAGAGGTCATCCTCGGGGACCAACCCAGCCCGCCACGCGGCGAACCCGTCGACGGACCCCGCCAGCGTGTTGTCGTAGGGCGCCGGTAGCTCACCGAAGGCGCAGGCCTCACGCTGGGCGGGAGTCAGGACACCCTGGATGGCCCTCCCGACGCGGACCCGACGTCCGACCGTCCACCAGTCCTCCGTAGCGCCCTCGACCAGCGCCTCCGCCGGGACGATGGTCGGGTCCAGCCCGGCAACCTGTTCCAGCGGCGTGTGCGCCACCTGGAGCTCGACCAGCACCGGGGACGACGCGTCTTCCGCGGCGTGTTCGCCGACCTGCCACTGCCGCCCGAGCATCCACAGCGGGTCGGCGACCTCGGCGGCGAAGCCGCGCTGGGTGTCTGTGTACGGCGGCATCGGCTCTAGGCGCCGGTAGTGCTCCCAGGTCATCGGGACTCCTCCAGGTCGCTTCCGGCTCGGCCGGAGGCAAGCACCATCGAGGTCGGCACGGCCAGTGCCCAGGCGCCGAGCTCGTCCGGCTGGGCCATCCGTGCCCTGGCCAGTTCGCGGGTGGAGAGCACGATCGCGGGCAGCGACTCGGGCGTGATCGGGAACTGCTCGTCGGGGGGCACCGCCAGCAGCACGGACTGCTGTGCGCGGGCACGGGGGGCGTCGAAGCCGAACGAGGCGTGCGTGGTGTGCCGGCGGCTCGGCACCGTCTCGGCCCAGTCGTCGAGCAGCGCGACCCCCACCGGCCCGTCGGCGGTCGCCGCGGGCCCGTAGACGACCACGTGCCGCTCCGAGCTCACCGGCACCGCCCAGAGCGTGGCCGGGTCGCTCGCGGCTGCTGGCCACGCGGTGAGCACCTGATGCGCCTCCAGGCGCGCGACGGTGGGCCGCACCGCGGCGACCACCTCGAGCCAGTCCCGGTCGAGGTCCGGTGCCACGGTCACCGCGGGCAGCGTGCCGGTGCAGACCAGCGGCAGCCCCGACGATGGGACGAGCAGCGCGTGGATCCGGGTGCCCAGCGTGGCCGCGTCGGCCGTCGCATCCGTGGCCGGGTCACCGGCGGCCGCGATCCGGGCGGCGAGAACGTCGGCGGCCCCCTCGTCCGGGAGCCCCCACGCTCGCGCTGAGCTCGTGACGGGAGGGTCGGCGGCCAGTTCTGCGAGGACGTTGGCGGCACCCGCCCGCAGGCTCGTCAGCCGGTCCCGAAGCTCGGCCTCGCCCGCCGCGGCATCGCCGGCGACATCGGGCCGGCCACGCTGGACATCGAGCAGCGAGCCCAGCCGGTCCAGGGCGCGCCGCCGGTCGCGGGCCGTCCCTCCCGTGGCCGGGCCTCCCAGCACCGCCGCGGCGAACGAGTCCAGGCGTGCCTGGGGGAGGAGCACCGCGTCGGGCACGTCGAGCCCGAGGTCGGCCAAGGTCACCCTCGAGGCGTCCAGCGTCCAGGTCCACGCCTCGGCGGGCCCGGTCTCGGCGGCGAGCAGTGCGCAGAACGCCGGGTCGGCGACGGTCGCCGGGGACGCAGGGCTGGCCGCGCCGATCGGCAGCGCGAGCAGGACCGTGGTGCGCACCGAGAACCCCTGGCGTTGCGTGCGCAACACCCGCAGCTCGGGTGGCGCGCCGAGCCCGGCGGCTGCCTCCATCGACTCCGCAGCGGCAGCGGCCCGCCCCGAGACGACGTCGTGCACCGCGTCGGCCACCAGGAGGTCGCCATAGGTGTCCACGACCTGCCGCAGGTCGTCGAGGTCGCCCACGCTCGCGGGCAGGGTCGCCGGGTCGGTGTCGAGCACCTGTTGGCCGTCGCAGACTCGCCGCCCGGCCCACTCGGGCCTGGCAGGAAAGCGGCGCCGCAGCTCCAGCACTGCCGCCGGGTCGCCGGCGCGGCGCTCGATCTCGCGGCCGAGCGCCTCGCTGAGGTGCACGCCCAGGCGGACGTCGCCGCCGAGGCGGGCCGCGAGGCGGACCAGGTCAGATCGTGCGGTGATCTGCCAGCGGGTGTCGTCATCGTGGACGGCGTGGTCGCGCAGCACGGCGGCGGCGAGCGACTGCGCGTTGCCGGGGGCATGCAGCAGCCCGGCGGCGGTCGGCGGCGTCGGGTCGACGGCGGGGTCGAGGTCGTCGACCCAGCCATACGCCCCGAGCCGGCGTGGCACGTCTCGAGCGATGAGCCGGCGCACCCGGCGGGTCCCGACCGCCGTCACCCAGGGGTCGATCCGGTGGCTGGAGGAATCGATGACGGCGGCCACCGCGGGTCCGAGCGACCCGCTCTCTGCGAGGGCGTCGTCGTGCCCAGCGAGCTCGCGCACCGCCGCGCGCACGTCCAGGAACTGGCGCACGATCGCGAGCGCATCGCGGTTCGGCGGGTTCTCGGAGTCGAGCCGGTCTTGCGCGTACTGCGGCAGCTCGGAGACGACATCCCCGATCGACGCGTCGTTGGCGAGCTGCTGCACGTCGTCAAGCGGCAGCACGTAGCTGCGAGTCCACGCCGCCCAGGCGTCGGGCGCGAGCCGGGACACCTCAGCCTGAGTGAGCAGCAAGGAGTGTCGGATCAGCCGTGCCAGCAGGGGCGGGTCGAGCTCGGCCTCGTCGCGGGTGTTGGCCAGGGTCTCCCAGCGGGTGCCGAGGTAGCCCTCGAGCAGCTCGCGCAGACTGCCGCGTCCGGTCGCGGCCGGCTGCACGTAGCCGAACGGCTGGTAGCGGCGCTGCGGCGGCGGTTCCTGCTCGAGGGAGGGCGCGGCCATCGCCTCCCACTCGGCGATGGTGTCCTTCGGGTCCTTGCCGTTGATCGCCGCGCCCAGCAGAGCCACGACCTCGAGCGGCAGGAAGGAGCGCGAGCCGAGCCGGCGGCTCGTCGGGACCCGGCCGATGATGTCCAGCAGGCGATCGGCCCCGGCGCCGGCCGCGGTCCCGCCGGCCGAGGCGGCCGTCGCCCACGCAGGGAGCACCCGCCCGAGGATGAAGGTCACGCCCTGCTCGAACACGGCGTCCACCGGCGCGGGCCGCCAGTGGACGAGGTCCACCGCTGGTAGGACCCCGTAAGGGACGTCACCGACCCGGATCGCGGGCCAGGGTCCAAGCGGGGCCAGGTTTCGCGAGGCCCAGTCACCCATCTGTGGGGTCTCCGCAGAGCCCTCGACGTCCTTCAGCCACCGCTGCCACAGCACCGGCCACAAGGCGGTGACGAGGTACGGGACCACGTCGAGCAGGCTCGTGTCGATCGCTGCGACACCGTCCAGCCGCGGCCTCGAGGTGAGGACCCCGGCCAGCCCGTTCGCGGTGCCGCTGCCGGTTGAACGCGCGACGGCTAGCCACCGGCCGACGTCGCGGCCGACGTCGGTGGTGGGCGCACCCGCGACCGTGTTGGTCGCCGTCATGGGCGGCACGAGTCCGAGTGTGCCGTTGCCAGCGTGCGACTCGAAGACCCCGCTGGGGTCGGTGTCGGCCAGGCCGGTCACGAGCAGCACGTCCAGGTGCGGCCCATCGGGCAGCTCCACCTCGATGGCGAGCCCGACGTCCACTGCGACGGAGTACGACGTCCACCAGAGGTCCGGAAGCTGCTCGGGCCGCAGGTCGGCCATCGCGGTGGGGATGTCGCCCTGGGCTGCGATCGCCGCGAGGTCCGGGCGCAGCTCGCCGAGGAGCCGCAGCCCGGCGCCCGCGCCCGCGTCCCCCCACAGGTGCAGCACGTCGGGGAGCGCGGCCCGGTAGTCGAACCCGCGACCCTGGTCGTCGTAGTCCTGGGTCAGTGCGAAGCCGTCGCCCTGCGGGACGACCGGGACCTCGCGCAACAGGTACGCCGCCCGGGCACCACCGACGGCACTCGCGAGCGAGGTGAACGCCGCGGAGCCCTCCTCGGTGGTGAGGTCGCCACCGGCGTGACCCCAGCACTCGGCCACCAGGTCGGCCTCCTGCCGGGACGGCGGCATGGGAGGGCCGCCGAGCGCCACCGGGTCGGGGTGCACGCGAACTCGCAGCCGCCATGGGTCGCCCGCGTTCTGCGGTCTCCGGTAGCGAGTCTCCAGGCGCATCGGCAGCAGCACGGCGATCGAGTGCCCGTCCACCAGCGGGTCGAGGCGCAGGCGCGCGGTCTGGTCGAGGTCGAACACGTCCTCGTCGGCGAGCGCTGCATCCTCGACAAACGTCTGGCCGTCCCCGACGCGACCGCCGTTCGCGGCGATCACGTCGAGCATGCGTTGGGCGGTCTCGAGGGTCATCGCGGGCTCCGCTGCGAGGAACCGCCGGCGCGGGTCGGGGCTCAGCTGGTCCAGCACGCTTTGAGCATCCGGGAGCGACTCGAGCCACCTCGACCACTCCAGGAACAGGAAGATGTTCTCCTTGCGCGCACCGTCGAGCGCGTCCAGCTCGGCGTCGAGGGCGGCCACGCCGCCGTGGAGCTCATCGAGTCGCGTCCGGAGCCCGACCGCGTTCTCGGCCTGGGCGCGCAGCGCCGGGTCGTCCAGCCGGGCCGGGTCCCCGACGAGCAGCCAGCCGGGGATGGCGGCCAGCTCGGCGGCTGCCATCGCCGCCTGTTGCAGGGCGACGGCGCGGGCAATACGTGCGGTCTCGCGCTCATCGCGTCGTGCGGTCATTGGCGTGTCCCAGTAGTCACAGGAGGTTCCCGAGGAAGATTCGCACGGGAGGGTCGAAGGTGTTCTCCGCGAACGTCGAGCCCTCGGGCGACGCGTCCCCGGGCTGGAACGAGAACCGGTAGCCCGGCGGTGGCTCCTCGAGCACGAGCCAGTGGTCCAGGCCGGCCGACGGTGGGACCCCGAACCCGAAGAACACCAGATCAGGGGTGAGGGTGCCGCTGAACGACGGGTAGTCCCGGTGCGGTGGGGGATCGCCGGGGTTCGGGCCGTTGTCGACCTCCGGGACACCCGCCCAGGGGTCGGGGCCGCCCCCGTTCGCGACAAGGTAGACGAGCGTGGCGGGATAGCGCCGGAACAGCTCGGTGTGCAGCACGACAACGAGGTTCGCGCCGTGGCTCGGATCGGCAAGGTGGCTGAGGTCACCCAGCGGCGAGGCGTCCGCCCACAGCGGCAGGTCCGTCTTCAGCGAGACCACCGGGCGGATGTCGGTCGCGACCCCACCGGCTGCGACGTTGACGCGCTGCCAGAACCGGCGAAGCGGGGTCCACCGGCTCGTGATCGGCAGGTTCCGCCAGCGGAGCTCGCCGAGGGTCTGCACATTCGCCCCGAGCAGGACGGCGTCGATGAACGGCGGGTTGGTCTGCACCGCGAGCACCCGATCCGCGGGGATGTCTGCCGACCCGGGCAACAACCAGTCGGGGGCATTGTCAGACAGGAACTTCCACAGCGGGATGTCGATCTCTGGTGACACGTCCGGCTCGGCCAGGAACGGGGCGCGCAGCCCGGAGATGGTGCCCAGCACCCGCTCGACGACGACCGGCCGCGCGACGGTCGGGTCGATACCGGCGGCGACCGAGTCGGCGAACGCGCTGAGGTCCGGCAGCGGCGAGCAGGAGGAGACCGGGGGCTCGTCACGTACGCCCTCGAGCAGGCCCGTTGCGGCGCCGGGGTCCTCGATCAGGCTTTGCGCAAGCGGCCCGGCGGTGTCCGCGTTGTCGTAGAACTCCGTGAGGATCTCGTTGGCCTGCTGGCGAAGGGCGCCAGTGAAGTCTTCCAACGCGGCGGGGTCGGCCAGGATGTCCAGGATCCGGGCCTCGTCGTCGGGCAGCTTCTGCGGCGACGGGCAGGTGTTCGCCGCGACGATGAGGCTGGGCAGCGAGGTTGCGCCGTGCGCCGCGGCCCGCGCGAGCGGCCCGCGGCGCCGTAGCATCCGCCGGGCGGAGCTGCTGAAGAGGGCGGGGGCCAGCGCGGGCGTGCGGCCGGCGACGGCTCCCAGCGCGCTGCCGCCGCCATCGGCCGGCATCCGTGCGAGCAGCGGCGCGAGGGTCGCGAGCCGGGCAAGGGAGTCGGCCGGGACACGCCGCTGCCACAGGCTGCCCGCGGCCCGCAGGCCGAGGGTGAGGTGACGGATCCGCTGCGCCGCGGCAGCCACTGCGGCCGCTTGCCGGGCCGCGCCGTCGGCGATCCGGTCCTGCCATGCGATGGCCACCCAGCCGCCGAGCCCGGCCGCGCCGCGGTTCCTGGGGTCGGTCCGCATCTCGCGGCGCCACCCGTCCGGCACGATGTCGTCACCCGGCGGCGGCCACTGCCAGTCCTGGCCGTCGACCGGGCCCGGGTGCCATGGGACGTCGTAGCGAGGAACCGTCAGCACCCAGCGGCCCGCGTCGCTGAAGTCGGTCGCGAGCGCCTCGATGGTGGTGGCCACCTCGTTGGGGAGCGGGTCGGTAACCGGCGCCTCGCCAGCCCTGGGGACAACAGTGAGCGCCGCGCCGGCCGCCAGGACCGTGCCGGGGACCGGCCCCACCGCCACCTGCGCCCGGCCGAACTGCTTCTTCGCGAGCAGCCGCTGGTCGTCGTCGGAAAGGGGCTCGAGCCGCCGGGCGATCGAGGCGAAGTCGCCCTCTTCCGACGTCGTCCGGAACCCCCAGCTGTCCAAGCACTTCAGCGTCACGACCCCGGCACCAACCGACCACGAGTCGGCCAAGGTGCTCGTCCCGTCGGCGGCGACGACAGCCTGCCATCCGGGCACCAGGGCGGCCACGTAGTCCTGGCCCGTCCCCAGCTTGCGCGGGCTGATGATCCGGGCGAACGGTGACCGGCCAGTGACCGTGTGCACGTGCGCCCACCGGTGCGCGTCGGCCAGCGGATGCCAGTCGAAGAGGGTCTTTCCCTCGAACAGCGCGAGTGAGGTGAGCCGGACGCGGCCGTCGGCCAGCCGAGTCACCTCAACAGGCGTGCCGACCACGAGGACGAGCCAGGGGCGAACCGCCACGAGCCCCGCCGCGTGCGGCTGCGGTGAGTAGCGCCACGGCAGGTCCGGGGTCGCGACCTCAACATGAGCCATCATCGTGGCCTCGGCGTTGATGCAGCCCGGGTGCGGGCGGCGGCCGGTGATCTGACCGCCTGCGAGGTTCGCCACGTCGCCCGGTCCGGCGAGCAGGAACGACGCGGGCGCGGGCGGGAGGTCGCCGTCGTCGTCGTGCAGGGTGATCGGCAGGTCGGCGGCGAGGCGGGCGGTCGCCGGGGGGGTGGTGGCCAGCGCGTAGACCGCCGGCCGCTGCCAGGCGACGAAGTCGTTCATCACACACCTGCCAGCACGACGGCGGAGACCAGGTCGGGTTCGGCGACCGCGAACGCGCGGGGGTCGGGGCTCACCCGGGCCGCCTGGTGGGCACCGGTGGCGCTGTCGTGCCGGACGCCGTCGGAGGTGCTGACCCAGGTCTCGGTGCCGACCGTGACCAGGGGCGCCGTGGTGGCCAGTGCCGGGGTGGCGTCGCGCGCGGCGACCATCGCCATCAGGATCCCGGGCAGCTCGCGCGCGGTCCCGGCGAGGACCCCCATGGGGATTATCTGCTCGCCGCGCACCTTGCGGAACACCTGGGGCTTGCTCGCCTGCGGTCTTGCGGTCCCGACCAGGTCGGGGCCGCCGGCGGAGACCACCCCGGCGGGGAGCTGCTCGAACGCGGGGCGGTTGAGTGCCTCCGACTGGCTGAGGGTGATGAAGGACCCCGGCGCGAACAGGTCGCCGACGCCCGACGTCTGCTGCGGCACCGTGGCGCTGACCTTCTGGTTGCTGCCGAGCGGCGCACCGTCGAGCCGGTCGATGGGGATGGTCAGCGGGACGCGCTTCTGCTGCCAGGCGACTCCGCCGCGGGGCAGCACCAGGGCCAGCTTCGGCGGCACCGGCAGCGGCGCGAGCACGACCTCCCGGTCGGGGCCGCCGACCGCGTGCAATGCCTCAGGCCGCACCTCCTCGCGCCGCAGCAGGTCGGCGGCGCGGGTCGGCGGCACGGCCGGAGGGCCGATCGAGCTGCCGAAGGTGAACGTCTCGTGGAAGGAGAAGTCATGCAGGAAGGTCTCGACGGTGAGGCGCCCGGAGATGGTGACCGGGCCAGGTCCGTCGAGCGTGCCGTCCAGGCGGATACCGCCGAAGGTCAGCCCGAAGACCTCCACCTCGAACCCGGCGCTCACCTCGGCGTGCAGGTGGAACGGCGTGAACTGCACGATTGCGTCGACGCTGAGGAACCCGTGCGCGCCGCATCCGCCAGCCTCGATCCCGGCCTCGAAGTAGCCGCCGAGCTGGACGGTGTTGGACGTGACGGCGAGGTACCCCTCGGCCCGCACGTCGATGCCCGGGACCGGCAGGTCGAGGTGGAAGCCGAGCCGCCGCAACGGCGGAATGTTCGCCGGTTCCGGGCGGAATCCGGGGTAGAAGCCGCCCACCGAGAGCACGGTGTACCCGGGGCTGCCCCAGGACTGACGGAACGCGAGGTCGCCGTAGATCGTGAAGATGTCGAGAAGCCCGCTGTCGACGAGGCTGGCGTCCACCGAGAGCAACCGCTGGGCGAAGTCGATGACGCCGACGACGTCGACCCGCAGCTTCAGGACGGGCGGGATGCCGGCGCGCGCGATCCCGACGATGACGATGCGCTGGGGTCCGGGCAGCTCGACGAGGACCCCGACGTCCAGTGAGCAGAAGCCTTGGCCGGCGATCTCCAACCACGACAGCCGCAGCGTCGGACCGGCCACCGAGGAACCGACGCGGGGGACCAGGATGGCCTCGAGGGCAGCCAGCGCGCGGCGGGCGCTCTCTCCGACGTCGAGCGGGAAGAGCGCCTCCCCGGCACTTCCGTCGCGCAGCTTGGACGCCAGCGCGGGTACGTCGACGCTGCGGTTGATGCCGACGACGCCGCCGATGCGCGAGAGCTGGAAGCCGAAGCCCACCTGGATGCCGGGGGTGAAGCCCGCCGCGAAGACGGTTGCGAAGGAGGGTTGCGAGCCGGCCCGGCGCAGGCTCGCGAGCGCGGCGACCTCGATCACTCCGAGGTGCAGGGACAGCACGCCGTTGACGCCGTCGGCAAGGACGGTGATCGAGCCGTCGCCGACGACGGGCCCCGCGTCGAGGTGCGCTGTGACCCCGTAGGGCGGCAGTGGCCCGATGACGAGCTGCGGTGCGGCCGCGTCGCGGGGGTCGGCAAGGCGCAGGGTGGGTGACTCGATGTGCAGGCCGAGGGGCCCGAACGAGGCGTCGAGGCGCACGCCGTCGGGGGCGCTCCAGCCGTCGCCTGGATCCAGCAGGGGCAGCGAGGGGACGGGGATCTCCCCCAGCAGGTATGCGACGAGCCTCCCGCGCAGGGCGTCGGTGGCTGTGCGCCAGTCCGCCAGGGCATCGTCAAGGTTCGCGGGAGCACCGAGGGCCGTGTCCAGACCGTCGGCGGCGGTGAGGAGGCTGGCGAGGCTTGCGTCCCCTGGGGCGCCGAGGGCGGCGACCACAACATCGGCGTAGGAGCGAACCGGTCCAGCCATGTGGCGTCCCTTACCAAGGTCGGCTGCCTGGGGTGGACAGCACACTATTCCTGTGCCCCGTTCGCCGACAACAGGAAATGTCGACGCGGGGGATGCGGAGTAGACGACTTCAAGAGCACTGGGCCACCCTCGCCGCGCTACGAGGAGCTCGCTATCAGGTTCATGACCACCACCACGATTCTCGCCACCCTGCTCGTGATCGCCTTCGCGGTCCTCGGTACGGCCAAGATCGCCGCGGTACCCGCCATACGCGCACGGGCCGAACACGTCGGGATGAGCGTCGCCGGGTACCGGAGAATCGGGCTGCTCGAGGTCCTCGCGGTCCTGGGGCTGCTCGTCGGCGCGTTCGTCCCCGCGCTCGGAGCCCTGGCCGCTGTGGGGCTGCTGATGCTCCTCGGCGGGGCCCTCGTCACCCACCTGCGCAACGGAGACGGCCTGCGCGAGATCGCCCCGGCCATCGTCCTAGGGCTGATTGCCCTGGGCTACCTGCTGCTCGTAGTCGGAGACTTGCGATGAACGAGTCCGCGCCGTCCGCCGCCGACCCGGTTCCCGTCGTCATCGTCGGAGCCGGCCCGGTGGGGGTCACCGCAGTGACCCTGCTCGGGCAGTACGGCGTGAACTGCCTGGTGCTGGACCGCTGGGACGGGGTCTACCCCCAGCCCCCGGCCGTCCACCTCGACGACGAGATCTACCGCGTCGTGGCGCGACTCGGTATCGCCGAGCAGTTCGCGGCCGTGTCGCGGCCGACGCGCGGGCTGCAGCTGGTCGACCGCAACCACCGGGTGTTCGCGGTGTTCGACCGGGATGGCGACCACGGGCGGCACGGCCACCCCAAGGCCAACATGTTCGACCAGCCCGAGCTCCAGCAGCTGATGCGCACCAACCTCAAGGACCAACCCACGGTCACGTTGCGTGGGAACGTCGACGTCACCGACCTCGCCCAGGACGGTCGGGCCGGGTGCGGGTGGACTTCACCGACCGGCTCACCGGCCAGCACGAGTCCGTGCTGGCGACCTACGTCCTGGGCTGCGACGGAGCCAACAGCGTGGTGCGCTGACACCTCGATCGGCACGACGATCCAGGACCTGAAGTTCGAGCAGCGCTGGCTTGTGGTCGGCGTGGACAGCCCGGTCGATCTCGACCAGTGGGAGGGCGTGCACCAGGTCTGCGACCCCGACCGTGCGGCTACGTACATGCGGGTCGGCCGGACCCGGTACCGCTGGGAGTTCAGGCTGCTTCCGGGTGAGACCGCCGCCGACTTCGAGTCGGTCGAAGCGCTGATGCCTCTCATCGGGCCGTGGGTCGTGGGCATCCCCTGCGACCGGCTGGTGCTGGGGCGCGTCGCCGAGTACACCTTCCGGGCCAGCTGGCGGACCACTGGCGAGACCGCAACGTATTCCTGCTCGGTGACGCTGCGCACCTCACGCCACCATTCGTCGGGCAGGGACTGTGCTCGGGAGTGCGCGACGCGATGAACCTCAGCTGGAAGATCGCCGGCGTCCTGTCCGGGGACCTTCCCCTCTCGAGTCGGTGCTCGACACCTACGAGGTGGAGTGCAAACCGCACACGAGGGCCTTGATCCAGCTCGCCAAGCTCATCGGCATGTCCATGACCCAGGGCGGGAGTGCGGGGGACCTCCTGTGCAGGGCAATCGCTCCACACCTGCACCGGGTCCCCGGGCTGCGGAACCGCCTGCTCGACAGCGAGACGCCACCGCTCTCGCGGTCCGACCTCGTCGGTCGGCGCGGCCTCCGCACACCCCTCGACGGCCGGCTGTGCCCGAACGCGAACCTGACCGACGGCACCAGGTACGACGACGCGACTCGTAGGGGGTTCGTGCTCGTTACCGCTGTCCCGCCGAACCCTTGATCAGCGAGCCCTCCTTGCTGAGCGCGGGACGCAGGTGATCCCGGCAGCGCCCGGCTCGGCCCTAAGCACCTGGCTCACGGACGGCAAGGCCGCGGCCGCACTGGTACGACCGGACTTCTCCGTGATGCGGGCAGGCCGGGACGTCGCCGCACTCTGTCGGGAGACCCCCACGTTCCGGGAGCGACCCGACCACACCGCATCGACCTCGCAGAGCGTTGAAAAAATAGGTCGTCCAGGGCCGGCGAGGCGACTGCTGAGGCTCTGGTCGAAACGTTCGCCGGGTCAGCAGGGCCGCCGGTGGTGACCCAGAATGTGACCCAAAAGTCGAGTCGTGTTGTGGCGGGTCAGGGCCGGGGCTTGAGAAGGCTGGGAGATGAGTCAGAAGGTTGGGACGACGGGGCACGACCTGGTCGGACTCGGCCTGAGTCGGCACCCTTGTCGACCTTCAAGTTCAGGGCGTCGGCTGATATCGCCCCCTGCTGATGTCGGGGCACTGCCTGAACACCGAGGTCGTCAGGACCTACTCTGGTGGGAACCCACTCGCCGACGCAGCGTGTCAAGCCCATCGCCGTGCAGCTCGTCGAGCGCCTGCGTGCGACCCGCGATGGCCATCAGCAGGGCTTCTCCCGGTCCGCTGGCTTCCGGGCCGTCGCCGGCGCTCCAGTCGACGTCTGTTGCGCTCAGCTTCAGCCCCTTCGCGTTCTTCTTGGCGGACAGGGTCGCGGCGCCGAGCGCGAAGTCGAGGACGGGTACCAGCCGGTGGGGCGGAATCCTTCGGGGAAGTTCCAGGGCGCGTCTGATGTCCTGGTGGTGGATCGTGCCGTCGGTCAGTGCGATCCCACCGCCGAAGCCCGACGTGAGTCCGCGAGGGCGCAGGTTGCGTGAGAGGAGGTCGAGGATGGCCTCGGGTTCAATGTCCTGGTACCGCTTCAGCGCGACGTCGTGGACCCCGCTCACGCGAAGCCCCCCGCGTAGGAAGATGCCGTCAAGGTTCGGTGTGGACAGCTCCTCGTAGCTGACGATGTGCGTGGCCACGTCGCGCACGCGCCACTTCGTGCAGAACGTCGGGGCCTGCCACTGAGCGGTGGTGAGTTCTCGCAGCAGCGCAAGGAGATCGGTGCGTTCTTCCTCGGCCAGCTCCATCAGGTCGGGTCTCGTCATGCCGGGTCCCGTTCGCCGCGGGTGAGGTCGTGGTACCTGGCGAGGTAGAGCGGCCAACCGTCCTTGGCCTCGACGCCATCGCGGATGGACTGCCACCCGTCGCCGTGCCGGTCGATGTGTCGGTGCACGAGGGTGACGCGCGTGCGCTGGTCCCCCTCGGCGGCAAAGGTGACCTCGACCTCGCTGGTCCGGCTCAGGTCAGTCGCGACCTGCCAGTCCGGCCCGATGTCCCAGCTGAACGTGATCGTGGTCGGCGGGTCGAAGGCCAGCACTCTGCCCCATCGGCAGACGCTGCCGTCGGTGCCGCGGTCGTAGACGTCGCCGCCGACGTGCTGCTTGAGCACCGTCGCTTCGATGGGCGCAGCCAGCATGTTGTGCTCGCGCGGTTTGATCCGGTCCAGGTCGGTGAACGCCCAGAATGCCTAGATGATTGATTCCAAGGGGGTGTCAGTGGTCGTAGGCGGTTAGGGACCGCAGTATGGTTTGGCCGGTGTGGTCGTTGTGCCAGATGGCGGCGGTCATGGCCAGGAGGCGTTGCAGGACGCGGACGATGACACCGGTGGGGGTGCGGCCGCCGTGTCGTTCGAGGCTGAGTTGGCCTTTGAGGGTGTCGAACACTGATTCCATGGTCTGTCGCAACGGTTTGAGCAGGTGCGCCCCGGGGCGGGGTTGCTCTCCGGCGCGGGCTTTGCGCAGGAGAGTGAATCCGGTT
>JBBRVU010000085.1:0-16514 GCA_038246575.1 Actinomycetes bacterium | reverse complement strand
GGACCTGACGCCCGCGCGGGCCGGGGTGGTTCCCGGCCCGGCGGGCGTTTGGGCGTTCGGCCGCGGTCACAGATCCGCGGCCTCGAGCACCTTCTCTGTGGTGAGGCGCCGGAGATCCGGCACCCGGAGGAGGCAGACATGAGCACCCCACCGGCCTTGCCGACCAGCCCGTCCGCCGCAGGCGACCCGCCCCGGTCCGGGGACCCACCTGCTGCCGGCGGGCCGGGGGCCGGGAACGCAGCCGCCCCCACCCGCCGGACCCACCCAGTCCGCTGCCCCCGCGGCTAGGCCCGGCGTGCCCGGGTCGCCATCCGCCTCCCGCGCCGCGCCGGCCCGCGTCCACTCACCGAGTCGTTCGTGAAGGCAGGTGCCCATCCGTCATGGCCCACGACGTCACCTCCTGCGTCACCGTCCGCTGCGACCGCTGCCACGACGCCGCGCGCGGCGTCGACGGCCGCCCCGGGCACTGGTCGGTCGACGAGCAATCCGGGACGTGTCCGGCCTGTGTGGCCGTCCCGACCTGCCTGCGCCGTGGCCACGACTGGGACGGCTGGCAGAGCATGCGGCTGCTCGGCGAGCCCCATCTCGCGCTGCGGCTGTGCCGGCGCTGCGCCGGTGACGAGGTCACCGGAACCGACGGGCTGACCGTCGCAGCGTCGGCGTTGCCGCGGGGCACCCCGTGACCGGGGGGGCGAGGATCACCGCCGCCGCCGGCTACCTGGTGTTCGGCGCGCCGGCGCTGTTCGCGGTCCTCGCGTCGGCCGCCACCGTCGCCCGGTTCGGGCCCGGACCGGCGCTGGCGCCGGCGGCCCTGTGGTTCGGCTACTGCCGGCACCGCCCGTCCACCGGGCAGTCCGCCGCAGTCTGGGCTGGGTTGGGCGCCGGTGTGGTGGCGATGCTGGCCGGCACCCCGATCTGGTTCTGGGCAGCCCCGTCCGCCGCCGTCGTGCTCCTCGAGCTCGCCCCGCGCCGTCCCCGCCGGCCGCACCCGGGTGGTCGTCGACGCGGCCGCAAACCATGAGGGCAGGCACCCGATGATCAACACCCTTGGGGCCTGCTGGGGGGCAGCCGCCCGCCGCCGCGCCCGGTGGCCGACCGTGGGCCGCCGCCGGGCGGCCGGCAACGGAGGTGTCGAAGTGACGTCGACCCGCACCGATGCGGGCCGCGCCGTGGACACACGCCACGGCGTGCGCCCGCCGCCGCCGGCCGAGACCGCCCAGCCGCCCGGCCCGCCACCATCACCCGGCGGCGCGGTACTGCGGGCAAGGCCTCGGAGCTGGGGGGAGCCGTGCACCGGCTCGACGCCGGGGCTGGACTGCCCGGCTGCCGAGCCGGATCCGGTGCTGCGGCCGGGGACGCTGGTGTTCGACGGAGACGACCGCCTGCTGTGCGTCGTGCGCCGGTGCGAGCCGCAACGTGTGCTGCTCGTGCACCACGACGACGCAGGCGGCGAACACTGGACCAGCCCGGGCGGGCTGCGGCCGCTGGCCGACGGGGTACGCGTCCGTGTCGGCCCCGACTTCGGCGACCCGTCGTGACCACCGACCCGGCGGTCGTGCCCGCCGCCGTGCCCGCGCCACCACCGCATCCGGTCGCCCCGGTGTGTGAGAGCTGCCGTGCGCGGCCCGCCCGGTGGCGGATCGCCTTCCCCGGAGCCGTGTTCGATGTTTGCGTCGGCTGCCTGCCGCCCCCCAACGGTCGAGGCGGCCCCGATCGATGCGGCCCGGATCGATGCGGCGCCGTCCGACTCGCCGACTGCCCGTGGCCATGGAAAAGTCCCCACTTGGCCACCCGTGGGGACCGCAACTCGGCCGTTGACACCGACGGCCTGTGTGGTGCACCTCGAGATCGAACCGCACAGCCGCAGCCCCTTGGTCACAGATCCGCGTCGCCGCGCACCTTCTCTGTGGTGAAGCGCCGGGCTCCCGGTCCGCGGAGGAGGCAGATGTGTGTGCCAGCGATGTTCGCCGAGCTGCTGCGCCTGCCGAGCCGTCTGCGGCGAGCTCGCCGCCTCCCGACCCGCTGTCCGCGAGCGGGCCGGCCCGCCGGCATGGACGAACCGCCGACAGGGCGGCGGGCCGGCGGCCGGTGACTCGGGAGTCGCTGTTGGCCGCCCTGCGCACCCCCGCGTCGATAGTGCACGGCACAGCGCGCGACCCGCACCGCTTCGAGTGTCCGGACGTGCAGCGCGGCATCGTTGCCTACGCCGACGGCCGCCGCCACGTCGCCTGCTGCACCGTCTGCCACACCCTCGTCGACCTCGCCGCCCACCTCGGAGACGCCGATGCCACGCTCTGATGTGGCATTCCTCGTTGACGTGGATGAGGACCTGCTGGCCACGCGGCCGCCGCGTTCTCGCCCGTTCGTCGCTACCGCTATCGCGCTGGCCCGCGTTGGGACCTCCCTCGACTCGTGTCTGAACACCACGAATCGTGAGGCCCCGGGCCGGAGAGGAAGGGCCCCAGGGACGTCGACTCCGCGTTGTAGGTTCCTGGTGTGAACAGACGCGCCGATGTGGTTGGCGCCGGGAGGGCGAGAGTTGCCCTCGCAGTGCTGGTTTCGGCTGCTGCGGTCGGCGGCTGTGACAGCCCTCCTCTTCCGATCACCTCCGACCACGCAAGCCAAGCCATGCCCTTGTTCGGCGGCGGCCTCGTGGTCGCAGCGCTCGTGGTCGCGGCGATCGGTTCCTATGCCACGTCCAGTGGGGGAGGCGTGTTGGCGCAGGCGCCGGCGGGGGTGTCACGGCGCGAGATCCGCAGCCCCACGGAGCTAGACAGCTATCTGACGTTGCGGGCCCGCCATCCCTTGGGCTCCGAAGCAGTCCTGGCCGCGGTTGGCGGTGGACAGCGGCGGTTGCTAGATGCCGGGGCGGGCGCCCGGGGAGGATGAGTGCGGGGCAGCGTGTGTCGACGAACTGCCGGACAGGCAGACCACCCGGCTGTCGTCGATCTGGGCCGTCAGCGTCGTGATTGTCCGACCCGCGGCGACGCAGAGAGCGCATACCGGATCAGGGAGAGCGTCGCCGAGAAGATGATCAGTAGCGGTTCGGTGAGGGTCCTCGTCTTGGCCCACTGACAGGACGGGAAGATGTCAGCCGGTCGAGACAAGATCGCGTTGGTCGCACTGGATGGGGGCTCTCGGTTCGGTTGGTTGATCCGTGCTCGCATCGTTGGTCGTCACGGACATGTGGTGCTCCTTCCAGCCTGGAGGTGCGGCGGACACACCAGGCTCCTACGTACTTGAGCAGCCGCCTGGGCGTGGAGAGCGCTATTTGCCCTGGCGCGTCCGGATACGCCTGCGCGCCCAGCGGCCGCCGTGCCGCGGGAGGCCGCGCCTGCGGTGTTCGCGGCTTCGAGTCGATGCGCACGGTGCACGAGTTGATCTGGCACCTCACCGGAGCCGCCGCCCGGCACCTCAGCTGTCGGCGAGGCGCTGGGCGGTGCCCGCCGAGCCCGACAGCCCCCGCGGGCACGGGGTGGTTGGTCCGTTTCGCCGACGAGCTGGTCGTGATGTGGGCGCTTCCCACCGGCGGACCGAGTCGCACCGACCCGGCCCGGGGACGCGACCCGGAGGGGGCCAGGACCAAGTGGCAGGTGAGTTGGCTGGTGCTGCCAGGATGGTCGTCGGCAACGTTCGAGAGGGCAGAGGTGCGAGGCTTCGAACTGGGGTACCTGGCCCGGTCTAGGGTGCTGGCGCGCGTCCCGATGGCCCAGCGGTCGGCCCGCCGCGACCGTGTGCTTCGCGGTCGGGTGCGTTACGCATACGAGACCACGGCGGTTTACCGCGACCTGTGGCCTGACGGTGTGGGCTCGGTCGGCAGGGCCGAGGACCTGCCTGCGCTGTCGCCGCTGACCCGCGAGTTGTGTCGCACGCTGCCGGTTTCCGAAAGGCTGGCGCGCGGCTTCGACGAGAGCAACACCGTGGCCAGCCGTACGTCGGGGTCGTCCGGCATACCCGTGGAGATCCGGAACTGCGCTCGTGACCTGCGGCGCGTCCGTTCGATTGTGCTGGAGGACCTGCTCTCTGCCGGAGCCGGTCCGCGAGACCGGGTCGCTACCTTCCGGGTGTACGGGTTCCGCCCGCATGGTTTGGAGCGGCTAGGCGTCATGCCGTTCCTGCACGTTGACACGAGCGCCGATTTGTCCAGCCAGGTGGAGATGTACCGGAGCGCGAGGCCAACGTTCCTGTTCGGGTTTCCCAGCGTGATACTTGCCCTCGTCGACGAGTTGGAGCGGCTCGGTGCCCCGCGGCCGCCGTCGATGAACGGGCTCTTGCTGGGCGGCGAGCACCTGGCGCCGGCGGGCCGGGCGCGGCTGGAGGAGTACTTCGGCGCGCGGGTCACGATGCTCTACGGCTCGGTCGAGGTGGTCACCATCGCCCGTAGCTGCCGGGTTGGAGCCCTGCATGTGTGCATGGACGATGTCGTGGTCGAGGTGGTGCGCGACGATGGGACGACCAGTACGCGTGCGGGCGAGGGCGAGGCGCTGGTCACCCGGTTGCACGGACAGGCCATGCCGTTCGTGCGCTATCAGGTCGGTGATCGGATCGAGCTGCGCGACGACGTCTGCGCGTGCGGGTCGGAGGTACCGGTCGTGGTCCGCGTGCACGGACGTAGCGAGGACTACCTCGTCGGCCCGGACGGCCGGCGGCGCAACGGTGACCATGTGGTGAAGCGAATCGACGGACATCCCGATCTGGCCAGAGTGCAGGTTTTGCAGCACGGGCCGGGGATTCTCACGGTGCTTGCTGTGCCTGTACCCGGGGGCGGCGCGACACTGGTCGAGGATCTGACACGTTCGCTCGCAGATGTTGTGCCCGATTTCCGGTGTCGGGTGCGGGTGGTGGACCGGATCCAGCCCGAGCCGAACGGCAAGGTCCGGCTCGTGCGGTCGGTGGGTCCGTGAAACCCTCATGCCTGGACCGTTGTCGGCGGCGGCCCTTGCCCATCCCGGCTGGCTACAGGTACTGCGCTATCGCCGGCGCCGGGCGTCGGCGCTCAGGCGTGTCCCGGCGTATCACGAACGGTGGGGGCCGCCGGCGGTGAGTCGTGCCGTGGGGGTGAGCGAGGCCGAGATCCACCGTGGCGGTCAGGCCTTCCTGCCGTTGGGCGGTGATCTGTCCGCGCTGTGGCCTGGCTCGCCGTGTGCCGAGGGCCTCCTATCGGTCGTCGCGCTGAGCGGTCCGCTGCGGCCGGGAACGTCCATCGTGGAGTGCAGGGCGCAGTGGCGACCTGCCAGACACGGCCGGCTGCGTCCCGACGTACGGGTGCTAACCCTGCTCGATCACGACGCCGCCGGAGACCCTGCCAGGGTGGCGGGGCTTCGTGCTCAGACATGGGCGCGGGTCGGCGCCGGGCCAGTCGTGGTCGTCGGGTCTGCCGGCCAGCTCGAGGCGGCCCTGGCCTGCCGGCCACCCGGGCGGGGCGGCGGGACGTCTCACCTGCGAGCGGTGTACCGGCTGGACGCGGCCACGGCCGCGGCCGCTGCCGACGGGGCCAAAGCGGTGGTCGCCCACACGCCAGTGTTGGGCTACCTGGCTGGGCGGGTGCGCGAGTGCGGTCAGCTGCACGTGGACTGGTACCGCTGCTACTTCCGTGACGGCGGCGACGGGGTACTCGTCACCGTGCTTCGCGGCTCGGGACCGGTCCGGGTGGACGTGCATGTTCCGGGCGCGGCGCTGACCGCCTGTCCCGTCCATCACGGCGGGGTCCTCTTGGCACGGTGACACCCGCCGGCTGGGCGCCGCCAGCGGATACAGTGAACGCTCATGTTCGCCATCCGGGAACTGCTGGACGTCGCGCCGAGCCTGCTGCGCCAGTACGGTTCGCCGGCGCGTATCCGTGACCGCCAGGTCCGCGGTGTGGCCGCGATGCTCCGTCACGCTCGTGCCACGGTGCCGTTCTACGCGGGGGAAGCGTACGACGTCGACGTGCACTGCCTGCAGGACATGGGGCGGCTTCCGATCCTGACCAAGGAGCACCTTCTTGACGCCGGCGCCTCGTCGGTGTACTCGATGGCCATCACTGAACCGGACGTTCTTCGGTTTCAGACCAGCGGCACGACCGGCCGGAGGCTGTACCTGGCCCACGACCGGCGCAGCTACGCCTACCACAACGCCGCCTGCCTGAGGCGGATGACTGCGACTGGTGCCTACCGGCCCTGGCACCGCTTGGCTCACCTTCGGCCAGTGGCTCACCAACCGCGCTGGTACCAGCGCTTGGGGTTGTTTCGGCGGGAAATGATTGACTGTACGGTGCCGACTCAGCAGATCATCGACGAGCTGGTCCGCTACCGCCCGCAGGCCATCATCGGGATCCCCGTCATGCTCCGTGAGGTCGCGCGCGGGTTGACATCGGCCCAGCGGTCGCTGCTGCGCGGTCACCTGCGGGCGGTGTTCACCGAGTCCGAGCAGCTGTTCGACGAACACCGATCGCTGCTCGAGGACGCTTTCGGGGCTCCGGTTTTCGACGAGTACTCGGCCTTCGAGGTGCTCAATATCGCCTTCGAGTGCAGTCATCGCGGCTTCCACCTCGCCGAGGACAGGATGGTCGTGGAGATCACCGACCGGGACGGGCAATCGGTGCCGGACGGCATCGAGGGCGCGGTGACAGTGACCGCGTTCATGGAGCGGGCGATGCCACTGATTCGTTACCGGCTCGGGGATGGGGGGTTGATCGAGCCGGGCTCGTGTCCGTGCGGGCGCACCTTCCGGCGCCTGCGACTGACGAGGGGGCGCTCGGAGGCGAACATTGTCCTGCCCGACGGCACCCCCATCCATGTCAGCGCCTTCTTGTTCATGTCCACCTACCTTCCCGGTCTCGCCGAGTCGTTCGTACGCCAAGACGAGAGCGGGCTTGTCACCGTCTATGCGCTTCCCGAACCGGACTGGGGCGGCGGTTTCGACGAACTGTCCCGCCAGATCGAGCAGGATCTGCTGCGGCTGGCCGGGACGCCGTTTGCGGTGCGCGTCGAGCCCATCGACCGGCTGATGATGAGCTCGGCCGGCAAAGGCCGTTTCATGGAGTCGGACTACCGGACGCCGTCGCACCGGTGAGGTCCGCGCTGGCGCTGCTGCCCTCCGGTCGACAGCTGGTGGGGCTGACCGGGTCGCGGGTGGCGTTTCGTGTCGTGTACGCGCTGCTTCCGCTCGCCCTGTTTGCCGCCTGGTCACCCGGCAGGTACTCCAGCTACGCGCTGGCCATGGGCGCCGTGGTCTTCGTCGCCCCGCTGGTTTCCTGCGGGCCGGAGAAGAGTGCCTTGTTGTTGCTCCCACGGGCGCGGGGGAGGTCTCAGGAGATCCTGGGAGCGCATCTGCTGCTGGTGGCTGCCACCGCCGCGGTGGTGCTCGTGGTGGGGCTCATTGTTTTCGGCGCCCGCGGCTCGGGGTTGTCGGTGCTGGCCCTGCTGCAGGCCGCACTGTTGGGTGTGGTTCAGACGCTGGGGGCGGTATTGCGGGCGTTGGGCCATACCGGGCCGGAGACGGTGTCGGTCGGCGCGCTCGCCGTGGGCTTGCTCGTCGGCTTGGGAGGCGTGCGCGTTCTGGGGTGGGGCCCGCAGGCACTGTTGACCTGGTGGGCCGCCTACTTGGTCGTGGTGGCCGCCGGGCTGGCCTGGCGACTGCGGGCCGAGAAACCGCGACGGCCTGGAGCCGCGGTGGCGCGCCGTGTGCTGGGCCGGGCTGCCCGGATGAGCGTGGGCGACGTGGCTGCAGCGGCTGGCCTGAGCCTGGTCTACGTCGCGTTGAGCCTGGCCGGACACCGCGAGGGGCAGGCTCGGCTGTACACGGTGATGGCCGTCGTGTCGCTCGGCCTGAACACCCTGGTCTATCTGACCCGGCTCGCGCAGCCCGAAATGAGCCGTCGAAGGCTGAGCAGCGGCTGGCGCCGTGACGGCATGCCGCTGGGCCGGTACGTGCTTCCCACCGGGGCCTTGGCGGTTGCTGCCGCGGCTGCGGCGTCGGTCCACGCAGCGTCAACGCCGGCAGAGGTTGGCCTGGCAGGACTGGCCGTCATGCTGGCCGCCGCCGTCCCGCTGATGTCCGTGGTCCTCCTGATGCACTTCGCGTTCGAGAACGGCGATGACCAGACACTCGGCGTGACCGCCCGCTACGCCGTCGTCGGCTTCGCGGCGACCACGCTGACCGCCGTGGTGCTTGTCGGACCGTTGGGCGCGATCGGGGCCGTCGACGCGCTGGTGGCTGGGGAGCTGACGCATGGGTTGCTGCTGTGGGGGGCAGCCCGGGCGATGCGCTCGACCGCAGCGGAGGCGCACGGCGGATGAAGATCGTATTCCGTACCCGGCAGGCGCGGCGCTGGCAGTTGGATTCGCGCGGCGGAGAGTCCCGCCCCAGCGGGGTCACACACCTGATGCAGCGGGAGAAAGGGCACTCGCACTGGGCGCATGAGTATGCGGCCCGGCTGATGCGGCAGGTAGCCCCGGAGGGGACGGCATTGATCCAGAGCAGCATGTCGCCGACGGGGGCGTTTCACATCGGGAACTTCCGAGACACGGCCACCGCCTATCTCGTGCACCGCGCGGTGCGCGCGGCAGGGCGTCGCTCCCGGGTACTGCTCAGCTTCGATGATTTCGACCCTGTTCGTCGACGCCCAGCCGAGCTGGTGGCAGGCTCCGCGTCGCGGCCCCTCGCCGAACGACCCGCCTCGGCCGCGATCTGCCACGACTACCTGGATGAGCTGCGGGCGATGGGGTTGTGTCCGCCGGCAGCGGCGCCGCCGGGACACGGCGCGCCGGTCCGCGGCCGGGGCGCTGCCGGCACCTGGCAGACGCATTTCCAGGCTGAGCGATACCGCGCCGGCGAGTACCTGGTGGTGCAACGGCGTTTCCTCCGCGACCGCCGGCGCATAGCCCGCCATCTCGGCGTGGCGCAGCCGGAGAAGCTGTTCGCCCCGTATTGCTTGCAGTGTGGTCGCAACACCACCACCGTCGTCGCTGCCGGCCGCGGCGCCGTGCGGTACGGCTGCCGCAGCTGCGGTGCCTACGTGCACACTGCGGACCTGCGCGACGTGAAGCCGGTTTGGGCGCTGGACTGGGCGATGCGCGTCGTCCACGAGGGCATCGACTGCGAGCCGGCCGGCCACGACCACTGCAGCGCCGGGTCGACCATGGACCGCACACAGCCGCTGTACACCCAGTATCTGCGGCATCCCCAGCCGGTCATCGTGCCGTACGGCCTGGTGCGCCAAGACGCGGATCGGGGGAAGATCTCCGGCTCGCGCGGTGGCGGGCTGCGGGTGCGTGACTTGCTCCGGCTGCTCCCGCCGCCGCTCATCTTGTGGATGTACGCCGTCCCCGACGTGCGTGCAGACCTGCGGGTGTCCTTGGCGCCGTCGGCGGTGCTGCGGCTCTACGACGAGTACGACCGGTTCACGGCCGCCGCCGCCCTGGGCGCGGGACGTGCCCGCGACCTGTGGTCGCTGCTGTCCGACGAGGCGCCGCCGGGCCCCAGCCCGGGGTTCCGTCGCACGCTGGGTGCGCTGTCGGCGTGCCTGTTCGACGTCGCCTCGACGACCCGTCAGCTCATCGACGCCGACGCGGGCGCCAGGCACCCGACAGATCGGGCCGTGCAGGCGACACGCTCGCGCGTCGAACTGGCCTGGCGCGCGGCCGGCTACTGGCCCCGACCCGGCTGGCTACCCGCCGTGCCGGTCGACCCGGACATCGGGGCGCGTGACGCGGCTGCGCGGGCCTTCATGGCGCAGGGGCCTCGCGCGAGGCTGGACCGATCGGGCTACCGCGCTGTCTACGCGGTGCTCTTCGGCGGCTTGGAGGGTCCGAGCGTGAGAGGTCTGGTCGCCCGCTTCGGCGCGGCGGCAGTACTCGAGGCGTTGCAACGCTTCGTGGACGAGGGAGCACGACCATTACGTGAGCGGGCCCTCGCCAACCTCGCCGCGTCGGCCGCCCACGATGCGTGGTGACCGTGGACATCCAGTGGCTGGAGCCGACCGCGTGCACCGACGACGACGGCTGGGACGAGTTGGTCCAAACGGCCGGGCTGGTGGGCAGTTGGCGGCGGTCCGCGCTGGCCGCGTACGCCCGCGCGGGGCTGAGGGAGACGCACCTGGCGGTGGCCCGCGACGGCGGAGCACCGGTCGGCGTGTTCTGCCTGATCGCCGGGCTATCCAGCATCCCTGCCCGCCGCTACGTCCGTCCATCGCGCCCTCGGGGGGTACGCCCGATGGTCTGCCGCCTACCTTTCAGCTTCTCGCCGGGCTACCGGTTCTCGCCCGGCCTGCCGGCCGCTCGCCGCGTCGAGGTGTTGCGGCTACTGGCGGCGGCGACCGGCGCCCGTTTCGGGGCCGCCGTGCCCGTCCTCGGCTTCCTCGCGGTGCCCGAGTCCGAGGCGGCGCTGTTCGCCTGGTGCCCGCTGTCGGTGGTCCTCTCACCGGTCGCGGTCGTCGACGTTCCCGGTGGGGGAGCCGATGAGTTCCTCCGCGCGCAGCCCCGCCGCCACCGGCGGCGGCTCGCCGCCGCCGCGGAGCAGGCACCCCTGCTGACCGGGGGGCTGTTCGCCGAGCAGCACTACCGCGACCCACGGGCGCTGAGCGACTTGGAAGCGGCCACCCGGCTGCGGCACTCGTCGGCGCGCCGGGTGATGGCGCCGTTGCCGCCGAGGTTCCTGGATGCGCTGATGCAGGCCCGGGCGGCGTGCGTGTTCGGGGCGGAGGACGTGGTCGACACCGCGGCCGACCTCTCAGCAACTGCGACACCGGGTGCTCGGATCACCATGTTCGACCTGCTGCTGCCCGGCGAGGGGGAGTGGCTGGCGCTCGCCACGGGTTCCCGCGATGACCTCCCCCACGCGGATGTGCTGGCCGCCGCGCTCTACCTCCGCGAGCTCGACGCCGTGGCCGCGGCGGGGGCCCGGCGTCTCGACCTCGGCCCGGGCTCCCTGGCCACCAAACTGCGGATGGGCGCCCGGCTGGCGGCGTCCAATCTGCACCTGGCGCCGCTGCCGTGGCGCCCTGGCTGGGGTGGGCGGCGCTTGCCGGGGCGGCCGCGGCCACCTACAGTCACCTCTTCGACACCGGCACCTCGACCTGATGGGCTTGCTCATGACTGCTGACGCCACGTCCGTGAACGCCGCGTTGAATGATCACCTGGCGAAGTTCGTGCAGGACACCGGCACGTTGCAGGAGATGGCCGCGCACTATCAGGAGCACGGCTACGTCAAGCTCACCGGGCTGATGGCCCCGTCGGTGTTCGACGCCGTGGCGGAGGAGGCCAACCGGCTGCTGGACGAGCACGCTCGACGCATCGACGTGCACCTGAAGGAGACCGGCGGCTCACCGCGGTACATGAGCACGGTCAGCAAGACGGCGATCGGCGAGGGCGGCACCCTCATCCCGTCGATCTACGCCAACCAGGACCTCAAGGACGCCCTCGCCCACATCGCCGGGGAGCCGCTGCACCACTGCCCGTGGGACGGCGAGGAATACGTGATCATCCGGCAGGATCGCCCCGGCGACACCCACGGCTGGCACTGGGGGGATTTCGCCTTCACGGTGATCTGGATCATCGAGGCCCCCGACCCGTCGGTCGGCGGCACGCTGCAGACAGTGCCGCACACCAGCTGGGACAAGTCCGACCCCCGGGTCGAAGAGACGCTGGCCAGCCACGAGGTGGAGAACTGGGACCACGCCACCGGCGAACTCTACTTCCTGCGGTCAGACACCACCTTGCACCGCACCATCCCGCTCACCGAGGCGGCCACCCGCATCATCTTGAACACCTGCTGGGCGTCGACGAAGGATCTCGACAAGCCGACCACCCACGAAACCATGGACGCGATGTTCTCCTGAGCGGTCCCCGCTTCGAAGCGATGACGACGGGGCATCGCGACGACGTCAGGAAGACCCCAGCGATGAAGATCACGGCGATCAGCGCGGTGGTGCCGTGCCTCGATGAGGAGCAGTGTCTGCCGCAGGCATACGCCGAGATCAAGCAAAGCCTCGGACGGTTCGCCGAACACGAGATCATCTTCATCGACGACGGCAGTACGGACGGCACGCTGGCCCTCCTGCGGGCGTTCGCCGCCGCGGACCCTCGGGTGCGCTACATCTCCTTCACCCGCAACTTCGGGCTCGAGGCCGCCTTCGGCGCGGGCTTCCGCTACGCCTGCCTTCCCTGGATCGTGCAGTTCGACGCGGACCTGCAGAGTCCCCCCAGCGAGCTGCCGAAACTGCTCGCCGCGGCGGAGCAGGGATACGACGTCGTCTTCGCCATGCGCGGCCGGCGGAGGGACCCTGCCTGGCGTCGCCTCGGGTCGACCGCCCAGCACTTCCTGGCCCGCCACGTATTCGCCATCGATCTGCCCTGGCGCGGTTCGGTGTTCAGGATGATCCGCACATCGGTGGCCAAGAAGATCGTCGCGCTCAACCTGGGGACGCCGTACTTCCTGGCCACGGTCCCGCTGGTGGGGGCGCGCTACGCGTCGGTCCCCACCGAGCACCATGCCCGCCGCGCAGGGATCGCCAAGTGGAATGTCCGACAGCTGGTGCATCACAGCATGGAGCTCTACACCGGCTTCTCCTACCGAATGCTGGACATGGTCGGAATCAGTGCCCTGGCGGTGCTGGTCGCCGTCGTCGCCGGCTTGGTCGGCGAACTGGCCGGAGTGGATGTCCTCGAGGAGCTGCTGCTGGTCACTGCTGCGGTGCTGGCCGTCAACCTGGCCGTCATGAGCCGCTACCTCGTCCGCATCCTGCGAGGTCAGACCCGCGGCCCGTCCGCGTACCTCATCCGGGAGACCAATATCGACATCGACCCCGCGGACTCGCTCTACGAATTCGAGCTACGACCGGGCCCGCTGCGGGGGACCCCTCGATGAGCACACCCACCCTGCTCGTCCTCGGGGCGGGCGAAGACCAGGCCAGCGCCTACCTCGAGGCGCGCAGACGTGGTCTGCGCACCGTGGGCGTGGACATGCGACCAGACGCGACGGCCGTCGGGCTGGCGGACCGGTTCCTGGCGATGACAACCCGCGACGCGGACGGAATCGATCGATCGGTCCGCGACGACCAGCTCGTCGGCGTCATCGCCCCGGCCAGCGACGCGGCCATCCCGACCGCCCGCGAGATCGCTTTGCGTCGGGGGCTGCCCGAGCCGACCTCGGCACGAGCCGCCGAGTGCTCGGTGAACAAGACGGCCTTCCGTGCGGTCGTGGAGGAACTCGGCCAGCCGGCGTACTTCAGCGTTACCTCCGCCGACACCGATGAGCTGATCGAGGCCGCGCGCAGCGTCGGTGGCCGCGCCGTAGTGAAGCCCGCCGACTCGAGCGGGAGCAAGGGCGTCGCCGTCGTCTGCGGGGACACCGGGGTCGCGGAGGCGATCATCGACGCCCGCGCCGTCTCGGTCTCCGGGCAGATCATGGTGGAGGAGTACGTGGACGGGCGTCCGCTCGCGGTGGAGGCGTTCCTGTCCGACGGTCGCCCCGAGCTGTGCCTGGTGGCCGAACGCTCCACAACCGGGCCACCCCACATGATCACCACGACGCACTGGGCGCCGGCCCGGCTGCCCGCGGGACAGTTGGAGGCCATCCACACGTTGATCGGCGACGTGGCAGCCCGCATCGAGCATCCGGATGGCCCGCTGAACGTGGATCTCGTCCTCACCGCGGACGGAACGCCGTGGATGATCGAGATGGGTGCCCGCCTCGGCGGCAACGGGATGCCGCAGCTGGTGGGCTTGGCGCACGGTGTGGACACCGTCGCGGCGGCCGTCGACCACGCCTGCGGGGTGCCCTTCGACGTCACCCCAACCCGGGCTCATGCAGCGGCGACATACATCCTGCACGTCGAGCAGGGGGGCCGGTTGGAGGCACTGCAGGGGGTGGAACGTCTCGCGCGACTAGCCCAGGTCGTCGATTTTCAGTTGTTCGCCTCTCCGGGCGACGCCGTCCGCCCTTACACTAGGGCTGCCCACAAGTTGGGGTATGTCCTGTTGTCTGACTCCGACGAGGACCGGCTGCATCGCGCGGTGGAGGACATTCGTCGGGGGTTCGCTGTGAGACTGCAGGGCGAGGTCGGTGCCCGTGGCTGCGAGTGCCGCATCCCGGGCGGCACCTCCGGCGCCGGCGGCGGGCCGCGGCATGGTTCGACCCCGAGCAGCACGACCGGCCCCGCCCTGGTCTCGGGCCGGGCGCCCTGAGGAGACCGTATGAGCGTGACTGCCCGATCCGCCCCGACGGCTCGGCCGCCGTCCCGGCCGACCCTGCAGGCAACGCTTCGTGACAACGTGCCGGCCATGCTGCTGGGGGCGGCCGCGGCGGCGATGACCGCCGCGGTGTTCCTCGCGCTGCCTCCCCAGCGCGAAGCCACCAGCCTCGCCCGCTTCTTGATCCAGCTTGTGCCGTTCTTCCTCGCCGCCGAGGCGATCGCCCGGCTGCGGCTGGGCGAGTCCTTGCGTCTGCGGGCGGCTCTGGTCGCGACGCCGATCGCCTTCCTGGTCATCTTCTGTTGGTTTGTGCCGAAGATCTTCTTCAGCCTGGACACGTTCGAGACCGTCTACGTCCTGATCCTGCAGATGGTGCCGTTCATCATCTTGTCGATGACCCTCGCTTTCCGCCTGGGCGGTGGCCCGGCAGCGATGTGCCGGCGGCTGTCCACGGCGCTGCTCCTCCTGATGCTGTCCGGTCTGGAAGACCTGGCCTTCCTGACGGTGAACCCGCACACGGACCCGGCATGGGCGACGATCCCCGAGCGCTGGAACTGGGCATCGCACATGGAGGTCTTTTTAGGCCACTACCCCACGAAGTACGAGGCCTACGCCTTCATCGGCGTCCACGTTGCCCTAGCCCTGCTCGTCTTGTTCCTTCCGGCGCGGTACTTCTCGCGGGTCCGGCCACGCCGCCCAGCCGCCCGGCACCGCTGACCCCCGACCACTGATCAGGTGGGCGAGGTCGCCGCCAGGCCAGCACCTGCTAGGTTTGTCTGCCATGGGCCGAGCGCCGGAAGGCTTCGAATACCGCGTCCGTGCCGGGGGCGAGGTTCAGATCCTGCACCATGGCGGGATGGCCACTGTGCTGCGCGGTAGCCGTGCGCGAGGGTTCTTGGACGAGGTTGACCACGGTGATGGGCAGCTCCTCATGGCCCGGCTCACCGGCAACTATCGCCATGGCAACGAACGCGTCGCGAGCAACCACCCGCGCAACCGGGCGGCGGGAGAGCGTCGCAGCTGAGCGCGCCCCGTTAAAGACGGCGTGCGGGCGAGTCGCACTGCTCCGGGCGTGTCCGCATGTCCGGCTGCTCATCGTCCAGGAGAGGGTCGTCATGTCGCATCGAAGCCTCGTCACAGGGGGGGCCGGGTTCCTTGGGGCGCACGTCGCCGCCGAACTCGTGGCCAGCGGGGACGACGTCACGGTTCTAGACGACCTCAGTGGCGGCTTCGCCGCGAACGTCCCAACCGGCGCACGACTAGTTGTGGGCAGCGTGCAGGACGTCGACACCGTGGATGCCCTCTTCGCTCGCGGGTCCTTTACGCGTGTCTACCACCTGGCGGCCTACGCTGCGGAAGGGCTCAGTCACTTCATCCGCCGGTTCAACTACGCCAACAACGTACTCGGCAGCATCAACCTGATCAACGCCTCGATTCGCTCCGGCGGGTTGGACTGCTTCGTCTTCACGTCCTCGATCGCGGTCTACGGGGCCGGTCAGCTGCCGATGACCGAGTCGCTCGAGCCCTCGCCTGAGGACCCATACGGCATTGCGAAGCATGCGGTGGAGCTCGACCTTCGGGCGGCGCAGAAGATGTTCGGCCTGCCCTACGTGGTGTTCCGGCCGCACAACGTCTACGGCGACGGCCAGCACATCGGAGACCGGTATCGCAACGTCGTCGGGATCTTCATGAACCAGGCGTTGCGCGGTGAGCCGTTCTCCATTTTCGGCGACGGTGAGCAGCGGCGGGCGTTCACCTACATCGGCGACATCGCGCCGGTTATCGCGCGCGCCCCGCAGGTCCCGGCCGCTCACGGGCAGGCGTTCAACGTCGGCGGCGACGAGGTGAGCACGCTGAACGAGCTGGCGAGGGTCGTGGCCGACGCCATGGGCGTCGCGCTTGATGTCCGCTATCTGCCACCCCGCAACGAGGTCGTCGCCGCCTTCAGCAACCATGACCTCGCCCGCGAGGTCTTCGGGCAACAGCCCGCGACCCCGCTAGCCGAAGGCATCCACCGGATGGCCCGGTGGGCCAAAGAGCGTGGTCCGCAGGAACCGGGCGTCTTCTCCGGGCTGGAACTCGTAGCCGGTCTTCCACCAGCGTGGGCAGCCGTGGCGCGGACCTGACCATGGCACGGCTTCGGCTGTCCTGCTCCGAGTGTGGCTAGCGGTGCCGGTGCGGCCGGTCGGCGAGGAGAGGGGTGGCTGTGGCGCGCGCGGTGGTGACCGGCGGTGCGGGTTTCCTCGGTTCGCACCTGTGCGCCCGTTTGTTGGACGAGGGCTACCAGGTGTTGTGCCTGGACAACTTCCTCACCGGTTCGCCGGCCAACGTCGAGCACCTGCT
>JBBRVU010000084.1:0-16723 GCA_038246575.1 Actinomycetes bacterium | reverse complement strand
CGGGCAGCCTCCCGCCGGGCCTGCCCGACGACCTCGCGGCGCGGGCGACCCGCCTCGCGAAGGCAGCGGGTGCGACCGCCGTGGTCGACGCCGGTGGCCCCGCGCTGCTCGCGGCCGCCGAGGCGGGGGCGGCGGGCAGGCCGGGGGGGTGGCGGCCCGACACGACCAGCACGTCGGCGGCGGCCAGCAGGGTCGCGAGGTGGGCGAGCAGGGCGTCTGCGTCGGCCGGGTCGGCCGCGGGTCCCGGCTCGAGCAGCGAGGTCGCAGTGCCCCGATCGTCGACGGCCACGACGGTCCGCCGCGACGCGGCACCGCTCCGGTCCACGTGCAGGAACGCCTCGCGCACGTCGGTCGCGCGCACCGCGAGCTGGACGGCGACGCCCGCCTCCCCGTAGACCAGCCCGGTCGCGACCGTCTCGATGCCGAGGGAGGCGAGCACGCGGGCCACGTTGACGCCCTTGCCCCCGGGCCGCTCGCACACGCTGCGCACCCGGTGCTCGACGCCGGGGCGCAACCTGTCGACGTGGTAGGTCACGTCCAACGCGGGGTTCGGTGTGACGGTGACGATCACCCCGGCCACCCCAGGCAGGAGGTCACGACACCGGCGCCGCGTCGGCCGGGAAACGGGTCTCGTTGACGGCACCCAGCCGAGCAGGGTTGTAGGTGTAGATGATCGCCCGGCGCGGCGAATCGCTGCGGTTGAGGTCGGAGAAGTGCAGCAGGTACGGGTCGAACACGATCATGTCCCCGGCGGCGAGGGGCACCGGCACCACCGACGACGGGTCGATGGCCGACGGGTCGACCTCGAAGTGGCCGCCGCCGCGGAACGGGTAGACGGCGCGGTCGCGGTGGCTGCCCGGCACGACCTGCAGGCAGCCGTTCTCGGCGTCGGCGGAGTCGAGGTAGACGAAGCAGGTCGCCAGCTCGTCGGTGTGCGCGCGCCAGCAGCACGACCAGTCCTGGTGCCACGGGTAGGGCGAGCCGCCGGGCAGCTTGAGGTTGAGCTTGTCCTCGAAGAGCACGACCTCGTCGGCGAAGACCGCCCGCGCCGCCTCGGCCACCGTGGGTGCCAGCGCGAGCGCCGCGAAGAACGGGCTGAGGTCGGAGATGGGCTCCAGCTTGCGGATGACGCGATCCATGCCGGCCCGGTCGGTCGCGGCGAGGTGGTCGACCTCCCACTCGATGCGCGCGGCGAAGCGGTCGGCGTCGGCGGCGCAGAGCGCCATCAGCCGATCGGACTCGGCGCGGGCCGCCGTCAGCATCGCCGGGTCGAGCACCTCGCGCAGAACGAGATAGCCCTGCTCGCAGTAGGTCGGCACCGACACGGTGTCGGTGGCGGCACTCACACCTGCACCACCGAGCGCGACAGGTGGACGGGGTGGTCGGCGTCGCGGCCGGCGCCGGCGGCCCAGGCGACGGCGTGGCGCTGCAGGGCGACCAGCTCGGCGAGCGGCTCGTCGCCGCCGTGGTGGATGCGCGCGCCGGTGGCCTCGATGGCCTCGGTCTGCACGTCGGTGAGCGGGGTCATCGCCCAGACGAGGGAGCCTGGGCCGGCCACGCTGATCGGGCCGTGGCGGAACTCCCCGGTCGCATACGCCTCGGCCCACATCCCGGCCGACTCGCGGCACTTGAGGGCGGCCTCCTGCGCCAGCGGCGCGGCCCAGCCCGAGGCGAGCACGACGAGCTGGCGGGGCATCGCCTCGGTCGGCTCCGTGGCCACCGCGGCCCGCCCGGCCGTCAGCAGCGCCTCCCGCGCGTCGTCGGAGTCGCCCAGGTCGGTGCGCAGCAGGGCCAGCAGCGTGGTGGGGAAGCGGGTCTGCACGACGCTGCGCTCGTCGGCGTAGGAGAGGTCGACGACGTGCTCGGCCAGGTCACCCACGGGGGTGCCGAGCTCGCCGAGCACCGCGGTGACGGGGATCCCGGCAGCGAGCCGGGCCACCGCGTCGACCAGCTCGGTGGACGTGCCGGACCGGCTGATGGCGATGACCCGGTCGTAGTCGCGGACCACGGGCGCCAGCTCGGAGGCGATGAGCGCGTCGGTGACCCCCTGCCCGGCCTGCTCCCGCAGCCAGGCGTACGCACTGGCGACGTAGTAGGACGTGCCGCAGCCGAGCACGAGGACGCGTTCACCGGGGGCGGGGAGCCCGCCGACTCCCCGCAGCGCCTGCTGCTGGGCGCGCTCCCAGCACTCGGGCTGGCTGGCGATCTCGGCCGAGGTGACGACGCCGAGGGCACCGTTGCGGTCAGTGGTCACAGGGGAACGTCCTCGTGCTCGGAGGGTGCCGGTCGAGCTCCCTCGATGGGCGACGCCGAGCGGTTGCGCGGCTGGTCGGTCGGGTGTACGTCGCGCGCGGTCAGCGTGGCGGCCAGCGCGGTGGCCTCATCGGCCGTTGGCTGCCCGTCGACGCCGCCGCTGCGCCGCGTGGACAAGCTCCCCGCGGCGACGGCGAGGGTCAGGGCGTCGGTGACGCTCGCGCCACGCAGCCGGCCGGTCAGGTAGCCGGCGGCGAGGCTGTCGCCCGCGCCGACGGTGTCGACGACCTCCATGGTCGGGGCCGCGACGTGCACGACAACGGTCCGGGTGACGGCGTAGGCCCCTGCGGCGCCGCACTTGAGCACGACGACGGACCCGTCGGCGGCCGGCATCCGGTCGAGCAGCGCGCGCGCCGCCACCAGCGGGTCGGGGTTGGCGGCGATGCCGACCGCCTCGGGCTCGTTGCAGAAGAGCACGTCGACATGGGCGAGAGCGGTCGGCAGCCCGGAGTCCCAGGTGCGGGCCGGGTCATCATTGGGGTCGACCGACGTGGTGAGACCCCGGGCCCGCGCCGCCGCGAGCAGGTCGGGCAGGGCCGCGAGGGCGCCGGTCTGCAGGAACCACGAGCCGATGTGCAGGTGGCGCAGGCCGGAAGACCGGTCGAGGTCGACGTCGGCGGCGAGCAGGTCGCCCATCACGCCGGCATCGGTGAGGATGTGACGGTCGGTGGGATCGGCGTCGCGGACCAGGATCGTCGAGGAGCCCGTGCGCCCACCGGGGACGACCCGCACCTGGGCGGTGTCGACGTCGCGGTCGGCGAGGCGTCCCATCATGTACGACCCGAACGGATCGTCGCCGATGACGCCGACCAGCCCGACCGACGTGCCGAGACGAGCGGCGCCGCAGGACATGATGGCGACCGAGCTGCCGACGGTCATCGTGGTCGGCCCCACGAGGTCCTCGCGCTGGCCGAACCCCAGGTCGGGCACGGCGCGCACGACGATGTCCGGGTTGACCTCACCAAAGGCGAGCAGCTCGATCACTTGCCGATGCCCGCCGTGAGTCCGCGGACGAACGCACGTTGGGACAGCAGGTAGAACGCCGCGACCGGCAGGATCGACAGGGTCGCCACCGCGAGCACCAGTGGCTGGTTGGTGACGTAGCGACCTTGGAAGAGGGTGAGCCCGGCCATCAGGGTGCGCCGGTTCTCGTCCTGCAGGAAGACCAGCGCGATGAGCAGCTCGTTCCAGGCCCAGATGGCGTTGACGACCCCGACGGTGACCAGTGCGGGGCGGGCCAGCGGCAAGACGACCGACCAGAGCGTGCGCAGTGGCCCGGCGCCGTCGACGACGCATGCCTCGACGAGCTCGGTGGGCACGGTGCGGAAGAAGTTCACCAGGAAGAAGATGCAGAACGGCACCAGCAGGCACGAGTAGAAGAGGATGACGGAGAGCAGGTTGTTGACCAGTCGCAGGTTGACCATGACGACGAACATCGGCAGCACGAGCACGACCGGCGGCACCATGATGGCCCCGATGCTGCCGGACAGCAGCGCGGTGCGGCCGCGGAACGAGCCGAAGCTGATGGCATAGGCCGCGAGAGCGCCGATCGTGGTGGACACGACGACAGCGCACACGGTGACGATGAGGCTGTTCAGCGCCCACTGCAGGGTGGGCAGCTCGACGAGGGCCCGGCGATAGTTCTCCAGGGTCGGCGCCGACGGAAGGCCAACCAGGTTGCGGGCGTACTCGTCTGAGGTCTTCAGGCTCGTGATCAGCATGAAGGTCAGCGGGGCGAGGGCGGCAACGGTCACCAGCGTGAGCAGCAGCTGACGCGGCACCGCGGCCGCCCTCGGGCCGCCGGTCACGGCACGCGTCGTCGTGGATGCCGGGGTCACAGCACGGCTCCGGTGGACTCCGGGCGGGTGCGCAGCCGCAGGTAGATCGCGATGAGCACACCGGCGAGCAGCAGGACGATGACGGCTGCGGCGTTGGCCAGGCCGACCGAGCCCTGCGCGAAGCCGTTCTTCCAGATGTAGAACTCCATCACCGACGAGGCGTTGCCGGGGCCGCCGGAGGTGAGCACGTAGACGTAGGTGAAGACCCACGACAGCACGGTGATCGCCTCGGTGACGATGAAGAACTCGATGCTGGTGCGGATCTGCGGGAGCTGGACGCGCGTCTGCAGCTGCCACCAGGAGACGCCGTCGAGGCGGGCGGCCTCGGTGATCTCCAGCGGCAGCGAGAGCAGCGAGGCGAGGAAGATGACAACGCCGAAGCCGAGCTGCTGCCAGATGACGACTCCGCCGACCGACCAGATCGCCCAGCTCGGCGAGCCGAGCCAGTCGGCGGCGAACGAGCCGAGCCCGAGCGAACGCAGTGCAGTGTTGAGACCGCCGTTGAACTGCAGGAACACGCTGAAGGCGAGCCCGATCCCGGCGGCCGGGAGGATGTACGGCAGGAACACCGCGGTGCGGTAGAACCGCCAGCCGCGGATGCCGTCGTGCAGGATGACCGCGATCAGCAGCGCGAGCACGGTCATCACCGGAACCGTCAGCAGCAGGCGCAGGTTGTTGGCGAGCGACGTCCGGAACACGTCGTCACCGAACAGGACGCGGAAGTTGCCCAGGCCGACGTACGTCTGCTCGTAGAAGGTGCCCGCGAAGAAGCTGTTGCGGACAACGGTGACGAGCGGGAATACGAAGCCGAACCCGATCGCGATCACGGCAGGGGCGACGAAGAGGTACGGCCAGGCCGGCCGGCGACGCCGGTTGGCGGGTCGGGCTGGTGACTCCCCCGCAGCCGCTCGGGGCGCGGCTGCGGGGGAGGTCGAGAGTGCCGCTTGGGTCACTGCCCTGCCCAGGCGGTGTAGTCCTTGACCTCGGCGGGGTTCTGCGTGCGCCACTTCTCGGTGGCCTTCTGGAACGTCGACACGGCGTCGGCGACGCTGCCGCCGCTGGTGATGACCTGCCCTGCAGCAAGGTCGCCGTCACCGTCGACGGACGGGGGCAGGTAGTTCTCCAGCCACACCGCGCCGGCCGAGGAGTCGAAGTCCCAGAGCTGCTTGCCCAGATCGGTCTTGATCGAGGCGGGATCGAAGCCGGTGTCGGCCGGGAAGATGCCGGTGGTCTCGTACCAGCTGGTCAGGTTCTTCGGCTCGTGCAGCCAGGTGAGGAACTGCGCGGCCGCCTTGGGGTGCTGTGACCAGGAGGTGATGAAGGCCGACGACGACTGGGTGGTGTTGTAGACGTCGGCGAGCTTGCCGTCGCCCCAGATCGGGGTCTTGACGACGCCGACCTTGTCCTGGCCGAGGGTGTCGGCCCAGTTGTTGACGATGCCGTCGGTGCCCCAGGCCATGGCTGCCTTGCCCTGGCCGAACTTGGCCATGCCCTGGTCGAGGGTCAGGGATGCGATGTCGTCGTTGAGGCAGTTCTTCTGCTTCAGCTCGGCCATCGCCTCGTAGAAGCCGGTGAACTTCGGGTCGGTGATGTCGGACTTGCCGATGACGGCCGCCTTGAGCTCGTCGACGCTGTCCAGCCGCTGCTTGCCGAAGTTGGAGAAGAACCAGGCGCCGAAGTAGCCGTCCTTGTTGCCCATGCCGATCGGGGTGACGCCGACCTTGCGCAGGGCGGAGCAGGCGTTGAGCAGCTCGTCATAGGTGGTCGGCGGGTTGGCGATGCCGGCCTTCTTGAACAGATCCTTGTTGTAGGCCATCGGGATGCCGATGACGTACATCGGCATGGCGTAGAGCTTGCCCCGGTCGGTGTTCTCCTGGGTGCCGATCCAGTTGGCCCGGTCGGCCTCGGGCACGTAGTCACTGAGCGGCGCGACAGCGCCGGACCAGACCTGCGAGAGCACCGGGATGGTCGCCCACTGGGTGGCGATGTCGGGGCCGGTCTTGGTCTGGGCGGCCGTGGTGAAGGCACCGATCAGGGTGTCCGTCGACTGTGGCACAAACTTGATCTTGACGCCGGGGTGCTCGCCCTCGTACTCGGAGATGCGCGCCTTCATCCAGGCGTTGGCGCCGGGAGCGTCACTCTCACCCCAGTACCAGTAGGTCAGGTTGGCCTTCTCCGGGTCGTCCTTGGCCGGCGACCCACTGGCGGTGTCGGCCTGCTGGGACGCGGTGCAGGCACTGAGCGCGAGGGCGATGCCGGCGAGAGAGGCGACCCACGCGGACACCCCAGCCCGATGACGCAACTGCATGATCTGACCTCTCTGTAGCGGATCTGACCGTCGGTGACGGTCAGGCTTGAAGGACGGCGCGGAAGCGGTAGCGGTCACCGCGGTAGGTGATGTGGCCCTTCTCGATGCGCCGGCCGGTGGCGTCCTGGAGCACCTGCTCGGCCGAGAGCAGCGGGGACCCCGGCTCCACCTCGAGCAGCCGGGCGTGCTCAGAATCGGCTCCGACCGCCTGGACCTCGTAGTCGGCGCGGGATGGCTCGACACCCCTGCGGCGGAGGGCGGCGAAGAGTGAGCCGGTGATGAACTCGGCCGGGTCGGCGTCGGGGATCAGGGCGGCCGGCACCAGGCTGTGGTCGACAGCAACCGGCAGCCCGTCGAGGCGGCGCAGGCGTCGCAGCGAGAGCAGCGGTGCGCCAGGGGCGACGGCGAGATCGGTGGCCTCGTCCCACTCGGCGCCGCGGATGGTGCAGTCCAACATTGTCGAGTCGGGCTCGAGGCCGCGGCTGCGGGCCATCTCGGTGAAGGACTGGAGCACACCGGGCGGCTCCTGCAGCGGGCGGCGCGCGAGGTCCTCGGCAGCTGACCCGACGAACCAGCCCTTGCCGGCGAGGGGGTGGATCAGGCCGCGGCCGGCCAGCTCGGTGAGGGCCTGCCGCAGGGTCACCCGGCTGACGCCGAAGCGGGCGGTGAGGGCGGACTCGCTGGGCAGCCGCTCCCCGACGGGCGTGCTGCCCGCGTCGAGCTCGGCGGCCAGGCTGTCGGCGACCTGCCGCCACAGGGTCGTGTCGGATCCTCGGTCGAGGGTGCTTCCCTGGCGTGCCACGTGTCGCACCTTAGGACAGGTATGAGACCGGTGGCAATACCTGTCTTATACCTACTCAGTCGTCTGCCCGAGCGCAGCGGATCTCCCTGTGTACGGTGCGCGATGTGGGAGATCGGCCGTGATCGGGGTCATCGGGGCAGAGGAGTCCGTCGCCCTGACCCTCGAGGTGGCAGCCGAGATGGGCCTCGCCGACCAGGTCGTCGGTCGGGCCTACCAGACCGCCAGCGAGGTGCCGGCCATCGCCCGGGACCTCGATGCCCTGTGCCATGTCCTGCTGTTCACCGGACGCGCTCCCCTGGCGACCGCCATCGTCCTCGAGCCTGCACTTCACGCGAAGCTCGAGGTCGTGCACCACACGGCCATCGACCTGTACCGCACTCTCGCTCTGGTGATGCAGGAGCACGGCGGCGAGGTGCCGCGGTTCGTCGTCGACACCATCGACAAGGCCGTGGTCGCCGAGGTCTGCCAGGACCTGCAGATTGCGCCACCGATCGACGTGCTGGACCTGGAGACCGCAGACAACACGCTGTTGGACCTCGAGGAAGTCGTCGACTTCCATGTCGACGCTGCGCACGCCCGGGATGCTCAGCTGAGCCTGACGTGCTGGGGCGCCGTCAACCGACGGCTGCAGGACCTGAAGGTGCCGGTCGCCCGCATCGCGCACACCCGGTCGACGCTGCATCATGCGCTGACTCGCGCGGTGCTCACCGTCAAGGACGAGCAAGCGGAAGGCGCGCAAGCCGCTGTTGCGTTGCTCCGACCGATCGGAGGCGTGTCCCGGTCGGCTGGCGCCAAGCGGGCCCAGGCATTCGTGAGCCGGCTGCGCGGGGCGCACCTCAGACTTGCCGACGACACGTGGTGCGTGCACACGAACTACTCAGCCCTGCAGGCCTTTCTGTTGGCAGAGCAGGACGGCGTCCCGCCGGACTGGGAGGCGGGCTTCGGCGTCGGAGCCACGCTGCCTGATGCCGAGGTGAATGCGCGTCGGGCGTTGAAGATTGCCGGCAAGGGGCGCAACGTCGTCACGGTCCTCCCCGACGGCTCGGTCATCGATCTCGATGCGCGGGCCACCGGCATGCGTCTGCGCGAGACCGACGACCTGCTGCTCGCGCACGCCCGAGACATCGGGCTGCGAGTGCTGACCCTCACCCGGATGACCGAGGCACTGCGCGACCTCGACCCGGAGTCCCTGACCATCAGAGAGTTCGCCCGGGCGTACGGCGTCGTTCCGCGGTCGGCCGCGCGACTGCTTGCCCAGCTGGAGAAGGTCGGGATCGCGTCGGTCCGGGGAGTGGACGGCGCGCCGGGCGCCGGGCGCCCGCAGCTGGTCTACCGCGTCGACGTGGACCGCATCCTCCCGCGCAGATCCGCTGTGACAGATGTGAGTCGGTCTTCCGCAACCCGTTGACATCCCCCGTCTCGCCCCGCATTCTTGGTGGCTCCATTACGGTCCAATTTAGGACGTGTTCGTGTCAGGACTGGATTCCGCCACCTCGGCACTCCTGCGGGAGTTCCGGCGGGATCTGCACGCCCACCCGGAGCTGCGGTTCACCGAGGTGCGCACGGCGGCGAAGCTGACCGAACGGCTCGAGGTCCTGGGCCTCGAGGTCGAGACCGGCGTGGCCGAGACAGGGGTCGTGGCACGGCTGACCACCGGCCGCCCCGGGCCCCATGTGCTGGTGCGGGCCGACATGGACGCGCTGCCCACACCCGACCTGAAATCGGTCGACTACGCCTCGACCAACGATGGCATCTCGCACGCCTGTGGCCATGACGTCCACACCACGGTCGTCCTGGGCATCGCTGAGGTCCTCAGCCAGCGACCACCGGCCTGCGGGGCGGTGACGTTCGTGTTCCAGCCTGCCGAGGAGATCCCGTTCGGAGAGCCGAGCGGCGGGGCGGCGATCGTGGCGACCGGCCTGCTCGACGACGTCGACCTCGTTCTCGGTCTGCACTGCTGGCCCGCCCTGCCCGCCGGCACCATCGGTGTCGACGGGACAACCGCGATGGCGAGCAAGAAGGCGTTCCGGATCTCGGTGCGCGGCATCGGCGCTCACGCCGCGACGCCGAGCCATGGCCGCGACGCTGTCCTGGCAGCAAGCTCGCTGGTCGTCCACCTGAACCAGCTCCTCGGTCGGGAGATGGACCCGGGAGAGCGGGCTGCCCTCAACGTCGGGACGATCACCGGCGGGCGGTCCCAGAGCATCGTCGCCCCGTCTGCGGAGATAACCGGCACCATCAGGACCGTCGATGCGGCGCTCTCGACGCGGCTTCGGGACGCGGTGGACCGGGTCGCCGCCGGGACGGCGCACACCTTCGGGGTCGAGGCGACGGTGGAGTGGAAGAACGACATGCCACCGGTCGTCAACGACGCCGAGCTGGTGCAGCGCGCCTTGGCTGTGCTCCAGGCAAGTCCGTCGGTTGTCGTGGAGCTGCTGGACGCGCCACCGATGACCGCCGATGACTTTGCGCTCTACGCACAGGAGCGCCCAGGGCTCTATGTGAAACTGGGAGTGACCTCTGGCGACGGGGCCCTGGGCGGCCATCCGTTGCACGATGGACGGTTCGACGTCGACGAGTCTTCGATCGACGTCGGCGTGCTCGGCCTCACCGCCTTGATCGATGACTTGATGTCCAACGGCTGGGGAGAGCGAGCGTCATGAATCAGATCAGTCACTTCTGGTACCTGCCGATGGACGTGGTGCACTTCGGTGCGGGGGCAGTCGAGCAGCTGGGCTCGGAGATCGACCGACTGGGCGCGAGTCGCGTCATGCTGGTCAGCTCCCCGACGGTCAACGCGCACAGGGACGTCGGCGGCCGGGTGGCCGACGTTCTCGGGGACCGGTTGGTAGCCGTCTTCGACGGCGTCCGACCCCACGTCCCGTACGGCTGCCTGCAGCACGGCGTCGACCTCGTGCACCGGCACACCCCCGACCTGATCGTCTCGCTCGGAGCGGGAAGCGTGGTGGATGCCGCCCGCGCTCTGGCCCTCGCTGCCGGAGAAGGCGTCACGGAGGCCTCCGCGCTGCAGGCTTGGCGGGCGACGTTCACCCCACCCGACGCCGTGGAGATCCCGAAGACCAGCGGATCGGCTCTGCCGATCGTGGCGATCCCGACGACGCTGTCAGCTGCCGAGTTCGCCAACGCCGGTGCCGTCACCGACGAGACGCGCAACACCAAGGACCTGTTGATCGCGGACGAGCTGACGCCCCGTTCGGTCATCCTCGACCCGCAGCTCGCGGTCACCACCCCGATCGACATCTGGGTGAGCACGGGGATGCGCGCCCTCGACCACGCGATCGAGACGGTCTACTCACCACGACAGGGCCCGATCACCGACGCGCTGAGTCTTGACGCGATCCGCCGACTGTCCGCCAGTCTGCGCGCCGCAGTGGCGAGCCCGGACGATGTCGAAGCCCGAGCCGAGGGGCAGATCGGCGCCTGGGCCTCGTACTTCGGCGAGATGAACCTCACCCTCGGCCTCTCGCACGCGATCGGGCATCAGATCGGTGCGCGCTACCGCGTCCAGCACGGGTGGACGAGCTGCGCCGTGCTGCCGTCCGTCATGCGCTGGCTGTCTCCCGCCACCGCCGGGCGTCAGGCGCTGGTGGCCGGCGCCCTCGGGGTCGACACGTCGACGATGTCTGATGCCGAGGCAGCCGAGGCCGCCGCTGCCCAGGTCGAGCGCCTCACCCGGGACCTGGGGCTGCCCGAGAATCTCACCGCCCTGGGTGTCGAGCGCGCGGACTTCAGCGAGCTGGCCGATGCCGTCATGCAGGACCTGGTGGTTGCGGGCAGCCCGCGACCTGTCACCCGGGACGACGTGCGCGACATCCTGGAGCAGGCGACATGACGGGGCCCGCAGCGGTTCGCGTGTCCGGGGTGTCCAAGCGCTACCCCGGTGTCCAGGCACTCGACGGGGTTGACGTGGAGGTCCTGCCCGGCGAGGTGCACGTGCTCCTCGGGGAGAACGGTGCCGGGAAGTCGACGCTGGTCAAGGTGCTGTCCGGCGCGGTCCAGCCCGACGCCGGGACGATCCGGATCGCCGGCGAGACGGCCGTCCTGCCCAACCCGCATGCCGCCCAGCAGGCAGGGATCAGCACGGTGCACCAGGAGCTCTCGCTCGTCCCGGACCTGACGGCGGCACAGAACATCTTCCTCGGCCGGGAGATCTGCCGGCCCGGGACACCGATCCTCTCCCGCGGCGAGATGGAACGCGAGGCGCGGAAGCTGATGGCCTCGCTCAAGCTGGACATCGATCCCAACACTCCTGTGCGGCGCCTGAGTCTCGCGGTCCGGCAGGTCGTCGAGATCGTCGGTGCGCTCGCCCAGAACCCCCGCGTCCTGATCCTCGACGAACCGACCTCTTCGCTGTCCGAGCAGGAGACCGAGGAGCTCTTCGACCGGATCCGTCAGATCCGGTCCGAAGGCGTCGGCGTCATCTACATCTCGCACCGGCTCGAGGAGATCGAGCGGATCGCCGACCGCGTCACCGTCATGCGGGACGGCCGTGTCGTGGAGGCTGGACTTCCCGCGACCACACCGCTCGCCGCACTCGTACGGCTCATGGTCGGTCGTGATGTCAGCGAGGAGTTCCCGGCCAGGGACGCGACGATCGGCGAGGCACTGCTGACCGTCGAGGGGCTCACCGTCCCCGGCGTGGTCGACGACGTGTCGTTCACTCTGCGGTCCGGCGAGGTCATCGGCATCTTCGGGCTCGTCGGAGCCGGCCGTACGGAGCTGCTGCGGGGGCTCTACGGTCTCGACAAGGCCGGCGGACGAGCCCAGGTGAACGGCCGGCAGATCGTTCCCGACGGATCCCCGCGGCGGTCGCTGGACGCCAAGCTCGCCCTCGTCCCCGAGGACCGGCACGCCTGGGGACTCGTCCTGCCGATGAGCATCCGGGACAACATCTGCCTCTCGGCGCTCGACGAGTGCACGTCCCGCGGCGCGCTCCTGCGGTCCAGGCTCGAGGCCCTTGCCCAACGCTTCATGCAGGCGATGCGGGTCAAGGCACCGGACACCCGGGTCCCCGTGGGCAATCTCTCGGGGGGGAACCAGCAGAAGGTCGTGATCGCCCGCGCCCTGGCCGCGGGCAGCGACGTCATCCTGCTCGACGAGCCCACTCGTGGCGTCGACATCGGCGCGAAGATCGAGATCTATCAGCTCATCGCGCAGCTCGCCGCCGAGGGCAAGGCCGTCCTCGTCGTCTCGTCCGACCTGCCCGAGGTCATCGGGCTCAGCGACCGCGTGCTGGTCATGCGGCAGGGCCGCATCAGCGCGGAGTTCTCCAAGGACGACGTCTCACCGGAGGCTCTCCTTCGCGCGGCGCTGCCCGTCGAGGGGGCCGCCGCGTGAGTGCCGTGCGCTCGGCGCGAAGCCGGCTGGACTCCATCCAGTGGGAGACCGCGGGGCTGCCCGTCGCCCTCGTCGCTCTGTTCATCTTCTTCGCTGTCCAGGCGCCCAACTTCGCCGAGGCGTCCAACTTCTCCAACGTCGCTCGCCAGGTCGCGGTGCTCGGTCTCATCGCCACCGCACAGACGGTCGTCATCCTCACCGCAGGCATCGACCTGTCGGTCGGGTCGACGGTGGCGCTGGCCAGCGTGCTGACAGCGACCGGGCTCAGGGACGGCAACCCGCTGCTGGGCATCGCGCTGGCGCTGGGAGCCGGGCTCCTCGTCGGCCTGGTGAACGGGCTGATCATCGGCTACACCGCAGTGACCCCCTTCATCGTGACGCTCGGCATGCTGTCCATCGTCAGCGGCACGGCACTCACGCTGACCAACGGCGACCCCATATTCCAGCTGCCCGACTCCTGGTTCTTCCAGCTCGGGATCGGGTTCGTCGGTCCGGTGCCGGTGCCCGTCATCGTCGCGGCCGTCGTCTTCGTGCTCTTCTACCTGCTGATCACGCGGACCAAGTTCGGCACGTACGTCTACGCCGTCGGTGGCAACCAGCAAGCCGCCCAGCTGGCCGGCATCCCGGTCGCCCGAGTCAAGCTCTCGGTCTACCTGCTCAGCGGTCTCACCGCCGCCCTGGGTGGCGTCATCCTCACGGCCCGGGTGCGCTCCGGGCAGCCACTGCTCGGGCAGGGCCTCGAGCTCGAGGCTGTCGCGGCCGTGGTCATCGGCGGCACCTCGCTCTTCGGCGGCCGCGGCCGACTGGTCGGCACCATCTACGGCGTCCTGCTGGTGGGCATCGTGCGCAACGGTCTGGATCTCCTCGGGGTCTCCACCTTCATCCAACGGATCGTGATCGGTGCGGCGACGATCGGCGCGGTCTTGCTGACCGTGCTCCGTGAGGGGGGCCGAAAGCACTGACACAGCCGGGCACGAGACCAAGTGATCAGCAGTCAACACATCCCCTACCACGAAGAGGCATCATGTTCGGGAAGAAGCACAGCTACAAGCTCGCGATCGTCGCCGGGCTGGCGATCGCACTGGCTGCCTGCGGGGGGTCAGCCGAGACAGACCAGAGCTCCGGCGGCGGCACGAGCAAGCCAGAGGCGACGCTGACCGGAAAGCCTGCTGACCTGCCCGTCGCAGAGGTCGCCGATGGGCTCAAGGCCGACAAGCCCTATCGGATCGCGGTCCTGTTCCCCAACGCCGGCGACCCGTACTTCCAGCAGAAGTCATACGGCTACCGTGACGAGGCCGAGAAGGTCGGCGTCAGTGTCGACTTCATGGACGCCGGCGGCTACGCCAACATCGAGAAGCAGATCTCGCAGATCGAGAACGCCGTGCAGAAGAAGTACGACGCCATCGCCATCGCGGTCACCAGCAGCACCGGGACCGTGCCGGCGCTCGAGGCCGCCCAGAAGGCCGGCGTCCTGGTCGTCGGCGACGGGGTGTTCCCCGAGTCCGACGAGGTCATCAAGCGGGGCGAGGACAGCGAGCTGGCCGGCTTCAACTCCGGCAAGTACCTGTGCGAGAACCTCTCCGGTGGTGACGGGGTAGGTCTGCTGCTCGGACCTCCCGGCATCGACCTGATCAAGCTGCGTGAGGTCGGCGTCCAGCGCGCGCTCTCGGCGTGCCCCGACGTCAAGGTGGTCAAGGCACTGAACAACCTCAGCGACCTGCCGAGCTCGCTGCAGGCAGCCGAGAACATCCTGCAGGCCGACCCCAACGTCAAGGGCTTCTACGCCTTCAACAGTGTCGTGGCCCAGGCGGTCGTGCAGTCCCTGCAGGCCGCAGGCAAGCAGCCGGGCGAGGTCCAGGTGACCACGGTCGACATGGACCCGGACCTGGAGCGGCTGATGAAGGAAGGCTGGGTCCAGCACACCAGCGTCGGTGGCTCGGTCCTGCTGGGACGAGTCGTCATCGACACGGTCGTGCAGAAGCTCAACGGTGACGACGTCGAGCAGGAGGCCTACCTGGTCCCGGTCGAGGTGACCCCCGACAGCCTGGACTCGTTCGACCGCACCATCCTGTATCCGCCCGACGGTTCCTGACCGCGGGGAGCGACGGTGCTTCCCGGCTGAGCCATCCCCCGTGCCGGCCGGGAAGCACCCCTCACGCAAGGAGTTCTTCGGTGAACGACTTCGATCAGCACGACGCAGCGATGGACCGGCTGCGCGATGAGCTGCCAGGTGGCCGTGGCCCGCACCTGCCCAACCTGATCGCCGGGGCCTGGGTTGCCGAGGGCGACGGGACCATCTCGACCGTCGACCCCACCACGGGACGCACGCTCGCCGACGTCGCCGTGGCGGGCCCGGAGCTGGTGGACCGGGCGGTGACGGCCGGGGTCGAGGCGAGTGATCGCTGGTGGCGCACGGACGGGCAGGACCGGGCCAGGATCCTCCGCCGGGTGGCCGACACCATCCGCGACCGGGCTCAGACGCTCGGCCTGGCCGACACCTTGGACGTGGGGCGTCCGATCCGGGACACGACGACCAAGGACGTCGAGCGCGCCGCCCGGCTCTTCGAGTTCTGGGCCGGCAGCACGGACCGGCTGCGAGGCGCCGTCGTGCCGGTGCAGCCAGGTCTGTCGACCACCGTGGTCCGGGAGCCGTACGGCGTGGTCGGCGCCATCACACCGTGGAACTACCCGCTCACCAACGCGGCAACGAAGCTTGCGCCTGCCCTGGCCACCGGCAACGCCGTGGTGCTCAAGCCTGCCGAGGACTCACCGCTCTCGGCGCTGCTCCTGGCCCAGTGCCTGCTCGACGCCGGCCTTCCGCCCGAGCTGCTCAGCGTCGTCAACGGTCCGGGGGAGGTCACCGGCGACGCGCTGGTCCGCCACCCGGGCGCCGAGAAGATCACCTTCACCGGATCGAGCTCCGTGGGTCGGATGATCGGGGCCGCGTGCGGCGAGCTCCTGAAGTCGGTGAGCCTCGAGCTGGGCGGCAAGAGCCCCATCGTCGTCTTCCCCGATGCTGACCTGGAGTCGGCCGCCGACGCGATCGTCTTCACGGCGTTGCTGAACACGGGCCAGACCTGCACCGCTGGGACCCGGCTGCTGGTCCATGCGGACGTCGCGGATCGAGTCCAGGACTTGGTCATGGCCCGCATGGGCGACGTGCAGATCGGAGATCCACTGGACGAGTCCACCGCGATCGGGCCGCTCGTGTCGGCGCAGCAGCTCGAGACGGTGCGGTCCTACGTTGCGTCCGGGATTGATGAAGGCGCCACCCTGCTCGAGAGCGGCGCGGCCGTGCCGGACGTGGGTTGCTTCCATCGCCCGGTCGTGTTCACCGATGTGCAGCCCTCGATGCGCATCGCCCAGGAGGAGATCTTCGGCCCGGTCCTCACATCGTTCGTCTTCGACACGGTTGACGAGGCGATCGCGTTGGCGAACGACACTGCGTACGGGCTGGCCGCATCGGTGTGGACGTCGAACGTCCACCTGGCACGCCGGATGGGCACCGAGCTGAAGGCCGGGCTCATCTGGACCAACTGCGTGCATGCCCTCCACCCGGGCGCGCCCTACGGGGGCTACAAGACGAGCGGCGTCGGGCTGGAGATGGGTGACGAGGCAATCGGTCAGCTGATGAAGGTCAAGAGCATCTACAGCGCCACCGAGGCGTGGCGAACGCCGTGGGCTGCGGCTCGGTCGTAACGAGTCGCGCCTGCCGCGTCGGGCGGTCGTTCTCGGCTGGGAGGTGAGCCAGCCAGGCTTGCCGCTGCTGTAACATTCCACCGCGTGGGTCGGCATCGTCGGCTCCTGGCCAGGTAGCTCAGTTGGTACGAGCGTCCGACTGAAAATCGGAAGGTCGGCGGTTCGACCCCGCCCCTGGCCACCACAAACCCGCAGGTCACAGCGTTGCTGTGACATAACAATCACTCTGTGTACGCGATCTTGCTAACATTTTGCTAACAAAAGAATTCTGGACATCGTCACGCTGAGTGACGGGTGGCCCGTCCGGGCCCTCCGGAGTTGGGCGCGGGGGTGGCGCTGTGAGCCGTCGTGCGCCACAATTGTGGCCATGAGCACCGAATCTCTGCGTTCAGTCCGAGACCACCT
>JBBRVU010000083.1:0-16865 GCA_038246575.1 Actinomycetes bacterium | reverse complement strand
TCGAGTCCGAGCTGTCGCGACGCGAGGCCGACCTCGAGTCACTGCAGGCGCAGCTGGCCCGGCTCAAGGACGTCACCGACCTGGCCACGATCGACGTGTCGATCTACTCGCCGCGCCCCGGTGGCCTGGCGGTCCACGAGACCGACGAGAACCTCGGCTTCCTGTCCGGCCTTCGAGGTGGCTGGGACGCATTCGTGGCCATCGTGCTGGTCGGCCTCACGGTGCTCGGTGCCGTGATCCCGTTCGTCGTCACGGCTTTCCTGGTGGGCCTGCCCGCGTACCTGCTGCTCCGGAGCCGTCTGCGTCGCGGCCCGACCGCGACGCCTGCAACCCCCGACCCCGCCGCCTGATCCCGCCGCATGATTTCCATGATCGGAGACGGATCGCGGGATAGAGGCCTCGATCCACCTCCGATCATGTGAAACGGAGCGACTCATGTGAAACGGAGCGGATCATGTGAAACGGAGCCGCGAGCTAGCCGCCCGTCTCGTCGTGGACCAGCTCGACGACCCGGGTGAGCATGTCGGGATCGGTGTCGGGGATGACGCCGTGGCCGAGGTTGAACACGTGGGCGGGCGCCGCACGACCGGCGGCCAGCACCGTTCTGGTCTGCTCGGCGATGGCCTCCCACGGCGCGAAGAGCACAGCCGGGTCGAGGTTGCCCTGCACCGCGCGGTCCGGTCCGATCCGCCGGGTCGCCACGTCCAGCGGCACCCGGAAGTCCACGCCGACGACGTCGGCGCCGGCCTCGCCCATCAGCGCGAGCAGCTCGCCGGTGCCGACACCGAAGTGGATGCGCGGCACGCCGAGCTCGCCGATCGAGGTGAGGACTGCTGTGGAGTGCGGCGCGACATGACGTACGTAGTCCGGCGCCGGCAGTGCGCCCACCCACGAGTCGAAGAGCTGGACGGCGGCAGCACCGGCCATCACCTGCGCGCGCAGCGAGGCCGTGACGATGCCGGCGAGCCGTTGCATCAGCACGGCCCAGACATCGGGCGCGCCGTACATCAGCGCCTTGGTGTTCTCGTGGTTGCGCGACGGGCCGCCCTCGACGAGGTAGGACGCCAAGGTGAACGGTGCCCCGGCGAAGCCGATCAGTGGCGTCGCGCCGAGCTCGGCGACGAGCAGCCGCACCGCCTCCGACACGAACTCGACGTCGCCGTCCTCCAACGGTCGCAGCTGGTCGAGGTCGGCCATCGTCCGGATCGGGTGGGCGATCACCGGCCCCACGCCGGGGACGATGTCGAGCTCGACGCCGATCGCCATCAACGGCACCACGATGTCGCTGAACAGGATCGCGGCGTCGACCCCGTGCCGGCGCACCGGTTGCATGGTGATCTCGGCAACCAGCTCGGGTCGTCGGCAGGACTCGAGCATTGCGATGCCTTCGCGCACCTGCCGGTACTCCGGCAGCGATCTCCCGGCCTGCCGCATGAACCAGACGGGTGTGTGCGGCACCGGCTCCCGGCGGCAGGCCCGCAGGAACGCGCTGTCCTGCAGGTCGGGCGAGGTGAGGGCGGGGGCGGCTGGCTCGGCGGAGGCGGCGGAGGCGGCGGAGGCGGCGGGAATGGCTGGCACGAGACCCGATGCTGTCACGGTCACCCCGCCGCGATCATCGCAACACCGACCAGCGCGCCCGCGACGCCGACGGTCTGCGCGACCCTGAGCCGCTCGTGCAGCACGAACCTGGCCAGCAGCACCGTCACGACGGGATAGAGCGACCCGAGGACGACGACGACGCTCACGAGCCCGCGGGTGCTCGCCAGTCCGAAGGTGAGGTTCGCACCCACGTCGCCGATGCCGACGACCGTCACCAGTGCGACGTCGCGACCCGAGAGGGCGAGGCGGCCTCCGAGCCCACGCGCGAGCGCGACCAGCAGCGCCACGGCCAGCACGCTGACCGACGTCATCCGCATGGTAACCAGGGTCATCAACGTGCTCGTCCGGCTCCCCTCGGCGATGAACAGCAGCGCCAGGCCGAAGCCCACCCCGGCAACAGCCGCCAGAACGAGCGGCTTGGCGCCGGCCCGGCCGGACAGCTCGGGGCCGCTGGCCAGCACGACGCCCACCACCGCGACGGCGATGCCGGCCAGCTGCAGCGTGGCCGGCTGCTCCCCGCGGCCAAGACCGATCAGCACCGGCACCACGACCCCCAGCGCCGCGATCGGCGACACCACGCCCATCGTGCCGATGGCCAGCGCGACGTAGAAGGACACCAGCCCCACGAGTCCCGACAGTCCGGCCGCAATCGCCCACGGCAGATATCCGCGGTCGGCTCCGACGGCGCCGGCGGCCATGGCGACGACGCTGATGAAGACGAGTCCCGCGAACTGCGATGCGCCGACCACCACCAGGGCGGACCGGCGCCGGGAGATGCTCCCACCCAGGAAGTCGGCGCTGCCCCACAGCAGACTCGAGAGCAACGCAAGGGCGACGGACACGGCATCGAGGCTACGGTCGCGCCTCCCCGCCCTGGGAGGCCACCCGACGTACGCTCTGGCAGTGGTCGCCCGTAAGCCTGTCGCCGAGGTGCCGGAGGAGTTCGCCCTGGCACTGGCGGCGCTGCGCGGCGTCACCCCGCGTCCAGAGGTCGTGCTCGAGGAGACCCCCGCGCCCCAGCGGCTGGCCCCCCACGCCGTCGCCCTCACCGCCGACGTCACCGCACCCGGTGACCGCGAGGAGGAGCTCGGGACCGGGCGCCTGGTGCTGCTGCACGACCCCGCGGGGCACGAGGCGTGGGAGGGCACGTTCCGCCTGGTGACCTATGTCCGAGCCGAGCTCGACGAGGACATGGCCGCTGACCCGGTGCTCGCCGGAGTCGGCTGGGCCTGGCTCACCGAGGCACTCGAGACGCACGGCGCAACCTTCTGCGCAGCCAGTGGAACGGTCACCCGGGTGTCGTCGGAGAGCTTCGGGGCGATCGCGGGCGAGCCGGCCAGCGCTCAGATCGAGATCCGGGCCTCCTGGACGCCGCTCGACGACCAGTTCGGTGCGCACCTGCTGGCGTGGTGCGACCTGCTGTGCGTCACCGCCGGGCTGGCGCCGCTGGCGCCGGGCGTCGTCACGCTGCCCGTGCGCCGCCGGTCCAGCCGTCGCTGACCGCTTCGTCAACTGGTCGCTGACCACCCGTCTCACCACTTCAGGTCCCGCGAGTCCCCGCCGATGCATCCCTAAGACACTGCACACGGCACGCCCGGGATGATCTGGAGACCCAGTGACCGCACTGGTCGAACGGCACGGCCACCCTGCCCAGGGACCGCAGGCGCCTCGCGCGTCGCGGTTCACAGCCATGGTGGTCGTCGCCAGCCCCTTCGTCCGCGAGACGCTGGGCCGAACCCTGCGCTCGCTCGGCGCCGGCGAGGTCGTCGAGGCGGCAAGCTACGCCGAGGCGCGGATCCGCGCCCAAGGCACCCCGCAGCGTGACCTGGCCGTCGTCGAGGTCACGCTCCCCGACGGCTCCGGCATCGGGCTCGTCCGCGAGCTCAAGGCCATGGGTTGGAGCCGCGGGCTCGTCCTGTCCGGCGCCGAGGACCCCTACACCGTTCGCGCCGCCCTTGCCGGCGGCGTCCGGGCCTTCCTGGTCAGCCCCGCCGCGGGTCACACTCCGCGCCCGACGGCAGGCTCGGCCCAGGCCACCCGCCCGCGAGGGACCCGGCTGGCCGGCGCCGACGGACTCTCCGGTCGCGAGGTCGAGGTGCTCCAGCTGGTCTCTGAGGGACGCTCGAACAAGGAGATCGGCGAAGCCCTGGGCCTGTCGGCGCTGACCGTGAAGAGCCATCTGGCCAGGATCGCCCGCAAGCTCGGAACCGGCGACCGGGCCGAGATGGTCGTCGTCGCCATGCGCGCCGGTGTCGTCTCCTGACCGACCCGACGGCTCCTCACCGCGCTGGGCCTCGGCCCCGCATCCCCTGGATCCTCGCCATCACCACGTACGGTGACCAGCGTGACCGTCCCGCCCGCAACCGGAGCCGACATCCCGCCGGGTGAGGATGCCGCCTCCCCCCGGGACGACGAGGCGGCGCCGGAGAGCACGGCCACGCCCCTGACCGAGCCCCGCGACGGCGTACCGGACCCGCTCGTGGATGAAGCCGCGATCGCCGAGGTTGCCGCCGTCCTGGCTCGCGGGTCCGGCCCGGTCGCGATCGACGCCGAGCGGGCGTCCGGCTACCGCTACGGCCAGCGGGCGTACCTCATCCAGCTGCGCCGCCCCGACGTCGGCACGCTGCTGATCGACCCGGTGTCCCTGACCGACCTCGCCGAGCTCAACGAGGCCATCGCCGGCGAGGAGTGGGTGCTGCACGCGGCGAGCCAGGACCTGCCGTGTCTGCGCGAGCTCGGGCTGGTGCCGACCCGCCTTTTCGACACCGAGCTCGCCGGCCGGCTGCTCGGCCATCCGCGGGTCGGCCTGGGCCCGATCGTCGAGCAGGTGCTGGACCTCAGTCTGGAGAAGGGTCACTCCGCCGCCGACTGGTCGACCCGGCCGCTGCCCGAGCCGTGGCTGCGCTACGCCGCGCTCGATGTCGAGGTGCTGCTGGAGCTGCGGGACGCGCTGGCCGCCGAGCTCGATGAGCAGGGCAAGCGCGCGTGGGCCGACCAGGAGTTCGCGGCGATCGTCGCCGCTCCCCCGACTCCACCTCGGGTCGAGCCGTGGCGGCGCACGTCCGGGCTGCACCGGGTGCGCAAGCGTCGCCAGCTGGCCGTGGTCCGTGCCCTGTGGGAGCGCCGCGACGAGGTGGCGAGGCGCCGGGACATCGCACCCGGCCGGGTGCTGCCCGATGCCGCAGTCGTGGGAGCGGCGCTGGCCGCTCCGCGTACGGAGGCCGACCTCATCGCGCTGCCGGTCTGGGCCGGACGGTCGTTGCGCAAGCAGACCGGCACCTGGCTGCCGGCGATCCTGCACGCGCTGGACCTGCCCGACCGGGAGCTGCCCGATGCCAAGGCCCTTCTCGACGGGCCGCCGCCGGCGCGCAGCTGGGGCGAGCGAGACCCCGCGGCCGCAGCGCGCTTGGCTGCCGCCCGGTCGGCGGCCGGGGCGGTCGCCGAGCAGCACGGCCTCCCGGTGGAGAACTTGATCGCCCCGGACTCGGTGCGCCGCCTGTGCTGGGCGCCACCGGCTGACGTCGACGAGGCCTCGGTCGCGACCGCGCTGCAGGCACTCGGTGCCCGTGACTGGCAGATCGCCCTGACGGCAAGCGTGCTGGCCGCTGCAGTCGTCGCGGCCGACGCCGCGACGGAGGCCACGGCCATCGAGGCCAACGATGCCGCCGCCCCCGCGACGGAGGCCACGGCCGCCGAATAAGTCAGACGCGTCTTGCGTTTCTCCCCGGGCATCTGGTTAGGTAAGGATTGCCTTACTTGACCCGCCCGGAAGGGGCTCCCGTGCTCGCGAACTATCTGATCGGCCTGCGCGAAGGCCTCGAGGCCACCCTCGTGGTGAGCATCCTGGTCGCCTACCTGGTCAAGACCGATCACCGGGACCGGCTGCGGCCCGTCTGGGCCGGCATCGGTGCCGCCATCGCGATCTCGCTCGCGTTCGGCGCCCTGCTCACCTTCACCTCGAGCAACCTCAGCTTCGAGGCAAAGGAGCGCTTCGGCGGCCTGATGTCGATCCTGGCCGTGGCCTTCGTCACCTGGATGATCTTCTGGATGCGGCGCACCGCGCGCTTCCTCAAGAACGAGCTGCAGGGCCGGCTTGACTCGGCGCTGCTGATGGGCACTCTCGCGCTGGCCGTTACCGCGTTCATCGCGGTCGCGCGCGAGGGCCTGGAGACCTCGCTGTTCCTGTGGGCGGCGGCGCAGTCCGCGGGCAGCGGCGCGACGCCGATCGTGGGCGCGACCCTGGGCATCCTCACTGCCGTGGTGCTCGGCTACCTGCTCTACCGGCGGGCGGTCACGATCAACCTGGCCAAGTTCTTCACGTGGACCGGTGCCGGCCTGATCATCGTGGCCGGTGGCGTCTTCGCCTACGGCATCCACGACCTGCAGGAGGCCGGCGACCTGCCCGGTCTGAACAGCCTCGCCTTTGATGTCAGCGCCGCCATCCCGCCGGACAGCTGGTACGGCGCGCTGCTCAAGGGCGTCTTCAACTTCAGCCCGGCCACGACCTGGCTGGAGGCCGCGGCGTGGCTGGCCTACGTCGTGCCGGTGATGGTGCTGTTCTTCCGCCCGGCACGGAGCAGCTCCCCGGCGCCGGCCGTAACCACGCCGGAAGCGCCGGCCCCTGCGCCGGTCACCACCCGCTGACCCTCCCAGTCCTCCACCCCCTGCCGTCACGGAGATCCCGTATGCCCTCGCCCACCCTGCCCCGCCGCCTCGGCCTCGCCGGTTCGGCACCGCTCGCCCTCCTCGCCCTGGCCGGACTTGTCCTGACGGCGTGCGGAAGCGACTCCGGGTCCGGTTCCTCGACCAAGGTCGCCGTGACAGCCGGCGACGACTCGTGCGAGGTCGCGTCGACGGAGCTGGCGTCGGGCTCGACCACCTTCGCCGTCACGAACGAAGGCTCCAAGGTCACCGAGCTGTACGTCTACGGTGCGGCCGACGGCGCGTTCACCAAGGTCGTCAGCGAGGTGGAGAACATTGGACCGGGCACCAGCCGCGACCTCACCGTCGACCTGGCTGCCGGCACGTACGAGTTGGCCTGCAAGCCGGGGCAGAAGGGCGACGGCATTCGTTCGACGGTCACCGTCACCGGGTCGGGCGGCGGCACGTCGAGCGCGTCCGAGGAGGGGTACGACGCGGAGATCGAGCTGACCGTGGACGCTTCGGGTCTCAGTGGCCTCGATGGCCAGACGGCGACGACGGGCGAACGCATCGAATTCAAGCTCGACAACGAGACGGACGGCACCCGGACGCTCGAGGTCCTCGACCCGACCGGCACGGTGGCGGCCGAGTTCGACGTGCCGGCGGGCAAGGACGGCGAGGCGATCGTCGCGCTGGCCGACGCCGGGGACTGGACGGTCAAGGTCGAGGGCGGCCCGACCGACCTCGAGTCCACCCTCACGGTCCGCAACCCCTCCCCCTGACCCAGGTCCCGCCGTTGGCGGATCTGCGGCGTTCGGGTCGGCGTCGGTAGCCTCGAACGATGGCGAGCGGGTCGGGCACCGAGCTGGTGAAGGACGTGCGGGCCGGGCTCGCTGCGGCCGGGGACCCGGCCAGGGCACCGGCGATGCAGGCATACATGAAGTCCGAGCTGCCCTACCGCGGGGTCCCGGCACCGAGCTGCCGGACGATCTTCCGCACGACGATCGCCGCCCACCCCCTCCCGGACCGCGGCGCGTGGCTCGCCACCGTGCACGAGCTGTGGGACCGGGCGAGCCACCGCGAGGAGCGCTACGCGGCGCTGGCTCTCGTCCGGGACCGGCGGTACGCGGCGTACCGCGACCCCGACGCGCTCCCCCTCTACCGGCACCTCGTCGTGACCGGCGCCTGGTGGGACCTGGTGGACGACATCGCCTCCCACCTGGTCGGCCCGTTGCTGCTCGACCATCCGGCGCAGGCGCGTCCCGTCGTCCTCGGGTGGGCGATCGAGGACGACCGCTGGCTGCGCCGGACCTCGGTCATCTGTCAGCTCGGCGCCGGCGACCGCACCGATCTCGACCTGCTGACCGCGGCCGCCGAGGCCAACCTCGACGACCCCGACTTCTTCCTCCGCAAGGCGATCGGCTGGGCGCTGCGCCAGCACGCACGCACCGACCCCGGCTGGGTCCGAGGGTTCGTGGCGGACCACGACGACCGGATCAGCAGACTTTCCCGCCGCGAGGCGCTCAAGCACCTTGGTGCGGCGTGACAGCGGCGCAGCAGTGGGCCGACGAGCTGGCCGCGTGGGCGATCGACCCCGAGATCCTGGCCGCCGCGCCCGAGTCGCCCTACGGCGGCTTCCCGCCCGAGCTCTTCGCCGCCGATGACGACCGCGACTCGCCGCTGCTCGACCTGGCCCGCGTCGGCCTCCCTGCTGACGGGTCAGGCACAGCACTCGACGTGGGCGTCGGAGCCGGCGCCGGCAGCGTCGGCCTCGCCGGGAACCTCGCGCACCTGAACGCCGTGGACGAGCAGCCTTCGATGCTGAGTGCCGTGACTAAGGCAGCGCACGACCGGGGCCTGGACCTGACGACGTACGAGGGTCGCTGGCCGGACCTGGCCGCCCGGGTCCCGGTCTGCGACGTGGCGCTCTGCTCGCACGTCTTCTACAACGTGCGCGACCTGGTGCCGTTCGCCCGCGCGCTGACCGCCCATGCCCGGGACTCCGTGGTCGTGGAGCTGACCGGCACCCACCCGCTGGTCCGGCTGAAGCCGCTGTGGGAGGAGGTCCACGGGCAACCTCGACCGGACGGGCCCTCCGCGGAGCTTGCGCTGAGGGTCCTGCGTGAGTCGGGACTCGAGCCGACGGTCACCGAGCGCGGCTACGCACCGATCGAACGCACCGGACGGCTGCACGCGATCTGGGTGGACTTCACCCGACGCCAGCTCTGCCTCCCGCCCGATCGCAACGCCGACGTCGCGGAGCTGATGCGCCGCCACCCGCCCGCACCGCGTCGGGTCGTGGTCCTCAGGTGGCCCGGTGGCGGCCAGGCCTGACCCGGGCCTGACCGGGTCTCGGGGGCGGGGTCAGGCGCCGGCGGGCGTGACCGGGCCGTTTGGCGCTCGTTGTTACTGGCGAGTAGCATTCGGTCAGCGCCCCCCGATCGCCCCCGCGAGGAGTCCCCGTGACAGGCACGACCCGAGCACCCCGGCAGGTCCGCGACGTCGTCTTCGTCGACGGCGTACGCACCCCGTTCGGCAAGGCCGGCCCCAGGGGGATGTACGCCGAGACCCGGGCCGACGACCTGGTGATCCGCTGCATCCGGGAGCTCATGCGCCGCCATCCCGAGCTGCCGCCGGAGCGCATCGACGACGTCGCCGTGGCCGCGACCACCCAGACCGGCGACCAGGGCCTGACCATCGGCCGGACCGCGGCGCTGCTGTCCGGGCTGCCCAAGACCGTTCCCGGTTTCGCGATCGACCGGATGTGCGCCGGTGCGATGACCGCCGTGACGACGACTGCCGGTGGGATCGCCTTCGGCGCCTACGACGTGGTCGTCGCCGGTGGCGTCGAGCACATGGGCCACCACCCGATGGGTGAGGGGGTCGACCCCAACCCGCGGATCATCGCCGAGAAGCTGGTCGATCCGTCCGCGCTGGTCATGGGGTCGACCGCCGAGAACCTGCACGACCGCTACCCGCACCTGACCAAGGAGCGGGCCGACGCGTTCGCGGTGACCAGCCAGGAGAAGCTGGCCAAGGCCTACGTTAACGGAAAGATCGAGCCCGACCTCGTCCCGGTCGCCACCCGGTCGATCGACCAGGGCTGGGGCCTCGCCACTCGCGACGAGCCGCCGCGCCCGGGCACCACGCTGGAGGACCTCGCGGCGCTCAAGACGCCGTTCCGCCCGCACGGCCGGGTCACCGCCGGCAACGCGGCCGGGCTCAACGACGGCGCGACCGCGTGCCTGCTCGCCGCCGAGGAGGTCGCCGAGGAGCTCGGCCTGCCGATCCGGATGCGACTGGTGACCTACGCCTTCGTCGGCGTCGAGCCCGAGGTCATGGGCGTCGGCCCGATCCCGGCCACCGAGAAGGCGCTGGCCAAGGCCGGCCTGACCATCGAGGACATCGGCCTCTTCGAGCTCAACGAGGCGTTCGCGGTGCAGGTGCTCGCCTTCCTCGACCACTTCGGCCTGCCCGATGACGACCCCAGGGTCAACGAGTACGGCGGGGCCATCGCGGTCGGGCACCCGCTCGCCTCGTCCGGGGTAAGGCTGATGACCCAGCTCGCCCGCCAGTTCGAGGACCACCCCGAGGTCCGCTACGGCTTGACCGCGATGTGCATCGGCATCGGGATGGGCGGCGCCGTCATCTGGGAGAACCCGCACTGGACCGGAGGAGACTCTGCATGAGCACCTCGAGCGACATGATCGACTTCCCGGACGAGGTCATCACCAGCGCGCCGGTCCGCTACGTCGACCTGCCGCACGGCGGCGGCACCGCGGCCCTGATCACGCTGGACAACGGCTTGGACCACACCAAGCCGACCACCCTCGGGCCGAAGAGCCTGGCCAACCTCGGTGCCGCGATCGACCAGGCCCTCGCGCGCGACGACGTTGCCGCTGTCGCCGTCACCGGCAAGCCGTTCATCTTCGCCGTCGGTGCCGACCTCAAGGTGATGGAGTCGGTCGCCGGTCCGGCGCAGGCCAAGGCGTACTTCGCGCTGGGTCACGACACATTCCGCAAGCTGCGCGACACGACGGTGCCGACGTTCGCCTTCATCAACGGCGCGGTCATGGGCGGCGGTCTCGAGCTGGCGCTGCACTGCCACTACCGCACGCTGTCCTCGGGCGTGCCGGCCGTCGCGTTCCCCGAGGTCTTCCTCGGCCTGATCCCGGGCTGGGGCGGCAGCCAGCTGCTGCCCAACCTCATCGGTGCCGACAAGGCCGTCACCGTCATCGTCGAGAACGCGATGAACCAGAACCGCATGCTCAGGGCCAGTCAGGCCTACGACCTGGGCATGGTCGATGCGATGTTCGAGCCCGCCGACTTCCTCGAGCAGTCACTGGCCTGGGTCTCCTCGGTCGTACGTGGCGAGATCGTCGTCGAGCGGCCCGACATCGACCGCGGTGAGGCGTGGGACGGTGCCCTCGCCCGCGCCAAAGCGATCGCGGACATGCGAGTCCACGGCGCCACGCCCGCGCCATACAAGGCGATCGAGCTCATCGCGCTCGCGCGTGACTCGTCCTACGACGACGGCATCGCCGCCGAGCGGCAGGCGCTCTTCGAGCTGGCGATGGGCGAGGACCTGCGTGCCGGGCTCTACGCCTTCGACCTCGTGCAGCGACGCGCCAAGCGTCCCGCCGGAGTGCCGGACAAGTCGCTGGCCCGTCCCGTCACCAAGGTGGGCATCGTCGGCGCCGGGCTGATGGCCTCGCAGCTCGCACTGCTGTTCGCCCAGCGTCTCGAGGTGCCGGTGGTGATGACCGACCTCGACGCCGACCGGGTCGACAAGGGCGTGGGCTACGTCCACGCCGAGGTCGACAAGCTGCTCGCGAAGGGCCGGGTCAACCCGGACAAGGCGAACCGGCTCAAGGCACTCGTCACCGGCTCGACGGGCAAGGAGGCGTTCGCCGACGCGGACTTCGTCATCGAGGCGGTGTTCGAGGAGATCAAGGTCAAGGCGCAGGTCTTCGCCGAGGTCGAGGCGGTCGTGTCGCCTGAATGCGTGCTGGCCACCAACACCTCCTCGCTGTCCGTCGGTGAGATGGCTGCGGGGCTCCAGCACCCGGAGCGGGTCGTGGGCTTCCACTTCTTCAACCCGGTCGCCGTCCTGCCGCTGCTCGAGATCGCTCGCGCACCGCGCAGCGACGACGCGAGCGTGGCCACCGCGTTCGCGGTCGGCAAGAAGCTGAAGAAGTCGTGCGTGCTGGTTGCCGACCGGCCCGCTTTCGTCGTCAACCGGATCCTCACCCGGTTCCTGGGCGAGGTGACCAAGGCCGTCGACGAGGGAACGTCGTTCGAGGTCGCCGACGGCTCGCTCGCGCCGCTGGGACTGCCGATGTCACCGTTCGTCCTGCTGCAGCTCGTGGGACCGGCGGTGGCCCTGCACGTCGCCGAGACGATGCACGAGGCCTTCCCCGACCGCTTCTACGTCTCGGAAAACCTCGCCAAGCTGGTGGCTGCCGGCAAGACGGGGGTGTACGTCTGGGACGGCGCGACGCCGTCGCTCGACCCCGAGGTCGCGCAGCTGTTCACCCAGGGCGATGCCCCCTCGACGGACGAGGAGGTTCGCCGCCGCGCGCTGGACGCGCTGGCCGATGAGATCCGGCTGATGCTCGACGAAGGCGTCGTGCAGGACGTCCGCGACATCGACCTGGCGATGCTGCTCGGCGCCGGTTGGCCGTTCCACCTCGGCGGGGTGACGCCGTACCTGGACCGGGAGGGCGTCTCGGAGCGGGTCACTGGATCCCGCTTCCTGCCCCCGGGCGTGGCAAGTCTCCCCCGCCGCTGACCTCGCCGGGCACCTCCCATCCATGGCTTCCTTGCAGGTCGGCTCCGAGGGCGCGGACGATGAGGTGCTGACGGGAACGTGATCCGGTCTTGCGCAGGAGTGCTCGAAGATGATCCTCGGCAGTGGTGCGCGCGATCGTCAAGGAGCCGGCGATCTGACGCGACTCGAACCCCCGCAGCACCAGGGCCAGCACTTCGACCTCGCGTGGGCTGAGCCCGTGCGAGCGGGCGAAGAGGTCGACGCGCTCGTCCGCGGCACAAGGACTGATGGAGACCGCGATCGCGTCGGCCAGCCGATCCGCCCGGGCGGTCATCCAGGCGCCCTCACCGAGGTGAACTCGTGTCCAGGGAAGGGTCGGCGTGGCACGGTCTTGGTGGGCGGATCCCCGTTGTTGCTCGGCCGCCAGGAGGGCGGCGCCTACGTTGAAGGCCACAGCTGCCACGGGTGGCACCTCGTCGTCGGGAGGCAGGAGACGCATGAGTGCAGCTGCGGCCGAGTCCGTCTCCGAGCGCACGCGCAGGTCGTCACCGAGCAGGATCACGCCAGCCTCAACGACTCGGATCACTGTGACGACCGAGTAGTCCGCCGCCGTCTGCCTCTGAGCGAACGACCTCGCGACCGCGGAGCGCAGTCCAGTCGTGAGTACGGGTGCGAGCGCAGTCAGGGTCCGGCGCTCACGCTCGCTGAACCCGTCCCGCTCCCGCCAGAGCTCGAGGAACCCCCACTCGCCGAAGCGGTCGCGAAGCGGAACGCCGAGCACGTCGACAACGCCGAACTCGCCTGCCAGCCACGCCAGCCACTGCTCGGGGTCGTTGTGCGCGTAGCGCCGCGCGATCAGCGTGGGCAGCTGCTCGGTAGGCACCATCGGCAGAGTCGCATGCGGCGAGCTGACCACGCCCGAGACCGGGTCAGTCATCGCGAAGACATGTCCGTCGAACCGCACGTGACGCCCGATCTCGCTCACCAACCGCTCACGCATGGAACGGTCGGATCCGGGCGCCAGGCACACGCGGCGCGCGCGGTCCACCAGGTCCATCCCAGCAGCCTAGGACCGGAGAGACTGACCCCGGGTCCTCGGGTTCGGGGATATCTTCGCGCTGCGATCTGCCCGACGCTTCAGCCATGACCGCCACGTTGCATATCGAGAACACCGTCCACGACTACCACTCCTGGAAGCGGGCCTTCGACAAGTTCGACCGGTTCCGGGTCGCTGGCGGAGTTCGCCAATACCGAGTCAGCCGTCGCGCCGAGGACCCGACCACGGTCGTCATCGATCTGGACTTCGACTCGATCGACGACGCGACCGCTTTCCGCCAGAGTCTCCAGAAGGTGTGGGCCACACCGCAGTCCCAGGCCGAGCTCGTTGACCACGCCGTCACCATGCTCAACGAGGGTCTCGAGCAGCAGGCAGTGGGCTGACGCCCAGCGCATCAGCGCGAGGCGACGTCACGAGCCCTGCGTACCTGGATCCGGCAGGACGTCGCGCCAGGAGTGCCGCGGCGCGTAGCCGAGGAGCTCGCGGGCCTTCTTGATGGAGTAGAACGTCTCGTCGCGCCCCATCTGCCGACGCAGCTCCACCCCGTCGTAGAAGCGGGCCAGGACCTCCTGGGTGGTCGCAGCGACGGACATGTCCGCGTTGGCGACGTTGAAGACCTCATAGCCCAACCCGTCGACCTCCAGGCAGCGTTGCACCAGCTGGCCGAGATCACGGGCGTCGATGTAGGCGAAGACGTTGCGGCGCCGTAGCGACGGGTCGGCGAGGAATTCCGGGAGAATCTCGGCGTACTCGTGTGGCTCGATGACATTGTTGATCCGCAGGCCGTAGACGTCGGCACCGGTACGGGCCTGGAAGGAGCGCGCCGTCACCTCATTGGCGACCTTGGACATCGCATAGGAGTCCTCGGGGACCGTCGGGTGGTCCTCGTCCACCGGCAGGTACTGCGGGCGCCGCTCCCCCTGGGCGAAGCAGATCCCGTAGGTCGTCTCCGAGGAGGCGAACACAATCTTGCTGACGCCCAGTCGTGTCGCGGCCTCGAGCACGTTGTAGGTGCTGAGCACGTTCGTCGCGTAGGTCTTTCCGTCGGAGGCGAGCAGGATCGCCGGCACAGCCGCGAAGTGCACGACGACGTCGTAGGTGGGTTTCTGCGGGAGCTCCAGCTCCTCCATCCTCGCCAGCCCGGCCAGCGCCGAGTAAGTCTCGCCGGCGTCGGTGAGATCGACCCGAAGATCGGACACGGCCGGGTGCCCCAGCGGGACGAGGTCGGCGTTGGTCACCTGGTGACCCTGCCCGGCGAGGTAGGGAGCGACATGCCTGCCGGCCTTGCCGCTGCCTCCAGTGAAGAAGATGCGCATGTTCTGATCAAACCACCGAGCCCGTCCGGCTCGTCCCTCGCGAGCGACGAACACGTCACCAGGGTCAGTACCAGCGAACTGAGACCGCGACGGCGCCACCCCCGTCTTGGTGGTGGCTCAGTCGATCTCCACTACCGAGTCGAGCGGACGGTTGACAAGCTTCGCCAGGTCGGCGGCCGCCTGGTCGAGGGCGGTGCGTGGCACTCGACCGGACTCCTCGAACCAGGTGATGTCCAGGCGCTTCTGGCGCAGCACCCACGTGCCGGCCAGCACGCCGCGGGAGACCACGAGATTGGCTGACCGGCTCACGGCTTCACGGCGGGCGGGAGGCACGACGCGGGTGTCGGAGGTGCCTGGCGCCATCACCCAGGGGTCGCGGCCAGGCAACAGGCGTACCACGGCGGAGGCCGCGCTCGACCGCAAGTCCTCGAGGTCCTCCCGGAGAACGAGGACTCGGTCTCCGTCGATGGTGACCTGCTCGCACTTCTCGTCGATCTGGTGCAGCCACCGCGTGATGACCCGTCGGGGGGCCCCGAGTCCTTGGCCGAACCAGTCGTGGACCCGGTCCGGGGTCGCGGGACCGTAGGTGCGCAGGTACGCCGCGATCACCGTCGGGCCCGCCTCGTCGATCGCGGGGATTCCGGCCCAACCGGGCACGTCGTCCAGCCGCAGAAATGTCGTCTCGCCGTCCCGAGCGGGCCCGAGGCACATGTCGCCCTGCCAGGTCAGTGGCTTGAGCAGGGTGTCGTTGCCCTCAGCCACAAGGGTGCCCAGGTGGCGGTAGCGGCTGCTCCGGCCGAGCGCGGCGGCCAGCTCCGACCGGGTCAGTGGCCCCTTGGCCAGCGCCCGCCGCACAAACTCCCGAAACTGCGGCCAGTCTGATGGCGCCAACCCGTAGAAGCTCTGCCAGCTCGGCAGTTCCCACATCCGGCTCGCGGCTCGCAGCGCCAGGTACGCACCAGCATCATGGGGGGTCATCAAGTGCGTGGCGCCTCGAAACGCATAGACGTTGACGACCCTCCCCGCTGCCAGCGCCCGTGTCACGTCACCGGGCTCGGTGTCTGCGCGACGGGCCCCGATCGCGAGCTCCGCCGTGGCCTCGGGCCAGGCCGGCACGGCTCCCAGCCGCTCGACCACCTCCGCGACCGAGCCGGTGCCGACAGGGTCGAGCAGCTGTCGCCGCAAGCGCCACCCGAGCGCCCCCGCCCACGTCAGAGCCACGTTCGTAGGCTAGCCCGCGGCGGAGACATCACCCTCATGGCCTTCGGTGCGGATTCACCGGTGGGCGGCTGTGCCCGGTCAGGTGCGAAATCGGACCATGCGCCCGGGGAGAGTCGATCTGCCAGTTCCGTGGCCGGCATTCGGGGTTTGCTGAACGATGGTCAGGTGGTGCGCACACGAGTCTTCGCGGGTGTCGGGCTTGTTTCCGTCGGGTTGTTCATTCCGCTCGCGTTCACGCTTGAGTTTGCGACTCGTCCGGAAGGCACCGACGGAGACAACGCGGCGGAGAGCCTGCGCTACCTGCAGGCACATGGGACGGCGTACGCCCTGAGCGGTTGCTGCCTCGTCCTTGCCGCGCTCGGCCTCATGCGCGCCGCTACCGCGGTCCCGTGGCGCACCCCCTTCCAGACCGCCGTCGGTTCCGTGGCGGCTGGGCTGTGGGCCTTTACCGGCGCATTGCGGATCTCCAGCCCTGGACCTATCGGCCACATCCGTGAGTACGACCAGGACTGGGGAGAGGCGGCTTACCTCGTCGTGCAGATGGCCGGCACGCAGGGCGGCTTGCTCTCCGGACTGGTGTTGACGGAGTTCTGGGTCGTGACCGGTTGTTTGGTCGCTTGGCGGTCCCGCGCGCTTCCTCGCCCGCTCTGCGCCCTGGGAGTGGTGGCGCTCGTCTATCCGATCCTCTTCGTCCTCAGTCGGGTCGTCGATGGCATCGATGACGGGTTGTGGGTCCTCGGCATCGTCTCGATCTTCGTGGGGTTGCCTGCCTGGTTCCTCGCGAGCGGTGTTTGGGCGCTCGTCACTGGGGTTCAGTCACGGCCCACCGCCGGGCACGCGGCCGTTGGGTAGTTGGTCCTAGGGTGCTCCACGCTGCCCCGGCGGCTGTTCCTGCTCGGCTCGACGGTCGCCGACGTGGTTCGGCCGCCGCGAGGCGGCGATTCTGGCAGCGGCACAAGCCGACACTTCTCTGCGGCGACGTGTCCCGCGCGTCGGGCTCGCCGCAGCAACAGCTTCACGACGCCATCATCGTGGCGACGGCCAGCGAGGACCAGCGAGGACCAGCGCGTTCCCGGTAGCCGATCGGCTACCGGGACATACCGAGCGCCCGTCAACGTGGCTGGTCGAGTTCCTCGGCCAGGAGATCCATGAGCAGGCCGTCGTGCCATCCGGCGCCGTCGGCGTCGCGCTCGTACCGACGCATGATCCCGACTGGTCGGAAGCCCACGGCGGCGTAGCAGCGGATGGCGGGCTCGTTGTC
>JBBRVU010000082.1:0-16979 GCA_038246575.1 Actinomycetes bacterium | reverse complement strand
GGAGAGGTCGTCCTCCTCCTCCTGGGAGTCGATGACCGCGGTCAGGTCGTCCAGGTCGCCGTCGGCCCGGTAGTACCGGTCGATCGCCGCTGCGACGTCACCGCGGGTGGCGACGACCGGCTTGACGTCCATCCCGGTCAGCGACCGGATGTCGTCGATCGCGAAGACGTTGGCCGGGTCGGCCATGGCCACCACGAGCTTGCCGTCCTCGAAGCCGATGGGGATTGCCGAGTGGCGGCGGCAGACCGGCCCCGGCACGCGTCCCACGGCGGATCCGTCCACGGCGAACTCGGAGAGGTCGACGAAGCGGAGCCCGATCTGGGTGGCCAGTGCGGCGACGAGCTGCGACTCGGTGAGAACGCCCTGCTCGATGAGCACCCGGCCAAGCGCGCGACCGACCCTGGTCTGCTCCTCCTGGGCCGCCTCGAGCTGCGGGGGCGTGACAAGCCCGCCCTCGAGCAGGATGTCGCCCAGCTGCTTCACGCCCGGTCCTCCCTCATGCCTGATGTTCCCGAGATTTCTTCGGCACAGCACCGCTTGCCCTGAAGGTGCCGCCGGCCTACCAGTGAGCGAGCAGGGTGGCGACCTGGCTCATCGCTCGCGCGATCGCCGAGTCGGCCGGCAGCACGACCTCGCGGCCGTCGACCACGACGGTCACGGTGGTGGCCGGTTCCGGCCTGCGGCGCCGCCCGACCCGCTCGACCAGGCCGTACAGCCCAGCCGCGCTCATCAGGCTCGGACGGCCTCGGCCTCGACGTCGTCGAGCACCGCGTAGAGCAGGGCGAGCAGCACGTTCTTGACCGAGTCCTTGTCGGTCGCGTCGCAGGGCAGGATCGCGACATCGGCCGGGATCTGCAGCTGCGCGCGTACCCGCTCGATCAGCTCGTGGTCATCGGCCTGCGCCCGGTTGAGCCCGACGACGCACGGGACGCGCGCCATCGTGCGGAAGGCGTCCAGGATGCTCTCGGCCTCGGCGACCGACTCCTCGCGCGAGACGTCGATGAGCAGCAGGTAGCCGATCATCCCCTCGGACAGGATCTCCCACATGAAGTCGAACCGGTCCTGGCCGGGCGTGCCGAACAGGTAGAGCACGAGGTCGCGGTCGATGGTGATCCGACCGAAGTCCATGGCCACGGTGGTCTCGGCCTTGCGCTTGCGGGTCGAGTCGGTGACGCCGCGCTCGGTCGAGAGCACCGTGATCTCGCTGATCGTGCGGATCAGCGTCGTCTTTCCCGCGGCGAACGGACCGGTCACGACGACCTTGACCGCCTGACCCCCGCGACGGTTGCGCGTGCGCTGTGCAGCCATGACTCAGAGTCCCCTGACGCCGGCGATGAGCCGCAGCATGAGGCTGCGGTTGATGCTGGGATCGCGCTCGATCATGGTGGTCGCCTCAGGGTCGGGAGCGGTGACCGTCGCGCCGACCACGTCGCCCATCCCACCGGAGGTGGTCGCCTGGGCGGGTACGGGGCGGCTGGACACCGGGCTGGCCGGCTCGGCGACTGTCTCGTCGAAGTCGGCCTGGCGCCGGGGCAGGAACGGCTCGGGGCGTGGCGGGACGACGTCCGCGGGGACGTGGGCACCGCCGAGCATCGGGGCGGGGCTCGCGCCGGCTGCGGTCGCGCGCTGCGGCTGGGCTGTCCTTGTCGGCGCGCTCGCGGGGGTCCGCGAGGCCGGCGGCGCGACTGATGTCGATCTTGCGGCACCTCCGGCAGCCATGGCCGGGGCGGCGGCAGACTCCTCGGCCGGAGGTGCGGCAACCGGCGTGAAGGCCTCCAGCGGTGCCAGCAGCTGCTGGCGGCGCTGGACCACGGCGACGTGGTCGTCGGCGGCCGGGTCCTCCTCACCTTCGCTGCGCACCTCGAGCAGCCCACGCTGAACGAGCGCGGCCAACGTCGAGACGACGGCGTACTGACCGCTGCCGGTCAGATCGACCAGCTCGGCCACCGCTCGGGTGCCATCGACGAGGGAGAGCAGGACCCACTCCTCGCGGGACACCTCGGGCGTCTCCTCGAGCATCACGGGCATGGCGAGAACGGTCTGCGGCGACGGCACGACCTGGGACACCGCCTCCCAGGCCGACCGGCGGCCCTCGGCGTCTGCGAGCACCGACTCGCCGGAGAGGACGACCCCGACGTCGTCGGGGTTCGCCTCGTCCACGACGAAGGCGAAGTCGCCGGCCTTCCATCGCAGCAGGTCGAAGATCGCGTCCACGACCTGCTCGGTGGCGGCCTCGTTCACGAGGTCGGTGGCGACTGCATCCGCGTCGAGCAGCGCCCGGATGATCCCGACACCGTCCCCGTCGGTTGCCGACGCCACCGCTGCCGCAAGCGTCTCGTCGTCGACGAGGCCGCGGCCGATGAGCCGTCGGGCCAGTGGCTGACGCGATCCGTCGGCCGAGGCACCGGTGACCTGACCGGCGGCGAAGAACACCACGCCGTCAGAGCCCTCACCGACGAGATGCAGTCCGCCGGTCTTCTTGGTGTAGCCCAACAGCTGGAACACGTCGGGCAGGCTGAAGGCGTCGAGCGAGCCCTCAAGCTTCATGTCAGCTCCAGGCGGTGGTGTCGGACGGGGTCTCGTACTGCTGCTGGGCGACGACCTGCAGCGGCGCGGGCATGGCCGGCGGTGCCACCAGGACGTGGTCCTCGTCGTACGCCGGCAGCAGCTCGCCGGCGAGGGCCTCCGCGACCGCGGCGGCAGCCCGGCGTACCTCGAAGAGCATCAGGCCGACCTTGGCGCCCTTGGCGGCCACTGCCACCAGGACCGCTTCATCGTCGGCCGAGATGAGGAAGACGGTGCCGTCCTCCCCCTCGACGTAGACCTGGGAGAGGGCTCCGCGGCCGAGGCCCTCGGCGGCCCGCTCCCCCAACGACAGCAGCGCGGCGCTCATGGCGGCGACCCGGTCCTCGTCGAAGCCGACAGGCAGGGCCGAGGCCATGGCCAGGCCGTCGAAGGAGACCACGGACGCGGCCTCGATCTCGGGCACCTGACCCACCAGCTCGGCCAGGATGCGGTCCAGCCGCCCTGACCGACTCGTGCCGTCACCGTTCACTGCAGACATCGCCCCACCTCGCGCTCGCCTTGGCGCAGCCCGCGACGGGTGCGCCATCTCTTTGAAGGCCATCGGCGCGAAGGCGAATCCTCTTGAGCCCGGGTTGCCGTCGATCAGGGGCCGGCGAGGGCCTCTCGACCGGCTGCCCGGAGGATCGGCGTCAGTCGCGCCGCGTCGACGGCGGCGCCGGTCATCAGCCCGACCTGCAGCACCGCCTGGGCCACCAGCAGCTCCAGCCCGTCGACGACGACACCGCCTGCCGCCGCCCAGGCCGCGGCAAGCGGTGTGGGCCACGGGTCGTAGAGCACCTCGAGGAGCACCCCCGGGCGGGCCGGCAGCTGCGCAGCGAGTCCGTCGGCGGCGCCGGCCGTGGTCGTGTTCAGCACCAGCGGGGCGTCGAGGCCCTCGGCTGCCGCCGCCCAGCCCAGCACGTCGAGCTCGACCCCGACGGCCCCCGCCGTGCCCGTCAGCCCGGCGGCCCGGGCAGGCGTGCGTACGTATGCCGTCACGTGTGACGCCAGTCCCGCGAGCGCAGCCACCGCCGACCGTGCCGTCGCACCTCCCCCGAGCACGACCGCCCGCTCGACCGTCCCGACCGCGGCCGACACCAGGGCCGCGCGGAGCCCGGGAACGTCGGTGTTCTCCCCGATCCGCCGTCCGTCCCGCAGCAGGACCGTGTTGGCCCCGCCGACGGTGTCCACGGCCGCCGATGCGCCGTCGAGCAGCGGCAGCACGGCGGCCTTCAGGGGCATCGTCAGCGACACGCCCGCCCACGACCCGTCCAGACCGTCGAGGAACGCGGCCAGGGTCGGCGCCGCGACGTCGTACGCCTCGTACTCCCAGTGCCCGAGCCCCAGCGCGGCGTAGGCCGCGCGGTGCAGCACCGGTGACAGCGAGTGCGCGATCGGCGAGCCGAGCACCGCCGCGCGGCGCACCGGCGGCGTCACTGGTTCGACTTGAGCTCCCTCTTGTACTTGAGGAACGTCTGGTAGCTGCCGGTGAACTTCGTCGTCCCCTTCTCCGGGTCGGTCGTGACGAAGTAGAGCCAGTTGCCCGGGGTCGGGTTGACCGCGGCGTCGAGTGCGGCCTCACCCGGGGAGTTGATCGGGGCCGGAGGCAGCCCGGTGTTCTGGTAGGTGTTGTAGGGCGAGTCCTTGCCCAGGTCCTCGTAGGTCACGATCTTCTTGTCGGCCTTGAGGGCGTAGTTCACCGTGGAGTCGAACTGCAGGGGCATGCCCTGTGCCAGCCGGTTGTAGACCACCCTGGCCACCTTGCCGAAGTCGGCCGGCAGTCGCGCCTCGGCCTCGACGAGGCTGGCGATGATGACGATCTCCTCCGGCCCCCGGCGGGTGCGCTCGACACCGGTCTTCTCCGCTGCCCGGACGTAGGCCTCGAACAGCTGGCTGAGCACATCTGCCGCGTCGGCGTCCGGGGGTACGTCGTAGGTCGCGGGATACAGGAAGCCCTCGGGGTTGCCCTTCGCATAGGCCGGCAGCCCGAGCCCCTTCGGCTTCTTCAGGGCGTTCCGGTAGTCCTTGAGCGACATGTCGGTCTTGTCGGCCAGCCGCTGCAGGCTCTCGTCCAGGCGGAACCCCTCCGGCAGCGTCACCCGGGACTGCACCCGGGCAGCCGGGTCGAGCAGGGTCGCGAGGGCGTCGGCGGCTGGCATCTTGTGCTGGAGCTTGTAGAAGCCCGGCTGCAGGGACGAGGACTCGGGGTTGGCGTTGGCGACCTCGAAGAACGCCTGGCTGCTCAGGATGACGTCCTCCTTGAGCAGGGTCTGGCCGACCTCGGACACCGTCTGCCCGGGCAGCACCTCGATCACGACGTCGTCCGTGCCGGGCCCGGGGTAGTCCGGTGCCGAGCTGCCGGACAGGGCGTCCTTGATCTTCGTGCCGTAGCCCGTCAGCAGGGCCGCGCCACCGCCGACCAGCCCGACGACCAGCAGGAGGGCGATCAGCACCGCGATGCCACCCTTGCGGTCTTTCTTCCGATGGCGTCGGGGCGGGTGCTTGGTGTCCTCGTCGGACCACACCGACAGATCCGTCATCGCTCGCCTTCCACGTCGTCCCCGCCGTCCACGTCGCTGCCCGCCGGTTGCGGGGGCAGCGGTCCGCCGGTGCCGCCGACCAGCGCGACGACCCGTCCCGGCACCTTGCCTGTCTGCCGTTCGGCATCCAGGGCGCTCTGCAGGATGATCACAGCCGCTGCCTGGTCCACCACGCCGCGACCTTTGCGCGTGCTTACCCCGCTGGCCCGGAGTTCACGCTGAGCAACCACGGTGGACAGTCTCTCGTCCACCAGCCTGACCGGACACCCCACCCTGCCGGCCAGCCTGCTGGCGTACGCCTCCGCCGCCTCCGCCGCGACCCCGTGCCGGCCCGCCAGCGTGGTCGGCAGCCCCACCAGCACCTCCAGCACCTCCCGTTCCAGCACGAGCGCGCCGATCGCCGCCAGGTCGCCCTTGCCGCGCTGCAGCGTCCGGACCGGGGTGGCGATCAGACCGGCCGGGTCGCATGCCGACACGCCCACCCGCACCGACCCGACGTCGATCCCGATCCGAGCTCCCGGGCGCACCCGTCAGCCACTGCCGGTGACGCGCTGCCCGACCGCGTGCTCGATCTGACGCAGGGCCTCGTCGACCTTGCCGGGGTCGGACCCGCCCCCCTGGGCGACGTCGTCCTTGCCCCCACCGCCGCCACCGAGGGTGGACGCGGCGATGCGCACGAGCTCGCCTGCCTTGACGCCCCACTCGCGACCGCGGTCGTTGACTGCGACGACGATGACCGGGCGACCGCTGGTGACCGAGACACCGGCCACGACAGCCGGCCGATCACCTGCCATCCGTCCACGGACGTCGAGCACCAGCTTGCGCAGGTCGTCGGCCGTGGTGCCCTCGGGGGCGACATGGGTGACCACCGCGGTGCCGAAGACGTCGGTCGGCTCGGCCGCCAGCGCTCCCGCGGCCTGCAGCACCTGCGCGCCGCGCAGCCGCTCGAGGTCGCGCTCGGCATCGCGCAACCGGGCGACGATCGAGGCGACCCGGTCGGGCAGCTCGTCCGGGTGTACCTTCAGCGCCTCGGTCAGCGACGCGACCAGGGCATGCTCCCGGGCCAGGAAGGAGTACGCGTCGACACCGACCAGCGCCTCGACGCGCCGGACCCCGGCCCCGATGGAGGACTCGCCGAGGATCTTCACCATGCCCAGCTGCCCCGAGCGGCGGGCATGCGTGCCCCCGCAGAGCTCGCGGGCCCAGTCACCGACCGACACGACCCGGACCTCGTCGCCGTACTTCTCGCCGAACAGCGCCATGGCTCCGACGCTGCGGGCCTGCTCCTGGGACATCAGCTCGGCCTGCACGGCGAGGTCAGCGGCCAGCACCTCGTTGACGGTCTGCTCGACGTCGCGCAGCACGGTGGGCGCCACCGCCGTCCCCGCGGAGAAGTCGAACCGGAACCGGCCAGGCGCGTTCTCGGAGCCGGCCTGGGTGGCGGTCTCCCCGAGGGCGTCGCGGAACGCCTTGTGCACCAGGTGGGTGGCGGTGTGCGCCCGGCTGATCGCCTTGCGCCGCTCGATGTCGACCTCGGCCACCACGGCGTCACCGCGGGTGATCTCACCGCTCACGACCCGGCCACGGTGCACGATCAGGCCGGTCATCGGGGACTGCACGTCGCTGACCGCGACCTCGGCACCGCTGGCAAACCGCAGCGTCCCCCGGTCGGCGAGCTGACCGCCGCCCTCGGCGTACAGCGGTGTCCGGTCGAGGACGATCTCGACCTCCTGGCCGGCTCTGGCGGCCGGCACCCCGACCCCGTCGACCAGGATGCCCACCGCCGCCGCCTCGCTGACGACCTCGTCGTAGCCGGTGAACGTGCTGCGACCGCCGGCGTCGAGCACGGCGCGATAGGCAGAGACGTCGGCGTGCCCGAGCTTCTTCTCCCGCGCGTCGGCCTTGGCCCGGTCGCGCTGCTCGGTCATCAGCCGGCGGAAGCCCTCGCGGTCGACCTCGATGCCCTGTTCGGCCGCCATCTCCAACGTGAGGTCGATGGGGAAGCCGAAGGTGTCATGCAGCTGGAAGGCGCGGGCGCCGGACAGCGCGGTGCCTCTCGCGGCCTTGGTCTCCCTGACGGCCGTGTCGAGGATCGTCGTCCCGGCTCGCAGGGTGCCACGGAACGTCTCCTCCTCCGCCGTCGCGATCGTCGAGATGCGGGCGAAGTCGCTGGCGAGCTCAGGGTAGGACGGCGCCATCGCGTCCTTGGAGAGCGTGATGAGCTCGGGGATCACCGGGTCCTCGACACCGAGCAGCCGCATCGACCGGACCACACGGCGCAGCAGCCTGCGCAGCACGTAGCCGCGGGCCTCGTTGCCGGGTGTCACGCCGTCGCCGATGAGCATCAGCGCGCTGCGGACGTGGTCGGCCACGATGCGCATCCGCACGTCGTCCTCGTGGTCGTGGCCGTATCGCTTGCCGGCCATCTCGGCTGCCCGCTCGAGAACGGGGTAGACCTCGTCGATCTCGTAGAGGTTGTCGACGCCCTGCAGCAGGTAGGCGACCCGCTCGAGTCCCATCCCGGTGTCGATGTTGCGCTTGGGCAGCGGCCCGGCGATGTCGAAGTCGACCTTGCTGCGCACCGCCGACAGCTCGTCCTGCATGAAGACGAGGTTCCAGAACTCCATGTAGCGGTCGCCGGCGTCCCAGTCTCCGTCCTTGCCGAACTCCTGGCCGCGGTCGATGAGGATCTCGCTGGAGGGGCCACCTGGTCCGGGTACGCCCATCGACCAGTAGTTGTCCTTCTTGCCGAGCCGGACGATGCGCTCGTCCGGAAGCCCGGCGACCTTCTTCCACAGCGTGGCGGCCTCGTCGTCGTCGGCGAGCACACTGGCGTAGAGAACCGACTCGTCGAAGCCGTAGCCGCCGTCGCTCTGCGGCCGGGTGACCAGCTCCCAGGCCAGCTCGATGGCGCCTTCCTTGAAGTAGTCGCCGAAGGAGAAGTTGCCGTTCATCTGGAAGAACGTGCCGTGCCGGCTGGTCTTGCCGACCTCCTCGATGTCCAGGGTGCGCACGCACTTCTGCACGCTGGTCGCGCGCAGGTAGGGCGGGGCCTCCTGGCCCAGCAGGTAGGGCTTGAACGGCACCATCCCCGCGTTGACGAAGAGCAGGTTGGGGTCGTCGAGGAGGAGGCTGGCCGACGGCACCACGGTGTGTCCGCGATCTCCGAAGAACTTCAACCACCGGCGCTTGATTTCGGCGGTCTCCATCAGCGGCTGCTCCTGGCCGGCAAGCCGGCCCCGGCGCGTCGGGAGGTCGGATGGTCGATGAGGTCAGCAGCGGCTGCCGGAGACAGCTCCGGGGTGCCGGACAGGCCGAGGGCGTCCCGCAGCTCGGCCTCCCGCTGGCTCATTCCGGCTTTGATGTCGTCGGCGAAGGCCTGCAGCCGCTCGCCGACGCCAGTCGCTCGCTGCGCGACGCCGGACGGCGAGTAGGAGTGCATCGTCTTCTGCACCTTGCGCACGGCATAGACCCCGGCGGCCGCGCCGACGGCGACCCAGAACACCCGGCGCATCAGCCGGCCCGCCGCCGTGCCGCGGCGCGGGCGCCGGCCTTGTCGGCGCGCTCCTGGTCACGGACCCGGCGGGCGGTGCGCTTGGAGCCGGTGCCCGCGAGCGCGCTGCGGACGCCGTAGGTGAAGGCGGCCACCTTGATGGCGGGGTTGCCGAGGGTGGCGGCGAGCAGCGCGGTCATCGCGCTGACGTTGGTCGTGGCGGCCTGCACGTTGGAGGTGATGGCATCGACACGCACGAGCTGGGCGTTGGCGGTGGTCACCGATGTGGTCACCTCGCCGAGCAGCGGGACGGTCTCGTCGGCCACCCCTTTGATGGCCTCGCGGGTCTGGTCGAGGACGCCACCGAGCTTGACCAGAGGGATCGCGAGCAGGCCGACCAGCAGCACGAATGCCACTGCTGCGATCAGCCCCGCGACGTCGCCAACAGACATGCGCCCGACCCTACCGCGCGAGCCCCCCCCACCCGCCCCCCCGTTGTGGACGCCGACACACCGCGTACACGGTGAGCCGCGGGCGAGGGCGTCCACAAGCTGCGTGGCGAGGGCGTCCACAAGCTGCGTGGCGAGGGCGTCCGCAGGCTGCGTCGCGAGTGCGTCCACAGGCTGCGTGGCGGGGGCGTCCACGACGCGCGTCGCAACGGGTTCATCCCCAGGGTGGGCGGGAGCCCGGCCTGTCCACCGACACGGCGCTCACCACCGACAGCTGACCAAGGTGGCCCGACGCTCGACACATGGCGCCGGTACCGGACTACCCCGAAGACCTCGACCGCGCGCTGAGCCGAGGGGACGCATCCCTGCTCGGCATCGGTTGGCGCGAGATGTCGGGGCCGCTGTGGCGCCACCCGCACCGCGGAGTACACGTCTGGTCCGCGACCGATGCCACGCAGCCCCGGCAGCGCGCGCTCGACGTCGCCCCGCTCCTGCCCGACCGCGCGGCGTTGGGTGGCTGGGCCGCCTGTGCGGTGGCCATCGACGGCAGCGAGCTGGACGGGTACGGGCCGAACTGGAAGCTGCGACCAGTGCTCGTCTGCCTGTCTCGCGAGCAGCGCCTCCGGCGAGGTCCGGGTGTCCGGCCGCTGCGCAGCCACCTCGATGACAGCGACGTGACCGAGATCAACGGAGTCCCTGTCACGACCCCGCTGCGCACAGCCTTCGACCTCGCCCGCACCTCGTACCCCGAGGAGGGTCTGGTCGCGATCGACTACCTGGCCAGGGGCCGCCCCGCCTTCCTCGGCGACCTGGCCGACTACGCGCGCGAGCACCGTTCGCTGCACGGAGCCGCCAGGGTGCTCCAAGCCGTGCGCTGGGCCTCCGCCCGGTCCCGGTCCGCGGGCGAGACCCGGGCCCGTGCGCTGTGGACCCGCGACGCCGGCCTGCCTGCGCCCGAGGTCAACGCGATGGTCCTGGGTCCAGCCGGGTGGCTGATCGGCATGTCCGACCTGCTGGACCCGGCGTGCTCTCTCTCCGGCGAGTACGACGGGGCCGGGCACCGCGAGGAGCACCGGCACAGCGCGGACAACGTTCGCGAGGAGGGGTTCGAGCAGATGGGACTCGTGGTCGTACGGATGACCCGCCTCGACCTCGTACCGGCCGCCCGCCGCCGTACGTGCCGCCGGTTGTGGGCCGCCCGCACCGACGGGCGCCGTCGCACAGGTGCCGACTGGACCTGGAAGGACGGCCCACTCCCGCAGCCGACTCCCCACTGGTGACGCTCTGGTGACGCTGTTGTGGACGCCCGCGCACCAGACGCGCCGCCGGCTCGGTGCGTCGGCGTCCACAAATGGGGGGGTGGTGGGGGTCAGGGGGACGGGCGGATGAGGGTACGGAGCTTGTCCCACAGGTCGGCCAGCCGAGCCTCGGCGCCGTACCTGGTGGGGCGGTAGTACGTGCGCGCCAGCACGGCGTCGGGCGGGTACTGCTGGGCAGCGACCCCGCCGGGTTCGTCGTGCGGGTAGACATAGCCGGAGCCGGAGCCGACCTTCTTCGCACCGGCGTAGTGCGAGTCACGCAGCTGCGGGGGCACCGCACCGGCGAGCCCGGCCCGGACGTCGGCGATAGCTGCGTCGACGGCCAGCACGACGGCGTTGGACTTCGGGGCGAGCGAGAGGTGGATCACCGCCTGGGCCAGGTTGATCCGCGCCTCCGGCATCCCGATCAGGGCCACTGCGTCGGCCGCGGCGACCGCGGCGAGCAACGAGGTCGGGTCGGCCAGCCCGATGTCCTCGGACGCAAGGATCACCAGCCGCCGGGCGATGAAGCGCGGGTCCTCGCCCGCCTCGACCATCCGGGCCAGGTAGTGCAGCGCCGCGTCGACGTCCGAGCCGCGCAGGGACTTGATGAACGCCGAGATCACGTCGTAGTGCTGGTCGCCGTCGCGGTCGTAGCGCAGCGCCGCCCGGTCCACCGCCGACTCCAGCGTCGCCACGTCGAGCACCGCGCCCCCGTCGCCGCCACGCTTCGCCAGGGCGGCACCCGCTCCGGCCTCCAGTGCGGTCAGCCCCCGCCGGGCGTCGCCGCCGGCCACCCGGAGCAGGTGGGTCATCGCCTCCGGCGCCACCTCCACCGTCCCGGCCAGCCCGCGCTCGTCGGTGATCGCCCGTTCCAGCACCTGCGCGATCGCCGTGTCGTCGAGGGAGGCCAGCGTGAGCAGCAGCGAGCGGGACAGCAACGGGGACACGATGGAGAAGTACGGGTTCTCCGTGGTGGCCGCGACCAGCGTCACCCAGCGGTTCTCCACCGCCGGGAGCAGCGCGTCCTGCTGCGTCTTGGAGAACCGGTGCACCTCGTCGATGAACAGCACCGTCTCGCGGCCGTTCATCGCACTCGCGCGCTTGGCCGCCTCGACCACAGCGCGTACCTCCTTGAGGCCGGCGTTCACGGCCGACAGCTCGGTGAACGCGCGCCCGGTCGCGGTCGACACGAGGTAGGCCAGCGTGGTCTTGCCGGTGCCGGGGGGACCCCAGAGGATCAGCGACGCCGGCCCGGCCACTCCCCCGTCGCCGGACACCAGCCGACGCAGCGGGGAGCCCTCGACCAGCAGGTGGTCCTGCCCGACGACCTCGTCCAGTGCCTGCGGCCGCATCCGCACGGCCAGCGGCGCCCCGGCGTTGCCGCGGTCGTCCGCGGCTGCCTCGAACAGGTCCACGGCGACGACGGTAGCCGCCCGGCCGCCCGGGGCTCGGGCCACCATCGGCCACGGGCCCCACACCGGGCAGGATGGCCTCGTGCCGACGAGCCCCCGCCGCCTGAGCGGTCGCGACGCGCTGCTGGCGCTGGGCGACGGCCGCGCGGCCGGGGCGCTGCTGACCGCCCTCGTCGCTGAGGAGGACGTTGCCTCGGCGACCCTGCCCCGCGATGCAGACACCCACTGCGGGGTCGGCGACTCGACCCGCGCAACGACTGGGACTGGTACCTCACCCGCTCCGCTCACCCGGTCCAGCCGGGTGAGGACCAGATCGGCTGGCTGACCGACGACCGCGGGTTGCGCGAGCTGCTCGAGGCCTGGAGCCCGCGCCACGACGCCGACCCCGGTGATCCCCAGGTACGCCGGTGGGCGGTGTCCGCGACGGTGCGGGCGTCCTGGTCGCCGCGGCGTCAGAGCCGCGCTCCGCGGTTGGCTGACCCGCACTCTCCTCGCGGCCGGGACCGGCTGGGTGACCCTCGGCACGGACGCAGAGAACGACGCGGTCCCGTCGGATGTACGACCGGCTCGGCCACGCCAACGACAACGACTACGACTTCACCAGCGGCCGCCTGAACCGGGCGTGAGTCGTCAGCTCTCCGGCAGCGTGTCGACCCCGGACTCCCTGCGCTGCTCGGGGGTGATCGGCGCGGGCGCCGCGGTCAGCGGGTCGAACCCGCCCCCGCTCTTGGGGAACGCGATGACGTCGCGGATCGAGTCGGTGCGCGAGAGCAGCGCACAGATCCGGTCCCAGCCGAAGGCGATGCCGCCGTGCGGCGGGGCGCCGTAGGCGAACGCGTCGAGCAGGAAGCCGAACTTCTCCCGCGACTCCGCCTCCCCCAGTCCCATGACCGCGAACACCCGCTCCTGCACGTCGCGCCGGTGGATACGGATCGACCCGCCGCCGATCTCGTTGCCGTTGCAGACCAGGTCGTAGGCATAGGCCAGCGCGTTGCCCGGGTCGTCCTCGAACCGGTCGATCCACTCCGGCTTGGGCGAGGTGAACGCGTGGTGCACCGCGGTCCAGGCGCCGTCACCGACTGCGACATCCCCGCTCGCGCGTGCCGCCGCGCTCGGCTCGAACAGCGGGGCGTCAACGACCCACAGGAACGACCAGGCCTGCTCGTCGACCAGCCCGCACCGGCGTCCGATCTCCACCCGCGCCGCCCCGAGCAGCGTCCGGGTGGCCGCCGGCTCACCCGCACCGAAGAACACCGCGTCCCCGGGAGCCGCACCGACGTGCGCGGCCAGCCCCGACCGCTCGTCCTCCGACAGGTTCTTGGCCACCGGCCCGCCGAGCTGGCCGTCCTCTCCGACCAGCACGTACGCCAGCCCCCGCGCACCTCGGGACTTCGCCCAGTCCTGCCAGCCGTCGAGCTCCTTGCGCGTCTGGCTGGCGCCTCCCGGCATCACGACCGCTCCGACATAGGACGCCTGGAACACGCGGAACGGCGTGTCTGCGAAGTGGTCCGCGCACTCCATTAGCTCCTGGCCGAAACGCAGGTCGGGCTTGTCGGAGCCGAAGCGAGTCATCGCCTCGGCGTAGGTCATCCGTGGCAGCGGGGCGGCCAGCTCGTGCCCGACGAGTCGCCAGATGGCGGCGATCACGGCCTCGGCGACCTCGAGGACGTCGTCCTGCTCGACGAAGCTCATCTCGACGTCGAGCTGGGTGAACTCCGGCTGCCGGTCGGCCCGGAAGTCCTCGTCGCGGTAGCAGCGCGCGATCTGGAAGTAGCGCTCCAGCCCGGCCACCATCAGCAGCTGCTTGAACAGCTGGGGGGACTGCGGCAGCGCGTACCAGCTGCCCGGCGTCAGCCGTGCAGGCACCAGGAAGTCACGGGCACCCTCGGGTGTCGACCGGGTCAGCGTCGGGGTCTCGACCTCGACGAAGTCCCGCCCGTGCAGCACCTCGCGAGCGGTCCGGCTGACCTCGCTGCGCAGCCGAAGCGCCGCGGCCGGCGCGGCCCGGCGCAGGTCGAGGTAGCGGTAGCGCAGCCGCACCTCCTCGCCCACCTCGACGTGCTCGTCGATCTGGAAGGGAAGCGGTGCAGCCTCGTTGAGGACCTCGACCTCGGTGGCGACGACCTCGATCTCCCCGCTGGGCAGGTTGGGGTTCGCGTTGCCCTCCGGTCTCTGCGCGACCTCGCCGGCGACGCGCAGGCAGTACTCGTTGCGCAGCCCCGCGGCGACCGCCTCGTCGCGGATGACGACCTGGACGAAGCCGCTGGCGTCACGCAGGTCGATGAACGCGACGCCGCCGTGGTCGCGCCGGCGCGCGACCCAGCCGGTGAGCGTGACCTTCTCGCCGCTGTGGCTCGCGCGCAGCGAGCCGGCGGTGTGGGTGCGAATCACGGATTGCCTTTCGTACGTGAGGAGTGCGGGGCCGGTCGAGCAACCTCGGCAGCTTGCCCCGACGGATCAGGTGGCGGCGGTGCCGGTGACGGTCGGGCGCAGGTCCTCCGCCGGTGGGACCCACGCCGCCGGATCGGCGTCGACCTGCTCGCCGGACCGGATGTCGCGCACCTGGTGGGTGCCGTCGTCCTGGGAGAACCAGACGAAGGGGATGCCACGGCGCTCCGCGTGGCGGATCTGCTTGCCGTACTTGGCGGCGGACGGCGACACCTCCGTCGCCACCCCTCGCTCGCGCAGGGTCGACGCGACCGCGTCCGCTGCGGGTCGTTGCTCGTCTCCGGGCAGCGCGACCAGCACGCAGGTCGGGGTGGACCGCGAGGCCGTGAGCAGGTCGCGTGACAGCAGCGGGGCCAGCACACGCGTCACGCCGAGCGAGATCCCGACCCCGGGGTACGTGGTGCGGCCGTCACTTGCGAGTGCGTCGTAGCGACCTCCCGAGCAGATCGACCCGAGGTGCTCGAAGCCGGCCATCCGGGTCTCGTAGACAGTGCCGGTGTAGTAGTCGAGGCCGCGCGCAATGCGCAGGTCGGCCACGACCGAGAGCCGCTCCGACGCCAGGGCCGCCGTCCCGCGCAGGACGCGGGCGAGCTCGTCGACACCCTCGTCGAGCAGCGGGTGAGTCACGCCGAGCGCCTTGACCTTCCCGGCCAGCTCGTCGCCGTCAGCGGTGATCTCGGTCAGTGCAAGGCAGGCGCAGGCCTGCTCCTCGCGCAGCCCCGACTCGGCGACGAGCAGTCGAACGACGGCATCTCCACCGATCTTGTCCAGCTTGTCGACCACGCGCATCACGTCGGCGACACCCTCGTCCGACTCGACTCCGAGACCGCGGTAGTAGCCCTCGATCAGCTTGCGGCTGTTGACCTGCATGCGTACCGGCGGCAACGGCAGCCTGTCGAACACGGCGGCCATCACCTGGGCGACCTCCACCTCGTGGTGGAAGGAGAGCGCGTCGCGACCGATGACGTCGACGTCGGCCTGGGTGAACTCGCGGTAGCGACCCTCCTGCGGCCGCTCCCCCCGCCACGCCTTCTGGATCTGGTAGCGGCGCAGCGGGAAGTCCAGGTGTCCGGCGTGCTCGAGCACGTAGCGCGCGAGCGGCACCGTCAGGTCGAAGTGCAGCCCCAGTGACGCGGCGTTGGACGAGTCGTCCTCGCCCTCGGCCTGCAGCCGCCGCAGGACGTAGACCTCCTTGTCGGTCTCCCCCTTGCGCAGCAGCTGGTCGAGTGGCTCCACCGCACGGGTCTCGATGGAGGCGAACCCGTGCAGCTCGAAGACCTCGCGGACGACGTCGAGAACGTGCTGCTCGACGAGACGCTGCCGCGGTAGCCACTCCGGGAAGCCACTCAGGGACGCGGGCTTGGCCACCGGTCACAGCCCCCTGGCGGGAGCGGGTGTCATGCCGCGCAGGAACGGGTTGCTGACACGCTCCGCACCGATCGTGGTCTGCGCACCGTGGCCCGGCAGCACGACCACGTCGTCGGGCAGCGACAGCACGGTCCGCGCCAGGCTGGCCATCATCTGGTCAGTGTCGCCGCCGGGCAGGTCGGTGCGTCCGATCGAGCCCGCGAAGAGCAGGTCGCCGGAGAGCATCACCTGCGAGACGTCGCCGAGCTCGTCGGTGGGCAGCCGGAATGCGACCGACCCGGGCGTGTGGCCGGGCGCATGGTCCACCGTGACCTCGAGCCCGGCGATCTGCAGCACCTCGCCGTCCGCAAGCGGCTTCACGTCGTCGGGCTCGCTCCACTCCAGCCGCCCGCCGAACATCGCGGCGGTCTCCGGGGATATCCCGCTCAGGGGGTCGGCGAGCATGTGGTCGTCCCCCGGGTGCAGGTACGCGGGGATGCCTCGCGCTCCGCACACCGGCGTGACCGAGAACGTGTGGTCGAGATGACCGTGGGTGAGCAGGACGGCCACCGGCTGCAGACGGTGCTCGCGCAGCACCTCGTCGAGCCGGTCCACGACCTCGATCCCCGGGTCCACGACCACGGCCTGCTCGCCCGGCCCGGTTGCCACGACGTAGCAGTTGGTGCCGAAGGCAGCGGCAGGGAAGCCGGTGATGAGCACGTGCACCCTTCGGTGGCGGCGGCCAGGTCAGCGACCGAGCCTACCGGCGGTCGCCGCCGCTCGCGAACGCGTAACGGCACCGCAGACGGCGGGCCCTCCTAGACTGTGCGACCGGCGGACCTGGGCCGAACCCTGGTGCGTCTTGGCCCGTCGGGCAGATCGGGACCAGTCGACTGACAAGGAGGCATGGTGGCGAGCAGCGTCAAGCGTGAGCGGCAGCTGGCCCGGGAGCGCTACGAGCGCCAGCAGGCCCGTCGGCGCGCCCAGGCTGTCCGCCGTCGCAAGGTGCAGCAGGGCGCGGCCATCCTGGTCGCCGTCCTCCTGGTCATCGGCGGCGTCGTGGTGCTCGCACTCGCGCTCAACGGCAACGACGAGTCCACCGTTGCGACCAGGGACCGCTCGAGCCAGAGCCCGACGCCGACCTCGGCGTCACCGAGCCCCTCCGCCTCGGCGGTCGACGGCTGCACCTACACCGAGACAACCGGTCAGCCGGCCGCGAAGGACGTCGGCCTGCCGACGTACGACAAGAAGACCGCCACCACGCCGTTCACCGCGACGGTGGCCACCGACCAGGGCGACATCACCATCGACATGGCCGCCGCCCAGGCACCCTGCACCACCACCAGCTTCCGGCACCTGGCGGAGAAGGGCTACTTCGACGGGACAAGCTGCCACCGGCTCACGACGGCGAACATCTTCGTGCT